>JAWLDZ010000008.1:23328-63569 GCA_041686355.1 Spirochaetaceae bacterium
ACCGTTTATGTAGACCCCGCGGCAATAGCGCTGTACAAACTCTGCACGACCGACACCGGTGGCTTGCTGCAACCTGTCAAGATCGTTGTATGAAAGAAACACAAAACCCGGTTCATGACGACAGCAGTTTGAGCATCGCTGACACTCGAAGTGTAAACCCTCACGATAAAAAACATCTCCCATCCCGACTCCCTGCAAAGAGATTTGGTTCTTTCAATATACCCCATAACAGCAGCAAAAAAAAGGTCTTCCTGGTTTCAGGAAGACCTTCATACAATTTTAGTGGGGAGAGAAGGATTTGAACCTTCGAAGGCGAAGCCAACAGATTTACAGTCTGCCCCCTTTGACCACTCGGGAACCTCCCCATTGCTCGGTGATGAACTTACTAAATAGTTCATTTTTTGTCAAGCCGGTTCACATAACCGATGTTGAAATTTACCACGGCCTCACTTTCACCGTAACAGCCGCCTTTCGGATTCGAACCGAAGACCCCGAGATTACAAGTCACGTGCTCTGGCCAGCTGAGCTAAGGCGGCAATTTACAATTAACAGGCCCATTTATAGCAGGTTTCCAAATTTATGGCAAGAGGATATATCCGTTTGATTGACTTTAGTAAGTACCAGAGTTCGGTCGGAGAGAATTGCAATGGTATGCTCGAAGACAGCGGTGCTGCGCTTATCAATCGTCCTGTACGCGGTCTTACCATCTTCAGTGTATATTTCTCCTGTTCCATTGGTAATTACGGGTTCAATGGTAAAAACCATACCCGGAACAATGGGAGCCCCAACTCCTAATTCTCCATTTGAAAACACAGCCGGTCCTTCATGCAGTTCTCGACCGATTCCATGGCCTATCAAATTCTCAATAACCCTACAGCCGAACTGTTTCGCCACAGCTTCAATTTCCGCGCCAATATCTCCTATACGAGCACCGGCCCTTGCCTTTTCTATTCCCCGCAAGGTCGCCCTCCGGGCAGTTTGGATAAGCTGGGCATTGGACGGAGTGCTGACCCCAACCGGTACGGTAATTGCAGCATCTCCATACCAGCCATTCACTCGCAGAACTAAATCCAGCGTAACAATATCCCCAGTCCGCAGCATGTAAGTTCCGGGCGATCCATGAGCCGCTACTTCGTTCACCGATATTGACAGGTAAGTTGGAAATTCTGAAAATCTTTCGATGGTCCATCGATTGGAATAATGTTCTACCCGACTGTTACAAAGCCGTTCAATTGTACCAGTAGTAACCCCAGGGCGTACCGTCGATTTTAGTTCATCCAGAATAGTCGCCACTAAACGCCCGGAGTAGGACAGTCTGAGAATCTCTTCCTTGGTTTTGAGTTGAACTTCTTCCTCATACGGAATTTTTGTTAAAACCGGCCTGTTCCTCATGGCTGGTAGATTTCCTTTTTCCTATTTCAAATCGGGGCGCAGCTTCTCAGCCCCGTTCAGGTAGCAAGGTCGCAGCATTACCCCCTCTTCAGTGTAAACCGTTAACAGAACTCTAATGACGCGGGGCATAGAAGCCTCTATTTGCGGTTCCTGACAACAGAACAGCGGGGTTTTTGAGTAGCCCAGCTGTCTAAAGGCAGCCGCAGGATTCAGTTTTGTAAGATCCTGTGTGAGAGAAAACTGGACCGAAACAATATGACGCTCCTCAATATAGTTTTCCTCAAGTAAGGTCCGCATCATACCTTGGGTTCCACCTTCAATATCATCTTTTGTATTCTCTTTTATCTGCACGGCCCCGCGTACTGCCTGTAACCTCATAGTTCTCGCTCCTTCTTGCATATTTTAATGGACCTTCTATGAACCAGTCTTAATTTATCTACAGCCATGAGAGCACAAAGTTAAGAAACAACAGAAAACTGCTCCCGTAGAGAAACCCGATCCCGGACCATACTAATCCGCCCCATGGGACATGTCTTCTCTCTGAAACGTTCTTTTTTACCTTTTCTATTACAAAAAATGCCGTATAATACACATCCGCAATCAAGAAACAGAATAGAATCCATTCCAACAGATATAATAGAAATTTATTGGTGCTTTCTAAAAAAACCTGATTATTGCCCACTACAAACAGCATCCCTACTACAACAGTGCATAAGAAAAGATACAGGGTAAATAATCCGGAAATTGTTCGTAAACGCCAATTCTTCATATACATTTATAGTAACAGCTCCTGGGTCATTTGTCATAGCAGCAATACTAAAACCACATTTTTTTTATTGGAAACTTTAGAAGTGCTTTTACTTCAACAATCACTACTATGCTTGCCTTTTGATAGGGTATCATCTTACAATACAAGGCAAGTGACAATGAATACACATATTTCCCAAACAGAAATACATACGGTTCTTACACAGAATCTTCAAGAGTGGAAGTCTTTGATACAATCTCGCAGCCGCCCACTTACCCCCTTTTCTACCGAGACCGCTCCGCGACTCTCCCCCATCACGAATATAAAGGCGGTAGTATATGATATTTACGGGACTCTGCTTATCTCCGGCAGCGGAGAAGTAGGCAGCCTCACTAATGATAAAAATTATGGAGAGCTGAATTTCTTCAATGCCTTTCAACGGGCGGGAATTATCCCCTCCCTCTCACCGGCGGTCTTCAATGGTATTTGTTCAAAACTATATAAAGAGGCTATCCAAAATCGACACCGAGAACTAAAAGCCCAGGGGATCGATTACCCTGAAGTGGATATTCTCGAAATTTGGCAATCGGTGATGAAATCCCTTTACCATGATAAAACTATTTCTCATTCCCTCTCAGCATATAATATCATCTTAATTGCATTGGAATATGAGCTATCGGCCAATCCAACATGGCCAATGACCAATGCCTGTTCAACCCTGGCAACACTTTTTAGGCATAACTACATAATGGGAATTGTTTCGAACGCCCAATTTTATACCCCCCTTATCCTAGATTCTTTATGTGAACCATCTTTAGCAAGTCTTGGGATTGCAGAAGAAGCTAGAGTGTGGTCGTATAAACTGGGCTATGCCAAGCCGTCTACCCGACTGTTTACATCCTTGCTTGAACATTTCGATTACAGCTTCGGTATACAGCCGGTGGAAATACTGTATGTCGGCAACGATATGCTGAATGATATTTACACTGCATCCGCGGTTGGCTGCCGAACAGCTTTATTTGCCGGCGATCAAAGATCGCTCCGTGTACGAAGAGAAAATTCTCTTGTACAATCACTGCAGGCTGACGCTATAATTACTGATATAGCACAGTTGCCTCAGATTCTTGGTTTGAATTGAATATTGTTAAGGAGTAGACTCCAATGAAAGTAAAACTGTTTCTCTTTGTTATCCTATTAGTTCTGGTTGGAGGAGCTGCCTTCTACTTTGGGTGGATACAGTTCCAGTTAGAAGAGCATAGCTATGGGGTTGTCTTCTCAAAGACCAGCGGGTATGAGGAAGAGGTTCTTCGTCCAGGTGAATTCAACTGGAGGTGGGAGGCTTTAATACCTACCAATATGACTCTCCATGAAATTGAAGTATCTTCTCGCTCAGTTGCTTTAGAAAAGAGCGGCAGCTTACCCTCCGGCAGCGTCTACGCCCAGGCAGTCGAAGTATCAACCGATTTTGAGTACAGCCTTGTTCTTTCCCTTACCTATTCTCTGCAACCCGAACAGCTTCCACAACTGGTGCAGGAAGAGGCCCTGACTGCCGACACTCTCGACGACTATCATCGGGAAGCAGAGCAGAGACTAAACTCACTAATCAGCGGTTATATTGAAAACCGGATTAGCAGCAACCAGGATGTATCCATTGAGGACTTCAAAACCTCCGCTTTTGAAACTGTACTTCTCGAAGAGCTGAGAGAAGAGTTTTCACATTTTAAGATACACTCTATAGCCCTCACACGATTAGAAATACCGGACATTGAACTCTACCAAGCCGCGCGTTCCTATTATTTCGATATTCTTGAGACACGACGAGAGACGGAAACTGCAACTCTTCAGCAGGAGCGGGAATGGATAGTCAGCCAGGAGTCAAAGCTTGAGGTTTTGAAAAAATACGGAGAACTATTCACCGAGTATCCGGGGCTTATTCAATATATGGCTCTGCGAGAAAACCGGGATCTCCAACAGCTTTTGCCTGAAATAGATCTTATTCAATCTTCAGGGGACAACGGTTCAGCTGAATAACAGGAGACTGAATAACTTGGGTGAGTATTTCTTTAATTTCGAAAAAATGGCCTATCTGAAAACCCCTAAACCCAAGGAATGTATTATATGCCTTATAAGTGAAAAATCGGATGCAGTGCACGATTTAACTGTGTGGGAAAACGAAAACTTCCTAGCCATGGTGAACCTTTATCCTTACAATCCCGGGCACTTACTTATTGCACCCAAACGCCATATTACTGACATACGAGCACTCAATCCTTCCGAGGAGCTGCAGCTGCATGCCCTTCAGCGCCGTTTTTTAACAATCCTCGACAAGATATATACTCCCAGCGCCTATAATATCGGTTTTAATATGGGTCTGCCCGCCGGAGCAAGTATTGAACACCTGCATCTACACATAATTCCCCGCTACCCGCGTGAAACCGGAATAGCCGATCTTATTGCGGGTAAACGCGTCCTGGTGGAAAGCCCCTTTGAGACAATGAATAGAATTAAAGAGCTACTTCGTCAAAACCAGTTTCATCTCTGATCTGTTCGAGCTGATTTAAGATTACTTCTAAAAGTAAAATCCTTTCGTTATTCTGTTTCAATACTTCTTTTAGGGCGATTGCCTGTCCTTGAATGAGATAACGTTTTTCCATGCTTGCCTGAATCTTTGGTTCTCTGTTTTGAAAAAAATCTTGAAACAGCAGTCGAATTCCTCTGACGGCCTCACGCCCGCGGCTCAAAATTTCTGCTGCCTCACGATCCTTTTTTATCACAATTGACTGATACATACGCTGTTGAATAGGATCAAGGGAATTTTCAAACCTCAATTTTTGAAATTTCTTGCCTTCATCCTGTTCAGGAGATAAAGAGTCATCAAGTTCGTTTATCTTATACAGCACATCTTCGCAGGTAGAGGAGTGTTTTAACAGCCTTTCACGGGTAATACGGTCCTGTTCGTTAATCAATCCATCTAAAAGCTGAAGCACCTTTTGGATATTTCCGCGATAAAAAGTGGTTAGAAAATTAAACAGCACCAATATGCCCTGATAATATCGAAAGGGTGAGATGCCTAATTTTTCATACTCAATTGAAGAATAGATTCGGTAGAAATGAAGAGCCCGCATCTTTACACCATGAAACAATTCCCCCCGTTCCTGGGCAAGCGCTTCCCTGCGTACCTCAGCAAGTTTCTCATCGATATCACCGCGAATTGTTAACTTTTTCATGGTTTTATAAAAGCCCTTTGCATCAATACTGGGCATATACACCAGGAGCCGGTAATAGGGATCTTCTTTTATTGCCCTTACTAACTGCGGGAGTGGAACGGATTTAAGGAATTTCTTAGCATGTTCTATCACTCTCTCGAGGTCACCAATAAATTTTTGAGCATCCGTATCAACGCTTTCTGTTGTATCAGCTTCGCTTTCTTCCGGCCGGCCTTGATCCTGCTGTCGCCGAACTTCGTCCTGGTTTTCCTCAACCTCCACTGCAGTAAGGCTTTCAGTTTGATCTTCTTCCACCGGGACAGCTTCTAAATCATTCGCTTCATTCGCTGCATGCGCTGGGTGTGAAGCGGGAAATAAGATCTCAAAAATATCCTCAACCACCTCTACATTGAAATTACGGGAAATTTTAGTTTGGTCGGCGCTATATAAAGCATAATAAAGCTCTTCAATCTCATCTAAAACAGGAAGGGCGGCGGTCTTTTGAAACAGGGGTTGGTATTCCGGATCATCCGAACGAATCGTCCCGTGAAACATTCCAAAAAAGCGAGAGTAGGGAAACAAGATCAAGTCACGCAAGTAATACAAGGGGGTAAGTATCTCTTCTATGCGCCTGAAATGCAGCTTATTGATACCTTCAATATACGATTCAAGCCGGGCATTGGTTTCCTGTATAATAGAGTCCCGACTGCCGCTGCTGCGATATAGATTTACCATTTCCTCTAGTGGCAGTAAATCGTAACAGCTGTTCACCGCTACACCAATCTGTTTTTCAATTAGGTTAAATACGAGTTGATGTAGATTACCGAAATCACTGCTATCCTTCCACAGTTTTTCAAAGAAGTTTCGCAGCGGAATTGTAGCAACAAACAGTTCAAATACTTTCTCTGCCAAGGGGGGTTTGAATGTCCGGGTATCAAAGCTTACTATTCCCGGCGCTTTTTGTCGTACAACATGGCGTAATCCTTTAAGTTTGTACTCGAGTACCACCTGTTCAATAGATTTCCCGCTGAAAATTCGTCTTATCAGTAAAATCAAATAACGAAGAGGCGACATTCTTCTGATTTCCTGACGCAACCTGATTTTAATTTCATCCTGGCTGGTATCGACTCGATCCAATTTATTCTGGTCATCCGCTTTATCATGCAGGCTCGTATGAATCTGTTGTAAGAACTGTTTACGCTCTTTTTCGGTAAGTGAGCGAGCAAGTTTTTCCATTACCCAGTTTTTCTGTTCCATTCTTTTTGTTTTCCTATTCTTGGGCTAAAACTTTCCGGCTTATAGGGGATAGATAAGCAGCAGTCGGCCGGATTTTGGTACAATGGTTACTTTGTCAGAGGTCACCACATTACTGATACCAACACTCCCCCGTTCCCACTCCAGATGATCAAGCGGCCATTTTAGGCCGTGGCTTTGCATTTTACACACCTCAGTACCCGCGGGAAACAAGGAGACGGTTTTTCCTTTTAAATCTCGAAACGATTTCAACCGATCAATAGAGATTACCCCTTCATTTCGAGTGTACCACTCATCAGGCCGAATTTCTCGATCAAAAAGTGCAACTATACCTAAAAGATGGTCTAATCTGCCTCCACCGCCCCCAATCATAGTTACAAAATCAATACCCCGTTCCTTGAGAAACTGCAGCCCTAACTCCGTATCGGTCTCGTCCTTTTCGGTAGAAGCAATTAAGAGCTTTTCTGAGGGCAGTTCCGACAGCGCATGTCTATACTGTGTTGAATCGAGATCACCAACTATATAGTCAAATTTTAGATTATTCTCCCATAAAAAATCGAACCCCGAGTCGGCGGCCACTACTAAATCAGCATCTTCTATATGTTGTTCTGCTAGATGAGCTGAAGGATGTTCACCACCTAGTACCAGCACTCCCTTCATGAGGCCTCCCTTCAGTCGCCTGCATTTTTTTACTGCAGGTTGTATACGTTTTTATTTTAGTGTATAAATTGCTTACAATCAAACTACAAATAATCAAATATCTGTGCAATTTGAAAGGAGTAAATGTATGAGTTCTGTAGAAGATAAGTTTACCAAAATAGGAATGATAATTCCTCATATTTTAATGCCCCGAAGGGATGTCGACTTGCACAAGTGGGCTGTAGTAGCCTGCGATCAGTACACATCTGAACCCGAATATTGGAGTTCAGTAGCCCAGGAAGTCGGTTCCGCCCCTTCTACCTTAAACCTCATTTTCCCCGAGGTATATTTAGAAGATGAAGATAAAGACCAGCGCATAGAACGTATCAATTCTGCAATGGAAGAGTATCTTGCTCAGGGTATTTTAGAAGACCAAAGCCAAGCCTTTTTTCTAGTGCAGCGCCATACACCGGAAGCCGCCCCCCGTTGGGGCCTTATGGCAGCGTTGGATCTTGAACAGTACGATTTTTCAAAAGACTCCACCAGTTTAATACGAGCTACCGAAGGTACAATCCTAGATAGAATTCCACCCAGAAAACAAATTCGTAAAAATGCTTCAATTGAGCTTCCCCATATTATGGTTTTAATTGACGACCCAGAAAAAACCGTTATTGAACCTTGTACCGCCGATACTTCAACTTTTCAGAAGGTGTATGACTTTGAATTGATGAAAAACGGCGGTCATATCACCGGATACAAGATAGAGGATGAAGACAATCTGCATCGAATTGCCGATGCCCTGCACAAATTGGCCGACCCCGCCGCCTTCTCAAAAAAGTATGGAGCCGAAGAGGTGTTGCTGTTTGCTATGGGCGATGGAAATCACTCTCTGGCAACGGCCAAAGCTGTATGGGAAGACGTGAAACAGGAATATTCAGGCGATAAAGATGTGATGCAGCATCCCGCACGCTGGGCATTGGTAGAGATTGAGAATATCTACGACAAAGGGCTCGTATTTGAACCAATACACCGAGTGCTCTTTAATTCCGATTTCAACCAGTTTTCCAGTGAATTAGAGAAAATCGGTTCAGTAGAATTCACTGCGCTCTCCTCCACCGACGAGGTAATGAAACGTGTTGCCTCAGATGATACTCAACACATAATCGGGTATGTCGATGCTGAACGGATCGGTGTTTTTACGGTAAAAAACCCCAATTCGACTATAGCTGCAGGAACGGCCCAGGAAGCGATTGATGCTTTGGTCCAACGAGAGTCTACCAGTGTCGATTACATACATGGACAGGGGGCAACCGAGACCCTGGGACGCAAGGATGGGAATATTGGATTATTTCTACCTGCCCTTGATAAATCAGATTTCTTCCGCACTGTAATTCATGATGGTGCGCTTCCCAGAAAGACTTTCTCAATGGGAGAGGCCAATGAAAAGCGTTACTATGTGGAAGCTCGTAAAATAAAGGAATAGCAAAATGGGGCTGTTCGAACTTCGGTACGACCAGCCCTTACGTTATCTTTTTTGAGAATAGTCCTGTGTACGATAACGGAAGAATACATAGGCTATCCCACCTGTAAAAAGTGCTATTATTCGAAAGACGTACTGATCTACCTTGGTACGTGAGTATGGTTTGACCAATTCTCCTACCACATAGTAATCTTGTTTCAAATGCATCCCATCAACCTGCAGGTGCTGTTCATCCGGTTTATAATACCCCAGCTTACGAGCATAAAGAGCAACTTTCTCGCCGCTATATTGGAGGCTTTCCGCTTCTCGGTTGAGTGATGTTTCATTCGCCTCTAGAGCTATTAGATTCTTCTCCAAGCGCTGCTTATACAGTGACAATTTCTTAAACTCAAGCAATCCCTCATCACCCCACACGTATAACTCAAGTCCATATGTCATAAAAGCGATGTATGCTGCAATAATCAAAGCGAGTCCTCTTTTCATAGTATGGTTAACGGCGTATCCTTCACTTTTCTTGAGTAAGAGTTACAGCATTAATAAAGCTTGTTATTTACATATCTTTTTGATACTCTTATTATAAAAGAAGAGGTTAAATCACCAAGGTTCTTTACCGATAATTAACTATCGTGATGTTGAGTGTAGGAGAGCAATATGGCCTTTGACGACGTATTTCAAGAACAAAACAATCAAAACGAAACCGATGAACAAGAGCTGGAGCAATACGGCGTCTGGGTAAAAGTAGGTCCTGAAGAAATTCCTGCTGATGATGATGAAGGTACTATCGAAGATGAATACGAGCTTCACGATCTTGAATCCCAGGACAAGAGTGAACTGACCGATGAGGAAGAACAGCTTTTAAGTGAACTTGAACAGCAGCCTGGCGAGATGTCCGGGATAGAAACCAATCTGGAAGATATAGATTTCGACAGTGATTTAGATGATTTAGATTCTGAATTAGAGGAACTCAATTTTAACGTTGAAGAGGATGCAGCAGAACAACCGGCCGAAGTTGTTGAGGAAGCCTCCTCAAATAGCGAAGTGGATTTTAGTACCGATGATTTAGATGAAATTGAAGATATTGATATTGAAAGTATTGATGAACTCCCCGATTTACCGGAGGAAGATACTACTACCGAACTCTCGGATTCTTTAGCCGGGGATCGAGCGCCAGAGGCTGAAACTATTGAAACATCAGCATCGTCAGTTGATGAGGATGAACTGGACATTGAGGAAGACCTGTTACTGGACCCAGAAGATCTCGACGATCTCGAAGATCTGGATGTTGATAGTTTACTCGAAGAAGACCTTTCAGAATTAGACTCATCTGAAGCGAAGGAAACCCCGGAAAAGGGAGAAAGACCCGAGCAGAGCTCCGAACAAGATGAAAATCCTTTTATTGAACAGGAAATTGAAGATATAGATCTGCATGAACTTGAACAGTCTGATTATGGTGAAAATCTACAGGAGCTTGATCAGATTCAAGACTCAACCCCTAGCGATGATTTAGAGATTGAGGATTTCGATGACTTAAAAGCCTTAGAAGATGACCTAAATATAGCTCCGGAAGAGACGGAAGAAGCTTCAGAACTCGAGTCCGGCTCTGAGGATAAAGAGCCTGATGAGGCACCGTCCTGGAGTTCCACTCCAGATGATTCTAGTTCAACTCAGGTTCTGTCAAAGATCGAACAGGAGCTGCTCTCCATCAAGGAAGAACTATCATCACTTAAAAGCGAGCTCTCTACGCTTCGCTCAAAGGATACTTTCTCCCATGAGAGCGCCGAGCCTGAAGAATTGTCCGCTCAGGAAGAGCGGGAACGTTTAGAGGCTGCAGGTTTCTTTGAGGATGATGAGGATGAAACCATTGCCCTCACTGGTGATGAGCTCGACAATATCCTCAATACCGCTGACATCACAGAGGAAAACGGGACGGCAGAAAACCTTCCCGATGATTACAGTGACGAAATCTCAAACTATAACGACTCCGAAGAAGAAGAAGATACCGAGGCAGGAGACCTGCTCGAAAATTTTGAAGTACCGGAAGAAGACTTAGATGACTTAGATGAATTCGATGAAGAGGCTGAAGAGCTCGATTTTGAAGAACTACCTGATATAACCGATATCCAAGAGCTGAATGAAGAGGAGGCCTTACCTGAACCGCTTACCGATGATGATGAAAAATTATTGTTGGATAAGGAGGATATCCTTGAGGAACAGACGAAAGCCGGTCCCGAAGAAATTGAATCTCAAGAAGAGGGTATGCTTGAACCAGATGAGACATCTGAAGCCGTAGCGGAACAAGAAATTGAGGCTCCTGAAGCTGAAAGCATGTCTCCCGAGGCTGAGAGCGCTGCTCCTGCACAAGAAGGGTCAATCGACGATGCTGATATTATTGATATAAACCTCGATGAGTTAGAGGAGCTGGAAGACTCTCCTGCGGCAAAATCCGAGGAACTAACGGATATATCTGAAGATGAAGACATTCTAGATGAAATAGAAATTGATATTCCCAGTGATGAGGAAAACGAAGAAGAAGCCACTGAAACTACGACACATGCCGCTGCGCCAACAGAAGAACCAGTAGAAGAAATAGGAGAAGAGTTGGTAGATGAAGTCGAGGAGTTAGATGCAGTTAGTGCAGAAGCCGCTGACGAAGAGCATGAAGAATCTTTGAGCATGCCCGAGGATGAACTTGACCCTCTTGAAGAATTAGAGTTCGATACCGAGGAAGCAACTGAAACTGAAACTGAAACTGAAACTGAAACTGAAACTGAAGAGGTTCCGGATGAAGAGATTTTATTTGACGAAGACGAGATAGAAGAAGAAGAAGTTCCTCAACCTTTAGAGTTTAAGGCAGCCGATGCTCAATCTGATTTGGAAAGCCAGTTCGAAGCCGAACCGCCGGTAGAACCGGAAGAATCCCCTACAACTGCTGCTACCGCAGAACCGAGATCTTATGACAAAGAGGAAGATGACTTTGAACAATCAAATTCCGGCAGTGTCGAGGCAATACCTGAAGGAATACGTACTGAAATTAAGTCGGTACTCTCATATATGGACCAGTTATTGGAATCGCTGCCTGAAGAAAAGATTCAGGAGTTTGCAAACTCCGACCATTTTGATGTCTATAAACGTTTGTTTGATGAATTAGGTTTAAGCTCTTAATTCAAAACCGGAGAGGAAAGTATGAGTACGGAGATGTATTCTATGAGTGGTTTACTACACTCTGCAATAGATATAAAGAATTCCACATTTAAAAAAAAAAATTAGTTGACGATGATCTAAAAGGGTTTGCCCAAAGCTTACCTACTCCACTCAATTCTCTCCGCTATATACACCACATTATCGAAAAGGATGATTTTACCAGAGGCGCTCTCTTAATGCTTGATCTGGATACTGAATGGTTTGTACCCAGACTTGTAAAGAATTTGGATGTTTCCAGCACTCGAAGGTTACGAATTCCCTACGAAAAAATTGTAAGTCGAATGCAAAACTCTCCAGCGCTACACGGGAGGACTTCTGCCTTTCAGTTTTTTAATCAATACCTTTCACTCCGTATTTTTGAATCCACTGAGTACTTTGGTGTTTATTTTTTTCAATCAGCACAAATGCTATCTGGAGTTTTGATCGAGTTGCGCAGCGAAGAGGAGGGGCGCTCACCCTTTGAAATAGATGCTTCAGAGTCGCAAGAGATTGGCACTTTTTTGGTTGACGCAAGAAAGAATCTAAGTGGACATAAATTAAAAGAACATTTTGAACTAAGCGATATTGAATCGGAGCTTGACAGACTTATATCAAAAGCGGAGCAGGATGAAAGTAAGATCTATATTTTCTTTCTTAATCTCACAGCTATAGTAAAGGCCATTTCTGCAAAATACCCATTTATCGAAGAGTACTATTTACAAAAGGATATTCAAGGAACACTTTCGCTTCTTAGCGGTGAGGAAGGTTTTTGCAGTACCCTCGGGAGCAACACCACTATTCTGGCAATAAAATCACGAGGTTTAAAGCGCAGTAATGTATTGATTCATCAAATGAAGCACCTAGTTCAGGAGCGTTTTGCTTCAGATGATGTTGTTCTTCCGGACCTACAGATCCAAACACGTTCATGGCCTATCGACGGTAAGGACAGCTTCAACTTGCTAAAAGATTACCGCTTATCTGAGGAATGAGTATCTCTTCAACCTATATAAACGGCTTACATTCAAGATATGACCCGTGGCGTGAAGCAGAAAAGTATATTCAGCATTCACAGGTTTCCATTTCAAAGACAACTTACATTCTACTTGAACCGGGGTACGGTTATCTATCAAAGGTTCTTCTAAACAAAAATCCACAAGCCAAAATATTAGAAGTACATTGCACTAGCAATTTAGAAGCTTTATCCGTTACAGCTTCTCAGACGAAGATAGCAGCATGGTCACCTGACTCCAAAATTTCACTTTCCGCATTTCTTTATAGCCATATCGATGACCTGGAAATTGGTTCGGTTGAGGTACTAGCATGGCCTCCTGCAGAAAGGCTTTTTCCAAATGCATATTCTGATCTAAAGCAACAGGTCCGTTCGTTTTTACAGGAACGACGTTCAACAATTCACACTACCGGTAAGTTCGGCCGATTATGGCTGAGGAATACTCTGAAAAGAGTAGCCCTTTTACCGCCTATCATCTCTAAGCTGGCGGTGCATGCACCTGTAGTTATTGCCGCATCCGGACCTTCATTACAAAAGGCCCTGCCGCTACTCGCTGATAAGCAGGATTCACTGTTCATCCTTGCCCTGCCTTCATCACTACGAACACTCACCTATTACAATATACAACCGAACATGATTGTACATTCAGACCCGGGCTTCTATTCCAACTATCATCTTCGCAATTGCCGCTCTGCAAACCTGCAAGCAGCCCCGTTATATGCTGCCGGTTACCGTACGGCGCAGCAGCAGCTGTTGCTGCTTTCTACAGGCTCTCCGGTGGAAGAGTTTTTCATCGATAAATTGAGCAGCGATGCATTTAGAATAAAGCCCCACGGTACAGTTGCCGGTATCGCCTATCAACTTGCATCAAAAATCAGCGCAGGGCCAATAATCTGGGCGGGTCTTGACTTATGCTACCAGGACATCCAAGCTCATACACGACCCCACAGTTTTGACCACCTTATTCAGGCGACATGCCATCGCTATGCTCCGCTGCAGGATATCTTTTTTCGCCGCTCACCTCTGTCGACAGCCGGAGAGGTTCGCCCAACACCACTACAGAGTTTTGCTCTCACCCGTTATGCTGAATGGTTTCAGCGTCTTTCCCCCGCACTGCACGGACGATTCTATCGTCTATTTCCCTCTGAAGTAGATATCCGGGCCTTTACACCTATCAGCCCCGCAGAAGTAGAGGTCTTATGTAATAAGCCCTTTTCTGAAGCTATGACCAAGCAATCCATAGAATTAGAAGAAAAGGCAGGCCTCCGAGCTCTTACTGCATTTAGTGAGGAAGTACTCACACAAACAGCTCATTTCAACGCACACCCCCATACTTCCGAAAACGTGCTTTTGCGCTTGAAAAATTATCCGCTTCTTTATGAACTCATGAAGTATACATCACTTCCGCTGCTGTTCCGACTGTTTAGGGGTTCTGCTAAGCTCGATGAGGTACAGGGTGCACTTTCTCAGACTAATGCCGAAATTCAATCTGTTATCCAGGCGGTGAACTTGTAATGTCAGAATCAACTATGCTAAATGTAAATATGCTGGCCCTCTCCTCCAGCCAACCGGCTTTATCAGTTAAATTAGGCCGGCAGACAGCATCTGAGAAGGTACACATCGAATCAAGCAAAAACGATCTCCCCGTACCGGTAATACAGCATGAAACCCGTAAGTACAGTCTACACTCCAAAATTGATCCTATCCGCGAGGGTGAGAGGTTTTATCAGTCGGCGCCCCATGGTGGATATCTTGTATTTTTAGGGTTCGGAGCGGGATACCACATCAGTCCGTTTTTGAACCGTTCGGATATATCTAGAATAGTAATTATAGATTTTGATGCATCCATTTTTAAGTGCATTTTGAAATCAATTGATCTTCGTCATTTTTTTCTGGATCAACGCGTACGCTTTCTGATCGACCCAAGTGTAGAAGAAATCAGCCGGGAAATGCTCGACAACTATCTACCGGCGGTATCCGGAAATCTGCAATTGCTTCAGCTGCGCTCGCGGGTATATATGGAAAGAGAACGTTTTTCCGCAGCTCAAAAACATATTCAAGTGGTTATAAAATCAATCTCAGAGGATTATTCGGTACAATCCTATTTTGGTAAACGCTGGTTTGTAAACAGTGTGAGGAACCTCCATCTTGCTGAAAAATCAACCACTACCCTGCCGCCGGTTCGAAAAGCCCTTATCACGGCGGCAGGTCCATCACTTGAAATCCAATTACCCGAACTCAGGCAGCAGATTGGCAAGGGGACCCTTATAGCAACCGATACATCCCTTCCTTTTTTAATCAAAAACAACATTACTCCAGACCTGGTGATTTCTATCGACTGTCAGCACATAACCTACCATCACTTCATGTCCGGATATCCGGAGAATGTACCGCTTGTTCTCGATTTAGCCTCTCCGAATCATTTAACCACTAAAACAGATCGACTTGTGTTTTTTACAAGCGGCCACCCTTTCTCCAGGTATGTGAACAGTGTATGGAGACGTTTTCCCCATATAGATACTTCCGGCGGAAACGTGAGCCATGCAGCAGTTAGTTTAGCAGAGGCCCTCGGTGCCCAGCAGATACTTTTATTTGGTGCGGACTTCTCCTTTCCTGAAGGTAAAAGTTACACTCGGGGTACCTACTTATACCCCTTTTTTCACACTGACTCATTTCGAACCAGGCCCCTGGAACATCATTTCTTTTCGTTTTTACTCCGCAACGAGAATATCATCAAGGTAAAAGAGCCGAATTACATTCGCTACACAACCAGTCCGATGATTAGCTATAAAAAACGTCTTGAACAAGCATCGGCCGATCTTACCGCAGAACTGATTCCGGTCCCGGGAAAGGGAGAAATGCTTAACCCAGCAGTCCGGAGGCAGCATCGAGATGCTTCGGTCATTATTGGAACTCTATTCTCCGCCGGTGTGGCAGCTTTGAGCTGGAAAGATTTTATTACATCATATTCCCAGGCTGTTAAGTCACTCCCCCTACTGCCGGAATCGTTGAACCATTACAACTCACTACTCTCAAAAGAACAAAAAGATATTGTTACTACTCTACTGCCGGCGGCTGCGGCTATCCGCCGGGAACATGAATTACAAGGCAGACATCAAACTGGAGCAGAAATTTTGGCGGATGTCATCGAATGGACTCAGGCAACTATTTCAACTCATTTATCAGCGTTAGAATAAACTATACCCGCATAGCCCACAAAAGAACTATCAGGATGTAAAGAATAACTGCTATCGTAGCCGGTTAAGAGTCCTTCTTCACAACCGTACGCGGAAGCAAATTCAATGGCTGCAACGGCAGCCCCAGGTGAGCAGGCAGCTTTACGCTGGTTCCCCCAGTGCAGCACATCTTCAGACTGCATTTGAAGCATATGTTTTATTATACCCCCATCGTTTTCCTGTTGAGCCCACTCTACAGCTTCCGGACCTATACCCTTGGGAGCAAATCCATAATTTGGACCGTAATGTGTCAAATCGGTTGATCCGATCATACTTACCGTTTCCGACAGAGTGCCTGCTATTCCAGCGCATACTCGACCAAGCTCAATTGCTTCTTCCCCCGCCTCAACCCTGAGCCACAGCACCTTCGCCTCAGGAAAAAGGTACCGAACTATCGGCAATTGCACTTCTACCGTATTATCAGCGGATTTGTCCGCTTTTATTGCAATTTGCTCGCCTAGTTTCTTCTTAAAGTCTTCGGCTGCGGGCATCGGTCCAAAGGGAGTTTCAAAATACTGCTCCCCGGCAACTGCTGTGCCGTCACCGGCACGCATGTGACCACCCGCAATTATAACTATCTTTGATGCAGGATTCAAATGTCGAAGAGTTTTATAAGCCAATTTGCCTGAGAAACTCCATCCGGCATGGGGCACAACAGCGGACATCCCAGACTGAATACCGGGCGCCTCGAGTGATTTTTCCCAGTTTTCCAGTACACGCATCGTCTCTTTTTCATCAACCGGGTACCAACCAAGCGGAAGGGTTCTTTTTCTTACGTCTCTGTTATCCATATTTCTATTTTAAAACATCTGATTATAAAATCTCAAGGTCAAGTAATCATAAATCCCTTGTTTTTTGTATGTCGGCTGAAAAAAGGGGCCGTAAAAAGTGGCCGTAAAAAGGGGCCGCAAAAAAAACGATTTTACTTTCGACTGTTTTTAATTATAATACAAGCCATGAATAGAAAACTCCTTATTGCAATCAATCTATCAGCGTTCATTCTACTGTTTGCCCTGATTGGTTATATCCTGTTGACTCTACTGAGCTCTTATCGCTTACACACAAACGATGCAAGGATTGACATAACCCGTACAAGTGTACAGGCAAAATCACTGTTCTCCGTGTCCCATGGGAGTACAGAACAAAACCTGAATAGTTTTCGGAACAGTCTGATTGATAATGCTCGAATGAAGAGTCTCGTGTTATATGGCCGGAAGGGTGATCTTGTCTATGTGTATGCACGTAACCCTGCCTATTTAAAGGTACTAACAGGCTCTAAACAGTTCACTCGAAATTCGATTCATCTCCCATATAACAATTTTTTTGAGACAAGGCATAAGGTGGTAGTAGATGATGAAAACCAGCTAATTGCGGAAGCGGTGTATCAACTGTTCAATCCTAGCTCTCTTCTCAGTTTAACAAAAAAGCTGTTTCTTGCCCTCCTAGTGTTGTCCCTGTTTTTACTGATCTTTGTGATAGCAGCCAGCCGGAGCTCTTGCGCTGGGACTTCAAGGCATCCCGTGAACTCCGGTGAAAAAGACACATCCACGGGGGGTAAATCTCCAGATAAGGTATCCCGGGCACCTGACAATTCGAGTTCCAGCTCGGTGGAGAGCTCCGTTTCATCCTCCCCATTCACCCGCCCAACTCTGCGCCCAGAGAACGAAGAATCGCTCTATGCACCGGACTCCGGCCTCTGTTTTGAGCAGTACATAGAAGAACGTCTCAGCAATGAATTGCGGCGCGCGGCCTCGTTTGATCAGGATTTAGTAACTGCCCTTATCAAATGCCGCGGAGCGGTGGACGATCGTTCAATTTACATCCAACTAGCAAAAACATTAAAAGAGCATTTTACCTTCCACGACCTTCTATTTGAGGTCCAGCAGGATACTATGGCGGTAATCCTTCCCAACACCGATCTTGAACAGGGTATAGATGAACTCTCCGATTTTCAAAAAGAGTTATTTAAAACTACTCGGGAGATGTTTTGTGCATCTGATATTTCTATCGGTTTAAGTTCAAGAAACGGCCGGCTGATCAACAGCGATCGCATCTTAAAAGAGGCCCATGCAGCTCTAAAACGTGCCGAAAACGATAGTGAAACAAACTTGGTAGGGTTCCGACCCGACCCTGGTAAGTTTCGTACGTTCTTAGCAAGTAATAATAAGTGATGTTTTTCCAAATTTTTTAGGTTTTCAGAAGAAACAGTTGTATTCGACTACTCTTCCACACTCCGCATCAGCTAGAGCAGCTCTTGTAAGGAGTTTAATATGCTGTTTATCCTCCATTCACTTACTAAATAGGTATACTGGCTGTAACTCGAACGCACATACACCTGCTGCCGGTTATTTTTATTGCCGATTCGCAGTCTATATGTGTTCCCCCTGGTTGTCTCAAAGCGTATTGTTGTGTGTGGATCGTCTATGGCGGAATAAGATCTCTCATCGCTGGTAGCATACTTCTCGCCACGCAGCTCAATCAGGTTTCTGATTAGCCTGTTCATCGTTTCAAGGTCAACATCTTGCAAAGCTGCTTCTTCGGATATGAGGCTCCACTTTATCAAATTCAGCCCGTCCTCTGAACGCCTAAATCTGAATTGCCCATCCTTCTCGGTACTGAACTCTATTGCTATCACATCTTGAATAGAAAGCTCGTCAGAAAAAAGAGCCAAATCGGACCAATAACCGGACTCACTTTCAAGGTACCGGCTTAGATCATCAATCACGTAAGTTGTATCAGAGGATATCTTACGAGCATATTGATGCTCACTAGCCTGCAGTGAATCTCCAAAAACAATCGTCTCTTGAGATTGATCATCCTCGCTGGTAAAAATGCGCAGCTTTAGGCCATTCCCTTCGTCAACTGAAAAATCACTCCAATTATCTCGTGATGCATCTGCTTCAGAGTAGTAGGCTAAATTTGCTATCTTATCAGCAAAGGCCTCTACCTTATTGCTGTCCGCCGGAAACTTCTCATTTTCCAACCCAACAGACCAGACTGAGTGCCGATTATCTTCATCCTTTCCCTCGTTGCGGATTAGCGAGAACTCCTGATTTAAAAATTCAATTTTTGTTATACTGTCCGCCTCCACATTCTGCAACCATGGAGTAGGACTAAGCCTTCGACTATCAGAAGAAGTGAGCAGGGGGCCTACTGAATAAGTACCCAGCAGCAGCAATGCAAGGGCTGAAAGCAGGAGCATCTTATGCCTATAAGTCATGATTCTCCTCCTGGTGCACAGGGCGATGCCTTCGTCTTACTGCATATCGAAACAGTCCATATCCAATCACCAGCAGCGGTATAAGCACAAGATTTACAATTTGAGAAAAAACGTATTGGAACTGTGCCCTCTCTGGGTTAAGCCGATTTAAGCGAGTATCACCAACAGTTCGGCTGCGTATTTCTATTAAGTCATCCTCTCCTGCCAGCCAATCGGCGCTATTAAGTAAAAAGTTCAGATTATACATACTATCGGAATACTGAATAAGATTAGACGCGAAATGTGCATCTCCAAGCAGGACAACTCTACTGCTTGTCTCCCCTTGCGACTTAATTTCATCATAAGGGAATACTTCTCCCGGCGGAGGATCTATAGCTTGGGATGCATAAAAACTGTGCAACTCTTTTTCTATCGCGACACCAAGGGTATACTGCCCGGCTGTCTCGGCGGTTTTCCGGCTTAAACTTCCCGCTCGATAGGGATCAGTAATGAATACATCTTTCATTAGCCAGGCTTCTGGTGAGCTTTCCACCAAGCTTTGTGTATGGCCTCCGGTGGAATCCAATACTCTAACAGGACTTGCCCACAGCAAATCCAGCCCTTGAAAGTGGGCGATAATCGGATGTTCTTTGTTCACATTACCCGGCTGAATCGATATCCAATGTGGGTAGGTATCCAGCACATCCCAGGTGACCCCGTCAAATGTTTGTCTAGGAATCCGAAAGTTTTTAGCGTATTTATCCAACACAAGCTGCTTCTCTACCCGTACCCCATAAAACTCTAGGAGCTCTAATACCGGCAAATCCTCATAGCGAGAGGCCTTTAGGTTATCCTCCAAGTCTATTTCAACTCCGCCGATGCCAAAAAAAGCATTGCCCCCGTTCATCAAAAACTGGTCAATGTGCAGAAGATCATACCTTCTTAAACCCTCTCCGCCCAGTAGGAAGAGGATATCTATGCGCTCGGGTATCATCTCCCCCCGGTCCAGCTCTTCTACTTCAAAGGAACCGGAAAGGGTTTCATACAGAGCACTATAATCATTTTGCAGGGTCATAGATGAGTCTCCGACTAAGATTCCTATTCGTCGCTCATCCTGACGCAGCATATTCCTGATGCTGGAAGTAAGTTGATATTCTAAAGTTTCAGTATTAAATACCATCGGCAGGACTTCCTGCCGACCCGAGTGTCTTAAAGAGATACCCGAGAATACCTTTGCATAGGTCTGTTCATTCTCTTCTACCAGCTGTATTTGGCGCGGCTGAATTCCAAGTTCCTGAACTTCTTCACTCAGTCCGGCCTTATCCGGATCAACCACCGTAATTTTAATATCCCCACCCCCATAGGCGGCATATTCATACAGTAAGTCTTCAATCATCTGAGGTGTTTGGCTTACACTGCCCAGTTTATCCGACACATAATAGGTAATACTCACTTGTCCAGAAAGTTCGTTCATCACCTTTTTTGACACTTCGGATATGCTGTAGAGCTTATCTTCAGTTAGATCAATTCGAGTAAAATACCGCTGGCTGTTCAATAGCAGCAACACCGCCACCACTATTGTAAGCAGCAGTAGACTTATCTCTCTCCATCGCTGGGGCAGCATCCGATTCTACCTCCACTTCCGCAGTATCATGATTTTCATATTGAAATAAAGAAACAGACCTGTTCCCACCAGATAGAAGCTTACATCCCGGGTATCGACCAGCCCCTTGGTGAAGCTTTGAAAATGACTGTGGAGGGAAAGATACCTCAGAAGGTCTGAAAAAGGCTTCGGTAGGGATACAAACATAGTTATCTGCCATAAAAGCGTAAACACAAGTAGAAATACCACACTGAACAGAAAGGCACTAATTTGATTTGCCGAGAGCGCGGAAATACACAAACCAATGGCAATTCCCAAGCCTGCCAGTAAGAGCGAGCCGATATATTGGCCGAGTATCTGACCCGTAGCAAAATCACCCATTGGCATAAGCGTAAGGGGAACCGGTATCGTTAAAGCCAACAAGATAGTTATCAGGAAGAAAGCGGCGAAAAACTTTCCTAAAACCAATTCACTGATCCGTATCGGAAGTGTCAACAGAATCTCATCGGTCTTCATACGACTTTCTTCAGCCCAGCTGCGCATTGTGAGTGCCGGAAGCAAGAAAATATAGACCATGGGAAAAACACTGAAGTATCCCCGCAAGGAAGCCACATTGGCAGCAAAGAACTGCTGCATAAAGTAAAGCCAGCCGGCGGTAAACAACAGAAAGAAAAGAGCCGCAATATAGGCTATGGGAGTATTAAAATATCCGCGTAACTCTTTTATTATAACCGCTTGTACTCTACGCATGATGAATCCCCTCTTTACCGGAGTCTTGCTCCCGGCCCGTTAGATTAAGAAATACATCTTCCAGGGACAAAGTTTTTCGTCGCAATTCTAGCAAAGTAAGTCCGTTTCGTACGGCCCATTCAAACAGGCTACTTCCATCGGCAGATTCAGCGGACACATTGATTTCTACCCTGACTGCATTCTCTAGACTTTCAATAGCCACAAGCCGCTGAAAACGCGGCTCCCCATCTATTAGTTTCTTGATAGTCCCTGGGGCAGCACCCCGTACCAGGGCAACAAACACCGCATCCCCCTTTATAGAGCTGCGAATCGCGTCGGTAGATCCTTGTGCGACTATCTTGCCTTCGTTCATTATTAAAACCCTGGAGCACACCGCTTCAACTTCCTGGAGAATGTGAGTAGATAGAATAACAGTTTTCTCGCGTCCAACCGATTGTATTAGCTTTCTGATTTCAATAATCTGATGTGGATCTAAGCCGGTGGTGGGCTCATCAAGGATGAGCAGTTCCGGGGCGTGAATCACCGCCTGGGCTAAGCCAACCCTCTGCTGAAATCCTTTTGAGAGCTTTGCAATCGGCCGGTACAGAACCGAAGCCAAACCGGTCTCTTCTATTGTAGTAGGTATGCGTCGCTGTTTGTCGGAGGCGCTCAAACCGCGAGCATCAGCAATAAACTCCAGATATTCATACACATTCAAATCGGAATATATGGGTGCATTTTCCGGTAGATACCCAATCTCTGATTTTATCTTTAACGATTCTGTGTAGATATCATGTCCTAAAATGGTTACATTTCCTGAACTCGGAAAATGATAACCCGTGAGAATCTTTAACAACGTGGTTTTTCCAGCCCCATTTGGACCTAACAGTCCAACTACTTCACCTTTCCCTATCGACAAATCTACACTGCGAACCGCATCAATTGATCCGTAGCGTTTACTTACCTTCTGTACCTCAATCATTCCCCTTTGGCTCCTCCTGGTACGGAATGTCAAAGGCCTGCCGGTCACGGGTTAAGATTGTACTGGGAAACAGTTCTCGAGCCTCTTTTAACAACTGCCGTAGTTCGTACTCAGTATAGCGAGGGCTGTAATGGATAAGCCCGAGGGTACCGATACCACCGGCATCCCTGGCAATGGTGGCTGCCTGACGGGAGGTAAGGTGCTTTTTTTCACGGGCACTCTCCTCCAGTTCATGTTTAAACATACTCTCACATACCAGAAAATCGCAGCCCCTCAGCTTTGCAGCGAGTCCTTCAAAGTACATAGTATCGGTCACATAACCGACTTTTCTGCCTGGCCGCTTCGGCCCCATGACGGCATCCGGTTTTACCGGTACTCCCGTGTCAGCAAGAACAGTTTCACCCTTTTGCAGCTGTGCCCAGCGAGGGCCCTTAGGAACATGCAGCCCTTCGGCTTCCTCAGGATCAAATACTCCCGGCCGGTCATCCTCGACCAGTGTATAACCTAAACACGGTTTTGTGTGGCGCAGCCAAAAAGCCTCTACATGAAAGCCCTCACCCTGATATACAATTCCCGGGGACTCTACCTCTCGAATTACTATTTCATAGTTAATATACATATCAAGTACCCGCCGATTCTCTTCCACATATTCCTTAATCTTGGGCGGTCCAATAATGTAAAGGGGTTCATCGCGATCAACCTGACTAGAGAGCATTAAAATTCCCGGTAAGCCGGTTACATGATCGGCATGGGTGTGACTGATAAAAATGGTATTTATCTTTTTCCAACGCAGGTTTAATTTCCGAAGCGATACCTGGGTACCCTCACCGCAATCAAACAAAAACAGATCACCCTCGCGGCGCAGCAGCATTGAGGTGAGGAAGCGGTTGGGAAGGGGCATCATGCCGCCGGTCCCGAGAATAAACAGTTCTAGGTTCATGGGTAAACACCTGATTAATGAAGAATGTATATGCTTATAATATAAAGAGGTGGGTGAAATGACAAGCATTCACCCACCTTGAAAGTTTAATTATTTATTGAAGCGTGATCCGGAATCTGTTCAGGCTGTTTTGCGGTAAAGTTAATATTTCCCTTCCGCATATTCAAAATCAGCCGGGTTCCACTCGTGCACTTTCCTTCGAGCATCTGCATAGAGATAGGATCCTCTATCTCTTTGCTTATCAGGCGCCGCAGCGGTCGTGCACCATACTTTGCATCATAGCCGTTATCAATAAGGTAATCCTTGACGGACTGCTTCACTTCCATGATGATGTTCATCTCTAGAAGCCGCAGAGAAACCTCAGACAGCATAATATCAAGTATCTTGCTTACTTCTTCTCTATTCAGGCTCTGGAATACTACGATCTCATCTACCCGGTTGATAAACTCGGGTCGGAAGGCTCGCCGCATCTCATTCAGAGCCGAGGCCTTGATGTCCTTATAGTCGTAAACTCCCTCTTTCACCTGAAACCCCAGGGTTCCCTCATGGGATATTTCCCGGGCCCCCGCATTGGAGGTCATGATCACAACCGTATTCCGAAAGGATACCTTGTGTCCCAGATTATCGTGCAGTTCTCCCTCTTCCAATACCTGCAGCAGCAGGTTAAAGACATCGGGATGGGCCTTCTCAATCTCGTCCAGCAAAATTACAGAATACGGCCTGCGACGAATTTTTTCGGTGAGCAAACCGCCCTCTTCGTATCCGACATAACCGGGAGGAGCACCGACTAAGCGACTGACGTTGTGTTTCTCCATATAATCGGACATGTCAATTCGGATTAATGATTCATCGTTTCCAAACAAAAATTGTGCAAGTGTTTTTGCAAGCAAGGTCTTTCCCACACCGGTTGGACCGAGGAAAATGAAGGAACCCAAGGGACGTTTGGGCGAGTTAAGCCCAGTTCTTGAACGGCGAATACTTGAAGCGATTGCTCCGATTGCTTCATTTTGCCCGATGATCGTTTTATGCAGTTCATCTTCAATTCGCAGCAGTTTTTCAGACTCACTTTGAGCGATTCTTTCCAAGGGTATGCCGGTGATATTCGAGATAATACTCTGAATGTCTTCTTCATCTACTACATTTTTCTCGTTTTTCAGTGACTTTTTCCAGCCCTTCTTTATTTCTTCGACTCGACCCTTAATTTGACGAACCGTATCGCGAACTGCAGCGGCTTTCTCATAATCCTGATTATTGACCAGATTAATTTTTTCGTCCGTCAGTCGTTCGATCTCTTCTTCAAGTTCTGCCAGCTCCTTCGGCCTCACAGTATTGTTGATTCTCTTGTAAGAGCCGGCCTCGTCTATTAAATCTATCGCTTTATCCGGCATAAAACGGTCGGTAATATAGCGTCCCGACAGTCTAGCCGCCTCTCCGACGGCCCTTTCAGTGTAGGTGACGTTATGGTGATCTTCATATTGATCTTTAATTCCGTTCAAGATTTCTATTGTTTCATCTATAGAGGGTTCCTCCACAAAAATTGTCTGAAACCTTCTTTCCAGAGCAGCATCCTTCTCGATATATTTACGGTACTCGTTGTGAGTAGTCGCCCCTATCGTCTGGAGCTCACCCCTTGAGAGAGCCGGTTTTAGCATATTTGATGCATCGATGGCACCCTCTGCTCCGCCGGCACCAATTATGGTGTGAAGTTCATCGATAAACAGAATCACATTGGCAGCATTAGAAATCTCTTTCATAACCTTTTTCAGGCGCTCTTCAAACTCTCCGCGGTACTTCGTACCTGCAATAAGCGAAGCGATATCAAGGGTCACCACCCGTTTTCCAAGCAAAACTTCAGGTGCACTCCCCTCTTCAATCTGCTGTGCAAGCCCTTCTACGATGGCGGTTTTACCAACTCCCGGTTCCCCGATAAGTACGGGGTTATTTTTTGTGCGGCGGGCCAGAATCTGAATTACCCGCTGTATTTCCCAGCTGCGCCCGATAACCGGATCAAGCTTATTCTCCCGGGCATATTCGGTGAGGTCCCGGGCAAACTCATCTAGAGTCGGGGTACCCTTCCCACTGTTCTGGGCAGTCTTTCGCTTTGGAGCGGATTGCTGGCCGGCCCCCTTCTTGCGCATATTTCCACTGCCTCTGAGTTCGGTTATTGTATCCCGTATCGTTTCTACTGATACAGACTGTTTGACGAGAAACCTCTGTACCACGCTACCGGATTCTTTCGAAGCGGCCAAGAAAAGGTGTTCGGTACCTATGTATTCATGGCCCATGCTGCGTGCCTCTTCGGCCGCATCTTCTAACACCTTTTTGCCCCGGTGAGACGGGGGTACATCGCCGAGAATAAAACCGGCGTGCTTTTTGGGAATGCTTTTTTCAATTTCGGTTTGCAATTCACCGGGATCTATCTTTAAATTTGTGAGGGCTTTATAACCAAGACCTTCACCGTCCTTTAGAAGTGCAAGAATTATATGTTCAGGAAGCAATTGGTCGGAATGGAACCGTTTTGCCTCTTCCTGTGCAAATATAGTCAATATTCTTTGTGCCCGTTGGGTAAGTCCTTTAAACATCAGCTTCCTCCTTGTAAGCGCTCAATGCGTGCTGCACGAGGCGCGCCCGCAGACTCTTTATGTGCTGGGAAGATTCATCCTGCTGTTCATTACCGGTGATCTGCTGCAAATGAGCTTTGCCTACCAGCACTAACAGTGCATTCATTATTTGAATCGGTACTTCTATCCATCCCAAAGCCACACCTAATCGTACATCCGAAAGCAGGTTAATTGCTTCCTTTTCCTGCAATAATCTGCAGTTAGTCAAAGTCCCATATGCTCGATATACAATATCCTCAAGTTCTATTCTACGGTGCCGTTTCATCTCGTCACGCGCCTTCTGTTCATAATCTACTAGCTGAGATGCTATACGTGCAAGCTTTTCGACAATATCTTTTTCATTTTCTCCAATCGCAACCGGATTAAACACCTGATACAGGGATCCGAGGGATCCATCGTCATCACCTGTAAAGCCTCGGACCTCTAATCCGGCATCCATTACTCGGCGAAAAGCCCTTTCCAGGACCGAAGAGTATTTAAGTGCCGGCAGGTGTAGCAGCACCGAAACCTGCAGTCCGGTACCGCAGTTCTTTAAGTCTGAACTCAGATAACCACGGTCAAGGGATACTGCAAAGTTAAGTTGCTTCTCAAGCCGCCGCTCAAGTGCGCTTACTTTTTCATAAGCTCGCTGAATCGATAAACCACCGGTGAAAGCTGCCAGCTGCAGATGATCGGTCTGATTTACCGTAGCGGCAACTGAGTCGTTTTGATCAAAGATAACCAGTTTTCTCTTTTCTAAAGAGTAGTTCTGTGACACAAAGTGTTTCTCGATAAGTTTACGCCGCTCAAGAACAGGCAGGTCTTCCAACACCTTCACGGTAAAGTGTTCATCAAGCCGTATACTCTTAAAGGCATTACCGATATTTTCTTGGACTTCCTGCAACTCTTTATCGTTTAATTTATGAGGGAAAAAATACCCGGAGAGGTTGCGCGATAGACGTGCACGACTTGAAAAAACAACCTGTTGGTCCGGCCCCGCTTCACTATACCATCCGGGGTGTTCTAAAATTGTTTGAAAATTTACCGC
Source organism: Spirochaetaceae bacterium (assembly GCA_041686355.1). Classification (GTDB taxonomy): domain Bacteria; phylum Spirochaetota; class Spirochaetia; order DSM-16054; family Sediminispirochaetaceae; genus DSBN01. The sequence continues at coordinate 50,574 of JAWLDZ010000008.1, forward strand.
ATTCATTCTTCGATACCCTTATGAGGGTTTTGTTCCAGCTCCTCTATCTGATCTCGTAACAGCGCTGCCCGTTCATACTCTTCCTTTTGAACGGCTTCACTCAGCTTACTCTTTAATACTTCTTTATCGATTAAAATCGCTTTGTAGGCCTTCAATTTTTCGGGAAATTTTCCTCGATGTATAGTAATATCCGTGTGATCGGATAAAATAGTATCAATCTGGTTTCGGAAGGCGGTATAGCACTCAGCACAGCCGGCTGTCTCTTTTTCCTTGATATCAGTTAAGCTGGTTCCGCATTTTGGACATTCATTGGTGACGGCTGTGTCCCCTTCCTGAGAGAAAGAGTCGACTAACCCACTCAGCAGCTGAGAGAGAGAAACCTCTCCATTTTCACTGTTCTCAAGAGCCACACCTTTCTGTTTTGCACACTCCGAACACATATGGACTTCGTAAATTTCTCCACCCATTATTTGCTGCACGTGGACAATAGCTTCATTCTCTCCACATATATCACAAATCATTAAATCCTCCGTTTTCTCTCCTCCATTGTAGCATGTAATAAAGCATCGGGCTACTCCAACCCACAATATACTACTTTACCGCCCAGTTGTGTATAAGAGTATTAGTGTTTCCTTAATATCTCAAGTGGTTTAATCTTCCCCGCTCTCCGGGCCGGAAAATAGGCAGCCAGGGTAGACGCTAACATTGCTCCAGCCCCAGTCAAAAAGATTTCGAAAAATTCCAAACGGATCGGGATAGTTTCTAAATAAAAGGATTCATCAAAGACCTTAATATTTTCATTAGCCGCATCTCGAATTGGAGAAAAGAGCAGTTCAAACCCGCTGTACATAAAATTCAAAGAGCGCTCCAGTCCTGAGAGTAAGCTGTTTATATGTACCGCCGCCATCAGGCCAATCGAAACTCCTACCAAAGTAGCTGCAGTGCCGATCCATATACCAGTGTACAAAAACGATTTTGTAATGGTATGGGGTCTTACTCCGACACTTTTGAGCATAGCAATTTCCGGCTCTTTTTCTATAACCAACATTATCATAGAAGAGGAAATATTTACAGTGGCGACTAGTACAATCAGGGCCATCACAAAAATCAATAGGTTCCGGGTAGTACGGAAGCTGTCAAGCATTGGCCGTTCAAGACTATACCATGTATATACATACCAGTCGTTTGATAATTCCTGCAGCAGTGTCTGCGCTACTTTCTCAGCCTCTTGATAGGGCTTTTCCAGCTTCACTCCGATTATGTGACTGCCCGGCTCATTGAACAGTATTTTACCGCTGTGGAGGGGTATATACATACTCAACGCATCCAATTCATAGTAGCCGGTTGAAAAAATTCCTCGAACTGTAAAGAAAGTCGGTCTTAAAATAGGAGCCCTTCCGGGAACTGACTTTGCGGTCAATAATCGAATTCTATCTCCTACAGAAACCTCTAGTTTCTCTGCTACCTGAGAACTCAGCATCGCATCCTGCTTGGAATCCAACTGAAATTTGCCGGCATCAATGCTCAAAAACTCCGAAATGCCCTCGTCAGCGGTATAGTAATTCTGGGGAAGTGCGCGCACCGATACCCCCGTCTTTCCCTGGGGGGAATATACCAGCCCTTCTCCAAAAACTGTTGGAAATGCAATGCGGACCCCCTCAGCCGCAGCAACGGTTTCTAGTGCAGCGGAACGCTCTTCTTCTTCTAAGGAAGAGTAAGTTTTTACCTGCAAATGATATGAGCCTATTTCTATAAATCTTCTAGTAATACCCTCAATTAGGCCGCCTGAAACCTGAATAACGGTTATTAAAGGTACCAGGGATAAACCGATTCCAAGAATGGCGCCAATCAGGTGTTTACTTGTTTTACTGCTTGTACCGGCCGACCGGGCTCCAAATAAAATTTTAAACCCCAAATATGCCGGTGCTGATTCTCTCATTGCTCCTCCAAGCGGCCTTCACGCAGGTGATAATGAATATCCGTTTTTGCGCTCAAGGACATATCATGGGTTACCACTACCAAAGTAGTATGATACTGTTCAGCCAACTCAAACAACAGATCCGCAACTACCTTTGAATGCCGCTCATCGAGGTTACCCGTCGGTTCGTCCGCCAACACGAGCTTTGGAGAATTGATGAGGGCCCTGGCAACCGCCACCCTTTGCCGCTCACCCCCTGAGAGTTTAGATGGGTGAAAATCTTTACGCTTTTCCAGTCCCACCTGGTCTAGCAAATGATCGGCCCGTTCCAGGGCGCGCTGCCGTCTTTCACCGCCCATAAATGCCGGCAGCATTACATTTTCGCGGGCATTGAAATCCTTCATCAGATAGTGAAATTGAAAAATGAAGCCGACGTGGCGATTGCGATAAGTGCTCAGTTTCTCTTCACTGGCCGTTTCTATGTGCAGCCCCTCAACTATTATCGATCCATAACTGGGATAGTCCAATCCGCCTATCAAGTTCAGAAGTGTGCTCTTTCCGCTCCCACTTTCACCAGTAATGACCACAGTTCTTCCCTTTTCAAGGGTCATGGATATACTGTGTAAAATGTGCAGCTCTTCTGGGCCGTTTTTGTATAATTTTCCGACACTATCTACTACTACCATGTTCCTACTCGTTTCTTAAGATTTCAGCGGGTCTAAACTCGGAAATACGTTTTGAGGCGGCGTAAGCCGCAATAACGGATGCCCCGGCGGCAAATAGCACGATTATCATCACATCGGTGTATAAGATGCGCACCGGTACCTCCTGCATATAGAAGGTTGCTGTAGAGAAAATCTCAACACTTCCATCCCCCCCCATCGGTACCAGGAAAAAGTGTATGAAATCAAGTATCCCATTCAGTAAAAGTTCTATTGTCGAGAATACTTCATTTATATGCAGGCTAATCGCCATACCAAGCATAGTTCCGCCGACAGCTCCGAGTATTCCGATCAATGCACCTTCCACCAAGAAAATATACCGCACCGAAATATTCGAAGAACCGACGGCTCTGAGTATACCAATCTCTTCCCGCTTCTCCATCACCGACCGCTCCAGGGAGTTCTTTATGTTCACCGCCACCACAACAAAGATGAGCCCGAGTACTATCATCATTGTCAGTTTTTCCACTCGCAGGGCACCAAAAAATGAGCGGTTGTACTCCCGCCAGGACTTCAACTGCACCGATTCCTCAATTGGTCTTACCCGATCCTTCAGCTGTTGCAGGGTCTGCCGATCCTGATAGCGACTGTTCAGCTTTATCCCAATTGTAGGTTCAGAATTACCTGCATCAATCTGGTCAACATATTGATAATCTATAAAACAGAAGGCTGAGTCGTACTGGTAATAGCCGCTTTCAAAAATTCCGGTAACCCTAAAAGCTGTCTGCTGCGGGTTAAGATTGGAAAAGGAGCTTCCGGTCATGCTGATCATATGCACTGTATCACCGAGTCCAACACCGAGAATAGTAGCCAGTTGTCGCCCAATTACTACTCCAGGTTCAGAGTCCACGTGAAGGGCAAACTCTCCATGCAGCAGGTTGAGTTGTTCCATCAATCCCCGGTCCCCTAATGCCTGTTCTTCAGGTATCCCCCGTACCAAACTGGATTGGTAGTCGGAAAACTCACCTTGAACCAGGGTTTGTGAATCGATGAACGTTGAGTAGCTTCGCACCCTTTCCAACTGCTCTAGCTCGTCTATTACCTGCTGTACCTGCTCTTCATTTGAAAAATCGCCGGTGATTCGCAGGTGGTAAGAATTAATTTCCAGGATATCTTCAATAAACCCCAGCTGGAGACCATTCATTACACTCAATACCGCTATCAGGGCTGTAACTCCTACTGAAATACCGAGGATCGAGAGAAAAGAGGGGGTGATCACCCGTCCGTTCCGGCGGGATTGGATATAACGCTTACCGATGTACACGATCCATCTATAGTTCATCTAAAGCTTATCCTTTATTGATTATCCTGGAGTAATGAACTTCTTTTTACCATTTCTTCGCCCCTATACTCGACTCTGGCAAGGGCTTCCCCATTCCGGTACAGAACTTCCGTCCTCCGCCCCGCTCCATGATAGAACACCTCTTTCTGTAACTTGCCATCCCTAAAGACCCTTTCATCCGGCTGCGAACCTTCGCCCGGAGTATACAAAACCCGCTCTTTCTTCTCCGGCCCCCTACGCTGTAATTCTGTAAGCCGGCCGTCTTGATACGTATATTCCTCACGAACCGTTCCTTCAGGGGTTTCGATACGGCTGTAGAGCTTCCGACCTTCATCACTAAAGACCGTATAGATATGTTTCTCCTGTTCAAAAAAATCTTCCTCTACCTCCCGTGTATCTTCCTTACGTACGGCTTCTCTGCGGTAGCTTAAAGTCCCATCTCGGTATTTCTCCGTAACCTGCTGTACATTTTCCTCACGATTTAGATAAAAAAAGTAACTCGACCCATCTTCTGTGAAATGCCACTGGGTCTGTAACTTCTCCCCCCGGGACCCTGAGTAGATTCCTGCAATCCGCGGTTCATTCAAATTTTCGGCACGCAGCACCTGTTGAAGAGCACCATCGGTTCCACGAATATATTCTTTGGTCCACTCTTTTTCATCCTGGATGACTCTCACACCCTTCAGCTGTCCCCTTTCCCATTCATATACACGCCGTTCGACTGCTTCGGGTGTAATTATTCGTTCTTCACGCAGCCGGCCGGCCTGCTCAACGGTCTCCCCAATCAAATCCCCGTTCTCGTAGAAGCGCGCATATTTTAGATCATTCTTCCACTCGTATTCAGCCCGTTGATATTCTTTGCCGTCCTTATACAACAGCTCATCCACACGGGACTTATCTGAGTTCCGCCTCAAGACAAAGGTATGATCGTCCAACTGGCGGGGAGAGATTTCCTCTAGGGCCATTCCTAGGCTATTAGAACGGTAGTAACTAATATCCTGGGCATTCGACGTCGCAGAGATAAGACCAAGACCGGGTAAGGTAAGCAACATAATGCAAATGTACTTCTGCCGACTACTCATTGGAAAGCAGTATATCTAAAAAACGCTGTTTATTGAACGGTTCAATATCACCGTATCTCTCGCCTGTACCCATAAAATAAAAGGGTATCTGCAGTCGGCGGCAAATTGAAATTACTACCCCACCCTTTGAGGCGGAATCATATTTTGCTAACACAGCACCGTCCAAACCAATCGCCTCATGGAACATTTCAGCTTGGCGGAGCCCATTTTGACCGGTAGTCGCATCTATCACCAGCAACTTTTTGTACACTCCGTCACCCAGCCGGTTTTTAATTACTTTATCAATTTTCTGCAGTTCCCGCACAAGATTGGCCTTCGTGTGCATTCTGCCGGCGGTATCCACCAGGATAAGCGGCACATTATTGGTTTGGGCGCTGCTGATTCCATCGTAGATTACTGCACCTGGATCTGCTCCCGGATTCTGCCGCACGACCCGAAACTTCAGCCGTTTTCCGTGCTCCTGCAGCTGGTCTATAGCTGCGGCGCGAAACGTATCAGCCGCAACCAACAGGCTTTCTACCTGCTGTTCGCTACGATAATAGTGGGCAAGTTTTGCCAAACTGGTTGTCTTGCCTACTCCATTCACTCCCATCAACAACAACAGAGTCGGACGTGCAGTATCCACCGGCAACTGCTCTGCGAGCAGATAGCCCTCCAGTTTTTCTCTTATTAGTGCAGTGACATCTTCACTAGTTTTTACTTTATTAGAACGAACCGCTTTACCAACCTCATCTACAATCTCCATAGCAGCTTGAGCTCCAATATCTCCTTCTATCAGCTGATCTTCCAGACTTTCAAGAAACTCCTCGGTCTCAACTGAGCGGTTAAATAGTGCCCGTAAGAACCCCTTTTTTTTCACCCTAAGTGTCTCCTTCAATATGTTCAAGTGTATGGTTTATCAATATTCTTGTGAGCTTTTAATATACTGCCGCATGTGCAAAAACGTATCGGTCAACAGGATACCGTTTAACAGCATACTGCCAGCGTAGGCAGTGTACCATAAAGTAGATCGGGCGTGCAATCTTTGTAACTCATTAGGGCTCACTGATGGTTCAGTTAAAGCAGAGTTATAGGCATAGGCATATTCACTGCTCTGGCCATAACTAATTACGGTCAAGGGAAGGCTGATTAAAAAGGCGGCTAAGCCCTGATAAAATCTGTTTCTTGAGTTCTCAACCACCCCATCTATATCAACAGCTGTCGGATGAAGATGCGCCGTTAACCCGTTAGACTCGCCCTCCATTACATACAATCTATCCGAATACCCTTCTTTGCTGATTCGTACACTTGCGGGAGGAACCTGTTCCTTGAGAAGCAAGGGGGTTCTGCCGACCTGCCTTGATCCTAAAAACACATCGGCTCCGGAGGGTTCACTTTTAATTAACCAGGTCTGGGGGTTCTCTTTTTCCAGCAGCACCGTGGTCTCTTCGGTACTTCCCGCGTCGGCATCAACGAGCATATTTTTAGTGAGGTATCCGGCTTCACGAACCTCGATCGTATGCAGCCCAGGTTCTAAATAGCGGATAGTCCCGGTTTCATCAAGTTCAGCAACGGTTCCATCCACATACACCTCTGCGGTAACCGGTTCCACTTCCAAGGCAATATCCGCCCATTCCCGGCCATAAAGAAAGCTTCGCAGGGCCCTTGTGATATCATTCACAAGTTTTTCACTTTCCCGGGGAAAAAAGGATTCCCTATAAATAATTGTACTCTGATTTGTTGCCCTTAAGTACGCCTTAACCTCTATATACAAAAGCTCTTCAAGGGGTTCGATGCGCCCCTGAATAAGGCAGTCGAGGTCCTGCTCCTCTGTCCAGAGCTTCAGCGGCAGTTGAGGAGGGTCATACAACTCTCCTTCCTGATTGTATTCTGAGAGAGCCACCCTTTGTTTTGACGGGACCTCCCATGCCGCAGCAGGTTTCGACCTCAACTCTTGTATTTTTATCCGCTGAGCCTCAATTTCCCGATCGAGCTTTTTGAGGGGGTCATCGGACGCAGCACCTTCCTGCTCAATAAATACGTTAGCCCGTTCTGTGAGCAGACTATGCAGTTTTTTTTCTAACTGGATCAGCTCCTGCTGTTTAAGCTGTTCCCTGCTTCCGGTAATTTCCTCTTTAGCAAGAAAATGGGAGGGACAGCGTAGCACAGGCTGAAACAGCTCAAGCGGGATCGCATAGGTAAACCGTACGTTCTCGTCTAAGAGGCCCTCTCCCTTAAAGCGGGCAAGGCCAACTGACCAGTCTTTCTGGTCCCTCCCAAACTCTGAGTCCACCGCCGTCTGGGCATTCACAAGCTGCACGCTAAGAAAGATGCCGAGAACAATACTAGGAACTATAAAGAGCTTCCGCAGTAGAGCACTATCCAAATTATCCATTACCACCAGCAGCTTTTTGAATAGCAGAAACAATTCGCTGAGTTTTAAAGGGCTTTACTATAAAATCGCGGGCCCCTAACTGTATTGCTTTCATGATATATCTCTGCTGACTCATTGAAGAGCACATAATTACAATCGCCCCGGGGTTAAAGGCCTTTATTCGGCGAAGAGCCTCGATGCCGTTCATAACCGGCATGGTGATGTCCATAATTACCATCTGAGGTCGGAGCTGAGTATACAGACGGACCGCTTCGCTTCCATTAGAGGCCTCTCCAATTATACTGATCCCCGCCTCTTCCAAGGCCTTTCGTATTATTCCCCGCATCATTCCGATATCATCAACTATCAGCACATTCGGAGCCATCATCCCTCTCCCGTCATCCGCCATTTAAGATACGCTTCGATAAAACCACCGATTTCACCATCCATTACCGCCTGAACATTCCCAACTTGGTAGTTGGTACGGTGATCCTTGACCATATTATAGGGATGAAATACATAAGATCGAATCTGATGTCCCCAGGCAATATCCTTTTTCTCCTGGGCATGTTTCTCATGTTCCTTATCCTGCTCTTCTTTATACAGCTCGTACAACCTGGACTTTAGAACTTTCATTGCCGTAGCTTTGTTTTTATGCTGGCTGCGCTCATTTTGACACTGCACTACTATTCCCGTTTCCAAGTGGGTAAGCCTTACCGCGGAATCAGTTTTATTTACATGCTGTCCACCGGCTCCTGAAGCGCGGTATGTATCTACTCTGATATCATCAGGTTTAATGTCCACCTCAATATCATCATCAATCAACGGAGAACAGTGCACCGAAGCGAAGGAAGTGTGCCGACGTTTGCTCGAGTCGAAGGGGCTAATTCGTACCAGACGATGGATTCCGGACTCTCCATGCAAGTACCCATGTGCATATTTACCGCTGACTTGGATAGTCACAGACTTTATTCCCCCCTCGGCTTCCAGCAAGTCGATCAACTCGTAGGACATGTTATTATTCTCACACCAACGGGTATACATTCGATACAACATATTCACCCAATCGCAGGCTTCCGTCCCCCCAGCTCCGGAGTGAATTGTAAGAAAGGCATCATTCTGATCGAATTTACCGGAAAACATTTCAAATATCTGAAGTTTGTCAACTTCAGTCTTTATTTGCTTTAGGTTTTTGTCAATCTCCGGTGCAAGTGAATCATCCCCCTCCTCATTGGCCAATGTATACAGCTCCTCAGTTTCTTCTATTTTCCGTTTTAGCTCTTTCCAGGGGTCTATTTTTGTATGCAGGTCATTAAGTTTATGAAGAACTTTTTCTGCCCTTTCACGGTCGTTCCAGAAATCGGGGTCTGCAGTCTGCCGCTCCAATGCCTTTATATCTTCTTCAGTTTTTTCCGGGTCAAAGACGCCTCCATGACTCTAATATCTGTGCCTTCAACTCGCTAATTGGTTTTTCAAAATCGGTTAGCATGGCTTTGTCTCCTTTATGCTTTTACTATTACCCGTTTCCATCGCTTATGCTCCAAGGTGGTTATCACCAGCGTGCCCTCTAGGGGGAATTGATACAGCCTCACTTTATCATAGTAGTCAGTTCTCCTGTCAATGTCTCGCTTAATTCGCGGCAAAAACTTCTCCTTCAGGCTGGTGGATTCCCATACCCCAGTTTGCACTGTAGTAAATCCGTACATCGTAAGCAAATCATCAAGTTCCGCTTCTCTTCCCTCACTTCCGGGTTCTAGTACAACTGAAACGAACACTATATAACCCCCTAATAAATTTTTGCTATTGCACATAGACAGGCATGTCGATTAATATAACATATATGTGTAAAGCTGTCCTTCATTTCGTATTTCTAGTTATGTTTCTCATCAGCTCCCAGTCACTGTCGGCTAATGAGTCTTTTGCTCCCTTTGTGTCCGGATTGTCGGTTACGCTGCAGGATAACTCGGTTACTCTCAGCTGGCGCTCGGCTCCAGAAGAGATAGAGATCTATGAAATCTTCAGATCCACTGAGCCTTTCAATGAGGATAATTTCGATGAGGCTCGAAAAATAGGTACTGTCTCGCAGGACATCACCGCCTATACGGATTATCCCCCCAGTACGGACGGCTATTACTACGCGGTACTCGGTCGAAAGAATGAAAACACCCTGTATAAGCTGTTCATTCCCTATCGCAACATTACCATGTCACCTGTGGCGATTGATAGAACTGAATCACTTGATGAGGTTACGACAAAAATATCTCAGTTGTCCGCAAAGAAGACTCAAGATTCAATACATCTGCAGTTCGAAACCTCTAAGCCTGAACGTAAGGTTATTATCTATCGCAGCGGCAGCAGAATTGAATCGGAGCAGGATCTAGTAAATGCCCAAGCCCTGGCTAGCTTCACCTCCGGCGAAGAAAGCTACCAAGATTTTCCTCTAGGGGGTATCGAATACTATTATGCGGTTGTTGATGCTGAGGCTGCACGAGCGGGATCCTTCGATTTTGTGCCCGGGGAAAATGCACTCGTAGAACCGGTGGAACTCCCTGTAGGTACTCAGCTTTCCAATGGTTTTGGAAAAGTCGATAACCGAATTACCCCATTACCATATCTCCTGCTGAACCGGTTTGATTCAACGGCAAGCGAAATACTCTCAAGAAGCCAGGCGGCTGTAGATGAGAAAACGCTTTCGATCTGGAAGAAGTTGGAGAAACACATCTCAACAGAGAAGACCGAGGATTCTGCTGGCCCTGATATTCTTCCGATCGACAGAAATGCAGAAACAGATGGAGCCAATAAACAGCTTGCAGAACTTGTCAGCACTAGTTTTCCCACTGATCCAAATGACCAAGCAGCCTGGCAGAATGCGGAAAAACAGTTTGCCGCGTTCTTTGATGTTTCCCGTACCGACAAAGTGCTTTCCCGTGCACACTACTATATGGGGCAGGTGTACTATTTTCAGGGCAACTATAAACAGGCTTTTTTTGAGTTTCTCATGGCTCAGGATACACTTTATACACCGGTGCAGCCTTGGTTAGAACGTATCTATCCACGGCTCTTATTTCTTTTCGATTCTTAAACCAACTTCACTCTGAAAGGAAGCGGTCTTAGTGAGACTGCACTCCCAGGACAGTACACAAGTGGTGTGCTGGTAAATCCACACTTTTTTTCCATATTGCTCGGTAATGGTATACACTGGAAAAGTCCATAGAGTAGCCGGTCTGTCCACGGATATAGTGATGAGAGTTCTATTTTTTCGGTCATGCAGGGTAAGCTCGGTTACATTGAACAGCTCAATTTTGCCGTTTTCAAGCTCGGTTTTCCCTTCGGTATGGGTCACAATGAAACTGAGTTGGTTCCTTCCAGCCTCTGGAAAAGAGAGGTTTATCTCGGTGGCAAAACGACCTGTTATTGGATCAGGACTATCGGTTGTAATTTTATACCCCACATTAATCGAATTTTTGAGAAAATCATAATCTTTAAACAAGTCAACATTATGCTCCTCACCATTTACCTGTACCTTTTTTTTAATACCGAAATAGACCTCTTTACGTTCTTTCTCGACCTTTCGTGCTCTGTAGAGAGAGTGGACAAAGTCAATTTTTTCCTTTACCCCATTTTTTGCTAAACCATCGATAGTTACCTCTCCATCCCAAAAATGGTCAAGGAAACTGTTTTTCATATAGTCGTCATAGCCGTTCTCCGCATCCTGCTCGTTGTGGTAGGGTTCGCGATGGCGGGCCATGGTATCGAGATAGTTCCACGCGGTTACTACATAATCGAGCTCAAACAGGGCGCCTCCCCTCCGATGAACGTAGGCATTGATAAACTGTCCCTGATAGAGATATTCGGGGATTCCATCTAAATCAATATCAGTTACATTAACGGAGGTTGAAAATATCCCCTTTTCCCGGGTGGTCTTTTCCGCATTAATCAGGCCGGCATATACAGCCTTGCGAACACGATTACGGTAAATCCCACCATCGTGGCTGTGCCAAAAGGCTGTGTGGGTTTGTCCGCGATAGCTTTCTTCTTTCGCCGTTTTTTTGCGGGATCGGTCGCCCCTCACCTGTCCCACAATCATGTGCACATACATCATTTTTGCATACAAGCGATGTATTTCTGGATACATAGTTATGTACTGCCGAAAGAAATTCGGTCGGCTCTGACTAGCAATGAAGGTGGAGAGCGGGAAGGGGGTCTGGCCATTATTCTTATGGGAGATTAGTTCACTCGGTTTAGTCTTCACAAAATGGGAGGGAAAATATACTCGTTCAACCGGTCCTAAAGAGCGAACATAACGGCCCGGTAAAATCGTTTCAATTTTTCGGTTGTGAAGGGTTAAGGCATGCAGAAACCGCTCAAACCATCCACCCTCTGAGAAGAAGTTCGAGTAGTGGCTGCTGTTTACCATAAAAAAATCACCGTTCATGAGCAGGTTTACCGTAATATTCGTAGCGGTCCTCTCGCTCATTTTGACAAGCCCATCCACCAGGGCTTCCGGCTCGTCAATGAACATTTTGCTAATAAGATCGTTGTGCAGGGGCAATACGATCGCCGTTTTGCCTTGATCGTCGGTGATAAAGGGTTGATAGATACGTTCTCTACTTACCCCACTCTCGTAAAAAAGAATGTCATCAAGAAACAAGTACTCCATTCCGCTGCTCTTGATGGTAGAGGTAATTGGAGGTTCCCACACCCCTTCTGTGATCCAACAACCCCTGGGACGTTTGTTGAACTTCTTTCGCAACAGTGTAGTCAACAACTCTATCTGACCTAAACGGTCCTTGTTCGGTATGATGGGAAAGATGGGGCTATAATACCCGCCTCCCAACAGTTCAATTTGTTTGCGTTTAACCATTTCGCCCAAGACCATATTAAACTCGGGGTGTCTCTCTTCCAGCCACTCAAGCAGGGTTCCTGAGAAATGGAACACCCCTCTTAACATGGCAAATTTATACAAGCTTGTTAAAAAGGGTTTATAAGAGTATTGATATGTTTTTTCAAACTGTTCCTGAGAAGTCCCTACAGGCGGACTGTTGTAGGTACCTAGAACAAGCTTAAGCTTTCGCATTCACAACCTTTTGTCTCTTTTTCGTTTGATTCTACCAAAGCCGCATATACTAGCCTATACCCGGCATCCGGTAACTTTTCCCCACATATTCTACACCCAATACAGTCAAGTTTACAGTACTTTCTTACTTTTACCGCCTTCATGCTACCTTTTGCCCTTTCCTCTGCTGCTGTTTCTCAGTTAGAAAACGCTGAGACTTAACTTTGCGAGAGGCAAGAAAAGATACTGTCGGAACACACATTAGCATTATACCAATGTGTATAAAAACTGTGCCGGCATTGATACGAAAAGGTTCCGATTTTGCAATTTGGACCTGAACAGGCCGGTTTTGTTCAAGCAGCAACTGTGGCACACCGCTGTTTTTTGCAGAGCTGATTATATCTTCATACCATTCCTCTGTAAATATTTTGACCACTTTATTTTCACTTGCTACCTCAATTCCATCCTGCTCATACGTAGTGATGCTTATCTGCTCTCCAGGCACTGGAAAAGTATATGATCTACCATAAAAATACCCCTCCTGAAAGGCCCGATGACGCAGATAATCGGCAAAATCGGGAAG
>JAWLDZ010000009.1:0-59325 GCA_041686355.1 Spirochaetaceae bacterium
CTAAAGCCTCCGGCGGGTATAGATACGGGTAGCTGGGAATCCCGCAGCCTATAAGAGCTAGTGCAAGCAGTGTGAGAATTATCAATGCCGCAATAACGGTGAGATTATCTGGTATACGGTGCTTCATATCCTTGTACGCATCGGAGAACGAGTGCAGCACTGCTGCTGCACTACTCCGGTGACGAGTCCTTTATGTCGACCAGTTCGTAGATAAGAACCGGTTTGTTCTTGCCCTTCACCCGTATGTTGTCCAGCTCTCGAACAACTACATTATCTTTCACCTGTCCGTAGGTATGTTCGCTGATGATGATGCGGGTCATATACTGCTTATTGGTACCCTCAAGACGAGCCCCGAGGTTTACATTATCGCCGATCAAGGTATAGTCCATACGCTGCATAGAGCCCATATTACCAACAGTCATCCGGCCTGAGTTCACGCCGATTCCGATGTCTATCTGATATTCATCTGGGAACTCGTCATTCAGTACTTTCAATGCTTCCAGCTGTTCCACCGCGCATTTACAGGCCCGCAGGGCATGGTCTTCCTGGGGCAGAGGGGCTCCCCAAAAACACATAATTGCATCGCCCTCGTACTTATCCAGCGTACCGTCGTATTTCAGCACAATATCGGTCATTGCAGTGAGATAACGGTTTAATATCTGTACCAGTTCCTGGGGGCTCATACTCTCAGAAAGTGTCGTGAATCCGCGAATATCCGAGAAAAACACAGTCATATCTTTATCTACTCCCCCAAGTTCGGGGGGATTATCTAAAATCTGGTCAACAACTTGCGGGCTGACATAGGTGCCGAACATGCTTCTGATACGGCGTTTGTCCTTAGATTCGGTCATCTCCCGGTATACCACAATTGAAAAGAAGGCGAACAGACTTGCCAGGGCCGGCTGGGTAAAATTGATAATATAAGCTTCCCGGTCGAATACTATCGAAGAAGTTATAAACAGTGCCAGAATCAGCAGTAAAGTGGTAATAAACGCCCAGGCGGTTGAAAGACGGGAGCTGAAAAGTGCAATAATAAGCACTAAACCGACTAAAATAGATAAATTAACCCAAAACGAGGCATAATGCAGAAAGTTGTTCATCATAATTGTGTTGAGTGCATTGGCGTGTACTTCTACCCCGTACATCAGTCCGTAAGGGGTTGGCTTATGGTCGGCCGCCATACCGCGGGTAAATGAACCGACCATAATAATTTTATTATCCAGTGCCCGGGTTCTTGGCCATACATTCGGATCGGGACCGGGAGGGTTCGAAGCGTATCCCGAGTAAGAGCGCACCGGGAATGTCTGCCTTTCTCCATGAGAAGAAAATGAGGGAGGGCCCATAAAGTTAATCAGCATATCTCCATGTGTGTCTATTGGAATCTTTATCTCTTCAACTACTTTTGTTTTTTCCTCGGCAATTATGTTTCCTTCGTCGTCGTATTCCGGCGGTGCAGTCTGTATCTCGTAGGGGTTCCATACCCCGTTTTGAGTGTCGTAGTATTGGGGCTCGGGGATACGAATATGCTCGCCCAGCACAACTTCAATTTCGGAAAGTTGCTTGTTAAAATAGTGTAATGCCAGGGATAAGGTGATTGCCGGTAGAAAATGATCGCGATATTTATGAACTACAAAGTAGGAATCATCGGTCTCGCCATCATTATCGGTATCAACATTTTTTACCGGTGCCCTGCTCTCTAACTCTCGCAGCAGGTTGTCTAAGATGGTATTGGTCAGGGGATACGGAATCGGGTGTTCTTTCCCGTTTTTATCAACCCAGGCTAACCTCTCGTAATTATCCCGATCAAGTTCCGTATCTGTGGTGAGCGTCCGAAAGGGAAACTCCTCGATTTTTTCGGAGTATTTGGCTATCAAGGGCTGACGGCGATATACCTCATCGACATCTTTAATGTAGTTTGCATGGCCGTAGCCCACTGCAGCTTCTGCATATGGCTTGAGAGGCGGCTGAAGGCCGTAGAATGGGGTAAGTTCTTCCCAGGGACCCTCTACTCGGGATATCTCTCCAAAACTCGACACAAGGCCTTTATGGCGTTCCAAAAAAGCCTCTTCCTTTTCAGGTGGAGGCGGAACCTCGTCAAGCAGGGTTTCTAAAAAAACACGATTGTTCTGTTTGATACTTTCAACCAATATTCCGTCGTTAACCGCCGTATCTGAGGGCTCGTTAAAAAAGATATCCAGAAACACCGAATTTTCACGGGCATCTTGATCTTGGATACGAGTAAAGGTATTGATTAAGTCGGCGTGAGTGTAGCGTGGAAAGGGCCAGCGTCCAAGGCGGGTCAGGGTCCTGAAGTCAATTCCGACTATTAGAATATCCCGTGATATATTGGGGTTCTGTTGAACAACTTTTACCCCCTCCTCTACCTCTTCAGCCTGAAAGAGATCCTTATACCGGAAATGAACATCCAGTATGCGTACCTCCAAATTATCAAAAATAGAGGTACTGGCGTCCAGCCCAAGGAAAATGACTATTACCGCAACGGCAATAATAAAGCCAAAATAGCGTACCTCCATGAATGTGGAGCGCTTCTTTATCTTCTTTCCCTCAGCCGGCATTGCTTTCCCCCTTGCGTGCGCTAATTTATCGTTTCAAGGTAAATTATACGGTCACGTGCTAAATTTGTCCAATTACTTGAAGAAAAATCATCGATTACTTCGTTGTAGGCCTGAATTGCTGCATCTCTATTATTTACTTTCTCATAAAGCCGGCCTATCGAGAACAGAGCATGGGGTACTTCTGGAAAACTCTCTGAATAGTTTTCACGGATCCGTTGATAAGTTGCAATGGCCTCCTCATATTCCGCAGTCTCTTCATGGGCCGTTGCGGCGTGCATTAGGCTCACCGGTGCGAGATAACTCTTTGGCTGAGAATCTACTAAGGTATTAAAATGCTCAAGGGCCTTGTCGAAATTTTCCTGATCGTAAGCTATCCGGCCCAACACTAAATGCGCCCTTGCAGCTGCATACATCCCCGAAAAATTGTTGATGGCTTCTTCCCCCGCCGATACAAGTTCCTCGGCGATTTCATCCTTTTCTTCACCCTCTGCTTCCTGCCAATCTGCATACAGCGTCTGAACCTGTTCGGCTGCAACCGCAGATTTTTCAACGCGATTCTGATGCACGAGGGTATAGATCCCTCCCCCAATTACCAGCACCACAATAATAACGGCGATAACTAATAAAGTTACCCGATTATTTGATAAAAAGGTGGCTAATACAGCTTTAAAGTTCTTATCCTCTGTTCTTACCTGTTGTTGTGACATGCGTCCATGCTCCTTATCTTTATTCTTTTATATCTAATTCTTTTACCAGCTTCGAAAGATAAGTACGTTGAATACCCAGTACTTTAGAAGCTTTGGTTTGATTCCATGAGTGTTTTTTCAGCACGTTGCGAATAAAATGCTTTTTGAACTGGTTTACCGCATCTTTCAGTTGGGTTTCATCGTAGTCTGCTCCGTTACTGCGGTTTTCGGGGGAATGCAGCAAAAGGTCATCTGCTTTAATGTATACATCCTTTGACAACACCACTGCCCGCTCCACCACATTCTGCAGTTCCCGCACATTGCCAGGCCAGTTATACGATAAAAGTAAATCCATTGCCTCCGAGGAAAAGCCGTGGACCTGTTTATTTGTTTCACGGTTTGTCTTTTTCAAAAAAAACTCCGACAGATCGCTTATGTCATCGGGTCTTTCTCGCAGGGGTGGAATATAAAAGGGTAAGACATTCAAGCGGTAATACAAATCTCGTCGAAAATTGCCCTTTTCAACTTCCTGTTCAATATCTTTGTTGGTGGCTGCCAATATTCGTACATCCACATAGGTCGCTTCGCTTTCACCAACCCGCTGGAAAGATTTATATTGTATTGCCCTTAATAGTTTCGCCTGTAAACTGAGTGGTATCTCTCCAACCTCATCTAGAAAAATAGTTCCGCTGTGGGCCATTTCAAACCTGCCGAGACGGTCACGGTGCGCATCGGTAAAGGCGCCCTTTACATGACCAAACAGTTCACTTTCCAGCAGATGTTCAGGCAGGGCTGCGCAATTTACGCGAATAAACGGTGCATCCCTGCGTGGACTATGCAGATGGATTTGTTCTGCAAACAGCTCTTTTCCAGAACCGCTTTCACCGAGAATCAGTACGGAGGAGTCGGTACCGGCAACCCGTTTGGCAACCTCTAGTTTTTCAGTGATCTGCGGGCTGGTACCTATGAAAGTATGAAAACCACGGCCCTGCTGCAGCTGATCCTGCAGTGCATACACCTCGTTCTGTACCTTCTGGTACTCCTTCGCATTCTGTATAGTGAGAGCTGCCTGCCCGGCAAATATTTCTAACCATTGCAAGTCTTCATTTGTAAAGCTGCTGTTTTTCTTTTTATTAATTATCTCGATTACACCGATACACTTGTCCTTAATTCTCATGGGAACAGCAAGAATTGAATCGGTAGGGTACCCTACTTTTTCACTTATATCTGAATAGTAGCGTTTGTCGCTATCAACATCATTTACAATAAGTGATGTGCTGTTCTGTGCTACCCAGCCCGCAATTCCTTCGCCCATTTGAAGGGTGAAACGCTTTACATCCGGCCCTTTTGGGCCAAGGGCAATTTCAAAATAGAGATTGTTGTTTTCATTATCAACTAAGAGCAACGACGAGGACTCACCATCGGTTAAACGGGTAGCGGACTCTAAGATTCTGGTGAGTAGAGTCCGCCCGTCTTGTACATCGGAATTGATGAGCGTGTTGATCTCGATGAGCGTTTTGAGCTTCTCTGCATCGACGGTAGAGTTAAACATACTACGAATCGAATGAGTCGGCCCCCTTTTCCTTCAATAGATCGCCAAAGGTGACAGTTGATTCGTCTTGGTCATCGTGAATATACTTAGAGATTTCTTTCTTCTGTATTCCCTTCTGGTACTCTTTGATGGAAAGGGAGAGCTTCTGGGCTTCCGGCTTTACATCCAGCACAACGGCCTTCACATGATCACCAGGTTTATATTTCTGAAGCAATTCATCTTCAGGAGTGTCATCAGCGGGTGAACGGAGATTAAACTTATGAATTAGTCCTTCGATCTCTCCGGGAACCCGTATAAAGATGCCGAAATCAGTTACTGAGGTAACCTCACCTTCGATTACACTGCCCTTCGGGTAACTGTTCTGCAGCGAACGCCAGGGATCTTCACTTAACTGCTTCACGCCTAGGCGGATTCGGTGGGATTCAGTATCAACTTCAGTAACAACACATTCAATTTCTTCTCCCACCTTCAGAAATGAAGAGGGATTCTTAATTTTCTTGGTCCAGGACAGATCATCTACATGCAGGAAACCGTCGATCCCATCTTCGAGTTTTACAAATGCACCGGCGTTGGTAACTTTGACAATCTCGCGAGTGAGGCGGGTGCCAACCGGGTATTTATTCTCAATTTCTTCCCACGGGTTCGGCAGAACCTGTTTTATACCGAGGGATACTCGTCCCTGCTGTATATCGTAGGAGAGGATCATTACATCGACCTCGTCCCCAATTGAAAGAACTTCTTTTGGATGGTTCACACGCTTGACCCATGACAGTTCAGAAACGTGCACCAGCCCCTCAACGCCTTCTTCCAATTCAACAAAGGCACCAAAGTCCGTAAGTTTTGTAACCTTGCCCTTAACTACATCGTTTACCTGGTACTTATTTTCAAAGTTGATCCAGGGATCGGGGGTAAAGTGTTTTAAGGACAGGTTTATTTTTTGTTCTTCCGGGTCAAGATGAATTATTTTAAGGGTAATCTCCTGACCCTTTTTCACATAGTCCTTGGGGCGGGTTACATGCCCCCAGCTCATATCATTGATATGGAGTAAACCGTCAAAACCGCCGAGGTCGATAAAGGCTCCAAAGGAGGTAAAGCTTTTTACCCTGCCTTTGATGGTATCACCAATTTCTGTATGTTCAAAGAATTCCTGTTTGCGGCGGTTTATCTCCTGTTCAAGAAAACCGCGCCTGGAAAGGACAATTTTAAGTTTATTACTGCTGTAAAGTCGGTCTATGAGGAACTCGCCGATTGTATTCAGATAATCTTCAGGCTTTTCAACACGAACAACATCGGCTTTGGAGAAGGGGCAAAAACCGCGTACACCGTAACCAAGGTCTACTTCAAAGCCGCCTTTGATGTTTTTATCAAAAGTACCTTTGACGGGTTTGCCTTCTTGGTGGGCGTTTCGTAACTCTTTCCAGAAATTACGAATATCGGCTTTTTGCTTAGAGACAACCACCTGTCCGCCCTTGCCTTCTTTGCGGATAAGTACTACCGATACGTCGTCACCCTGTTCAGGGGGCGTATCGAATTCTTCGAGAGGTATCTTCCCTTCGGATTTATACCCTACGTCTACAAAGACATGTTCTGGAGTAATCTCCACAACCGTTCCGTCTATTAGTTGACCTTCTTCAAGTTCTTCTAAGCTTTTAAGGTATTCTTCCTGAAGGGATGATTGAATGTTTTCTGCTGCGGTCTCCGGGTCTTTTTCAGTCATCACTGTCATTTTTCTCCTGCTACTATACTTCTTATTGTGCCGTTTTTTGAATTTTGTCTATCACTTTCTCACAAACTTGATCGATGGTCAAGTCCGAGGTATCTAAATAAAGGGCGTCATTGGCGACTTCTAGACGACCGACAGCCTTGTTGCGGTCAATTTGATCTCGCCGGCGGATACGTTCTTCAATTTCTTTAATTGAAAGCTCACTGACTCCCTGATGATATCTTCTTTTTGCACGAGTTTCAACCGATGCATCCAGAAAAACCTTTACTTCTGCATCGGGAAATACCACCGTGGTTATATCTCTTCCCTCGACTACTGATTGAACATTGAAAGCAATTTTACGCAGATCTGCATTTACTATAGAACGGATTTCACTGATCGAGGATACCTGGGCAACCCAGGTATCGACTGCATCAGTATGCAGATAATCTTCAACTCGAACAGAGTTTACATAAAAACCATCGGATTTTAGTTCAACCCGACAATTCTTAGCAATCTCAATCAGCTTATCCGGATCCTCAGGCGGCTGGTCGGAATATTCACGCAGAATCTGCCAGGTAATAGCACGGTACAGGTTTCCAGAATTAATGTAGTGCATGCCCGTTCGTTCGGCTATCTGTTTTGCTATAGTGCTCTTGCCGACACCCGCCGGACCATCGATTGCTACTATCATTTTTCTCCTCTTTTAATAAACCAATCTACCTCATCTGCCGTCAGCAGTCGGTGTTCCCCGGGGTCCAGCCCTTCACTATTAATAGGCCCTATTCTCACACGTATCAATCTTTTAATATCAATCTTCCAGGCCTTAAAGAGGGTTCTTATTTCCCGGTTTTTTCCCTCGATCAGGGTGAGAAAGACTTCGTAATGCCCCTCTATACGATAAGTTTTAATTTTATAGGAAGTATCCTCAACAGTGACTCCCTCGAGCCATTGATCGAGAATACTCTCATCAACCGGATTATGGCAGATCACCCGATATTCCTTCTCAATTTCGGACGAAGGATGTGATACTATCCGGGTAAAATTGCCGTCATTACTAAAAAAAATCAATCCTTCCGACATAAAGTCCAACCGCCCGACATTGAATAAGCGTTCGTTAAAGTGAGGGCGGAGTAAATCAAGGGCCAGAGGACGTCCAAGAGGATCGGAACTTGAACAAATAAAGCGAGGAGGTTTATAGAGCACAATATACCGCTCTTCTGTCTCGGGCTGTACCGACCTCCAATCAAAGGTGACCCTGTCGCCGGGATACACTTTCGTTCCCGGTTCGGTAACCACCTGTCCGTTTACAGCCGCCCTACCGTCGGCAATAAACTCCTCGTTCTTTCTTCGCGAACCTATCCCGCAGCGAGCCAGGTAGACCTGCAGGCGAACTCCACCTTCTTCATTCTTAGGCATCTCATTGCTAAGACTCATTGCTAGGACTCATCACTTTCCAGTTCAAAACGTTCTTTATCAAGCTCATCAAGATGTGGTAAATCAGCGATGCTTCTTAACCGAAACAACTTCAGAAACTCCTTCGTAGTTCCGTACTGTATCGGTTTACCGGGAACATCTTTTTTTCCCACTACCTTAATTAAGTTCCGTTCATGGAGCTGCTTTACCATATTTGCGGAGGAGACTCCGCGAATGTTATCAATTTCACCCCGGGTTATCGGTTGCGAATAGGCGATAATTGAAAGGGATTCAAGGGCTGCCTTCGAGAGACGGCTCTCATTTTTCCGTCCATAGCGCTCTTTCAGGTGCTCCCAAAGTTCGGCTTTTGGAGAAAGCTGCATTCCCCCGCTTATCTCGATGAGCTCTAAACCATGATCTTCCCGAGCATACTCCTCCTTCAACTGCAGGAGTACCCGCTCAACAATATCCTGCGGCAATTGAGAATAGCGCGCCAGTTTTACTACTTCAACCGGTTCACTTTCCAGAAACAGTATGGCCTCTATGAGTGCAGCTTCACGTTCCAGTTTCATGCTCCTTTTCCTTTGGCATAGGGCTAAGCCGGCGTATTTTTATATCGCCAAATAATTTATTTTGAAATATTCCAATTATTCTAGATTTTACCGTATCGAGGATGGCAAGAAATGCACAGACTATGTCCATTGTCAGCTGCGGTCTGGTGATTAGATCGGTAAAATAGAACTCACCATGGCTGTCGAGCAGCTCATTAATTAAACTGATCTTTTCATTCACGGTTATCTCTTCATGCAGATCAATAACATTCTCTGCTGAGATCGATGAAATCAAATGTGAGAAAGTCTTCAGAAGGTCCCATACATCTATTTTGGTCCAGGTCTCGTCATCCTCAGGGAACGGCAGGGCCGGTTGGATTTTTTTTCGCTCAATAACCCACTCCGCCTCCTGTTCCTTTTCCGCCATAATCTCGGTAAGCTTTTTATACTTCTGATATTCAATTAAACGCTCAACCAGCTCAAGCCTGGGGTCCTCAAGCTCATCTTCAAAATCAACCTCGATGGGCAACAGCATCTGCGACTTTATATACAGCAGGGTCGAGGCCAGCACGTAAAACTCGGTGAGGTCTTCTAACTGGCGGCCGGCAGCGTACTGTATATATGATAGATACTGCTCTGTGATATCAGCAATCGGAATATCGTATATGTTTATTTCGTTCTTTTTTATTAGAAAGAGCAACAGATCAAGGGGGCCTTCGAACTCGCTTAATTTAAATTGCTGTTTTTCCGATTCATCGGTGGTTGAAATTTGTTCCGTGTCCATTACCGCTAAAAAAGTTCCTTATCTGGGGAAGGCTTTTCGGCGGCGCTCTCCGCCTGTACCGGTGGTGCCGGATTTGCTTTTGACTGTAAGGAGGAGTCAGTCTGAGTGCTGGTTTTCGACTTACCCGCAGGTTTTGTCTGCTCGCCGCCTTCCTCTTCTGTATAACGTTCGGGAAATAGCAGCTTGCGCACTTTTAAGTCGATTTCCTTGGCAATATCAGGATTGTTATCTAAAAAGTCCTTCGCATTTTCACGACCCTGGCCGATCCGTTCTTCTCCAAAGGAGTACCAGCTTCCGCTCTTTGAGATAAGTTCGAACCTAAGGGCGGCATCCAGCAGGCTTGCAGTTGCGCTTACCCCTTTCCCAAAAATAATTTCAAGCTCGACCTTCTTGAAAGGCGGGGCTACTTTATTCTTCACTACCTTCACCCGAACCCGGTTTCCGATAGCCTCATCGGCACCCTTAGAAATAGTCTCGATTCTCCTGACCTCGATCCTCACTGAAGAGTAGAATTTAAGCGCTCGTCCTCCGGTGGTAGTTTCCGGGTTACCGAACATGACCCCAATCTTCATTCGTATTTGGTTAATAAATACAAGGCTTGTACCGGATTTGGAAATGGTACCGGTAAGTTTACGAAGGGCCTGGCTCATGAGACGGGCCTGCAGTCCCATGTGTGAGTCGCCCATCTCCCCCTCGATTTCCGCCTGAGGAGTTAAGGCTGCTACTGAATCGACCACTATTATATCAACGGCTCCCGAACGCACCAGAGACTCGGCTATTTCCAGGGCTTGCTCACCGGTGTCGGGCTGAGAAACCCACAGCTCATCGGTGTTAACCCCTAAATTACGGGCATATACCGGGTCTAATGCATGTTCCGCATCAATGAAAGCGGCTATTCCTCCGGTTTTTTGGGCCTCTGCAATAGCGTGGAGGGCTAAGGTGGTTTTACCGGAAGATTCCGGGCCGTAGATTTCAATAACCCGCCCCCGAGGGTATCCCCCTACACCAAGTGCTGCGTCAAGCAAAATAGAGCCGGAGGGTACCACGCGAATACTGGTGTCCCGGCCGTCACCTCCCAATTTCATCAACGAACCCTTCCCGAACTGTTTTTCTATCTGAAGTCGGGCTGCATCAAGGGCCTTATTCTTTTCATCTAAATTGCCGGGAGTCTCCTGAGTAATATTTGAATTCTTTTTTGCCATATTTCCTCCTACGAACACAGGCGTCTTTCTACTAGACTAGAACAGCCGCATTCGCGTGCATGCTTCAGATTTGTAGTTAAAATCTTAACTCTATCTTATAGGCTATAGGAACGGCAGGTCAAGAAGCAATCGAATTTCATCTGTGAGATTACAAGCAGAACCGAGACTGTCGTTGTTTGTAATAGGAGAGGAAAATTAGAATAGCTTTTGTGAGTCAAGCAGTATAGTAACAGGGCCGTCATTGGTATATGTTACACTCATTTTTCCTCCGAAAAGCCCGGTTTCCACTTTAATGCCCTTTTCTCGGAGGGTATCTACAAACAGGTTGTAGTACTTCTCGCCCATATGGGGTGAAGCCGCAGAATTGTAAGAGGGACGTTTGCCCTTGCGGGTATCCGCACAGAGAGTGAACTGGGAAACAACCAGTATTTGACCCTTGATATCCACTACTGAAAGGTTCATTTTGCCGTCACTATCCGAGAAAATTCGCAGTCCGAAGGTTTTATCCACTAAATAGAGCATGTCCTCTTCGGTATCCTCTTTTTCCACACCAAGATACACCAATAGGCCTTTATCAATCTTCCCAACTGTTTTCTCTTCTACACTCACTGAACACGTGTGGACGCGCTGGATAACTGCCCGCATAATACTACCCCTCTTCCGGAATAAACTGATGAACTGATTTAGCTTCTAAGTTGATTTGATTATCCTCCGGGTCAATTCTCCCCAAAACCTCAATCGGAAAGGCCGGATCAATATGCGCGGCAAAGTTGAGCTGTACCGGAACGATTCCCTCAAGAACCTGCTCAGTTTCGTAGCCCACCAGCAGATCAAAGTTAATAGAACTTTCACCAACCGCCAAGTTGCTTACCCTTCCCTTCCAAATTACATAACAATCCTGGTAGAGGGCAGGAAGTTCTTGCACTTCCTTGAATTTGAAGTTGTGCTCCAGGCTGTCAAAGCTGGGTGTTCGGGTATAGGTTGCCAGGGTACTTACCTTGTTTTTCAGTTCTGTGGAGGCGTTGGATAAAAGTATGCGATTAATTTCACGCTGGGCAAGATTATCCTCATAGCGATTAAAATAACGTACTACATCCTGATAGCTCGCTTTTAACTCTTTCTGGCTCAAATCAAGCTCTGTGGAATCTGAGGCAGTTGTGGACTCTTCAGCTTTATATCTGTCGACAGACAAGTCTAAATCCGCGATTTCCGGTCTTTCTCCCTCCGCTGCGAACATACTCTGTATATAGCTGCCGTACAGGGGATAAAAAAGCAAGGCGGCAGCTAGTAGTAGCCCCACAGCAAGTGAAACAACAGTAAACTTGCTGATCTGTTTTTCCTTCGGTAGCAGTTTGAACAGCTTATTACTGTCGGTGAACGCAATCAGGTCATCCGGATCGGTGTGCTGCCGGACCACCGCTAGACCGCGATTTGCATAGCGGTTCTTCGGTTCCTGATCAATAACTTCAAACCAGTCTGTGAGAGCTTCGGATGTTTTTTGCTGTTTGAGATGCACTGCGGCGATACCGAGCAGTGCATTTTTATTACCCGGTTTCAGGCTTAATGCCCGGTGGAGGTAAGACTCGGCACCACTAAAATCCCCGGTATAAAGACAGGACATTCCCAGCATATAGTAGAACTGGAAGCTCTGCCGATATCTGAATATTTGGCTCTCCAACAGCTGGAGTATTTGAGTATATTTTCCTTGGCGATAAAGTTTATGCGCCTTTTTAAGATCATTCCCTCCCATCCACGGTACTCCGGTGTCAGCGCCTATTCGCTGTTTTTGTATTGTTGCTGCTTTTCACTTAGATTCTTGAGGGCCCTTTCAATAATTTCAATTTTTTCTTCGCTTATATCTTCGGGGAATGCCAGCAGACTATCGATCTGTGAAATTATATCATTCACAGCTATGAGATCTTCTTTGACCATCTCATTTACCGCCTCTGCGTCCCCCGCTCTTGTGCGGCTGAGGAGTCGCTCAAGGCTTGACTGGCTATCTTCTTCCGACTGGAAGTCAACTGTGTTTCCTACTCGCAAAGGTCTTCCGGTAAATGCCCCGACTACCGCTGTAATAGTACGAGTACCACCGGGGGCCAGTTTTAATGGTTCGTAAAATTGACAGACCGCTGAATCATTGATTGAATACGGCAGCAAGTTAAAGTTTCTGTTTCCCTGTACCTGCATATTCCACAAGTTTTCACTTAACCGCTTCCAATTAGAAAACACAACCTTGTCGGGCAATGTGATGCCGCTGCCCTTCAGCATTGATATAAAACCTTCAAAGTTTTCCGATGATCCTTCAGCGTTGGAACTTACCGGGGATATCCAATAACTGGGCGGCTGCAGGGAGAAACCGGTTTCACCCTCAAGCTGTTGATCATCGGAGGTAATAAAATGGACATCCTGTTTTTCTCCAAGGTATGTGTCAAACAAATGATGTATTCCTACCGATTGGGTACTCTCGGAGCTGTTTGTCACCGTTGTATCGATCCTAATCCCGTCTACTAAGCTGTTGGGGCTTGATTTTACAAAACTAAAATCTTGTTGAATTTCCAGTTTGGAAGAGCTCCAGATAAAGTTGGCTCCCTCGGAGGTTCTTCTTACCTTTTGAGAAAAGGTATTAGAAGATCCAAGGGTATGAACACGATTATTTAGAAGAATCCCGGTAGAACTTGTTCGAGGATCCCGTTCGAAAAGAAGTGATACATACTCCTCTTTTTCTATATCCTTAAGATAATAAATCGAAAAGCGACCATTATCCTCGTGAAGGATGAGTTTTATTCGACCCTGCTCCAAGGTCAGTCCGCTTACTAGTGCCGGTAAGAGAATGAAAAGAGCGGTAAATACAACTATTCGGCGCTTCATGAGTTATTCTCCCGATTTTGCTGCAGCCATTCAGCATAGAACAGCTTGAGGTTGACAGCCTTGTTTTTTAAATCAAGCAGCTGCTGTACCTCATCTTGTTCGGCGACATCCGTGGAGACAGTTGCTGTTTCGGCACTGCGATCGCTGGATTCCGTTTCTGATTCCAACCCAGCTAAACTTCTTTCTTGGGACTCCAGTTTTTGCTGCAGCCGTTGGATTTCTGTTTGCTTTGTATTCAATTCTGCATTTAGCTGTTTAATTATTTCATTATCCCGCTCAGATCTAGCTGCCGACAGTTTTCGTTGGTAGTTACTAATGGCCTGCTCGTAGAACCTCTCACGTTGTTGGAAATCCTCCAGCGCTTTAAGGTACTCTTCATGGCTGATCTTCAGCAGCTTCAGCAGATCCTGTTCCCGCTGCTTGAGTTCAATGAGTGATTTTCGATATCCGGCTGCCTCCAGTTTATAACTGCGAGGATAGTCACGTACCAAGGCTGTATATACTTTTTCAGCTTTGTCAAAGTGGCCAAGGGCATAAAAAGACTCGCCAATCCAGAATAAGGCGTTCGAGTTATAGTCATGGGAAGGATAATCCTCAATATATTCATACAGTTGCCGGATTGCTTTCTCATGCTCTTTCTGAAGAAAAAGAATCCGTCCCTTTTGATACAGTGCGTCCGGGTATCTATTGTGGTTATGGTAGTTTGCGATAAAATAGTCGATATTTTGGGCTGCCTTTTCAAGCCGGTCCTGTGCAAGGTGACTGCGAGCTGTCCAATAATACGCCTCTCCGTGATAGCCTGTGTAGTCTGAATCGAGAATAATGTCGCGAAAATGAAGCAGCGCTTGTTCGTACTCCCCCTGACTGAAGGCCTGCAGTCCCGACTTTATTGCTCCAGGTACCTCCTTTTCCTGGCTGTACACGCTGAAAGGAGTAATGAGTGGTACTAACAATAGCATTACAATAATTTTTTTCATTTTAAAACCTTTTCCCCATCTTTATTCTCGACCTGTCGCAACTTCAGATAAAGCATTTATTTACCATGCAGATCTATTATTTACCGTGCATTATCCTTACTTCATCTACTGGGTCCTCAGCCTTGAAGAAGGCGCTGCCGCTAATCAAAACATCAGTACCGGCATTGTGTACCTGTTCGACTGTACTCCGGTTCACTCCCCCGTCAACCGCAACCAGGTATGAGTAGCCCTTCTCCTCTGCCTGCTGCTTAAGATAACCTACCTTGTCTAAACATCCGGGTATTAAGGCCTGACCGCCAAAGCCTGGGTTTACCGTCATTATTAGTATCAGATCAATATATGGTAACATTGAATCCAGTTGAGTAACAGGTGTTGATGGTACGATTGATATACCGGCATAGGCACCTGCCTCATGTATACGTTGTACTATTCGATGGGCGTGGATTGCAGCTTCCAAATGAAAGGTAAGGTAGTCGGCGCCGGCATCGACGAACTCTTCCACATATTTTTCAGGTTCAGATATCATAAGGTGCACATCAAGCGGCAGTTTGGTATGTGGACGAAGGTCATTCACCAATTTTGGGCCAAAGGTGATATTAGGCACAAAATGTCCATCCATCACATCTAAATGGATCCAGTCAGCATTGGCAGCATGGATGCGATCGATAGCTGCGTTGATATTACTGAAATCAGCTGACAAAATTGAAGGCGCGTACAAATAGTTTTTATTCTGTTTCATATATATTATGTACCAAATTCCTACGCATATGGCAATCATCTGAGTGTCCTTGGATCTAATTGACTATTGTTAATACCATGATATAATGAAAAAGCGCATTTACTAGAGTGATATTCTTCTAATAAAGCTCTCCCGCGACAGGTAAAATATTGAGGGGCAAGTGCATTTAGCAGCAAATATGGATGAGACTACTTCACAACCGCCACATATTGAGGAAATTTTACAAGATGTTCAGCTGCAGATTCGGGAAGGTCGGTTCACCGAGGCAGAGGAGCGGCTTGAATCTGCGTTAGAGATAGATTTTGAGCATAATGAAGTCCTATCCACACTCAAATGTTGTAAATTCTGGAAAGAGCGCATACCTCGACTGAATGAAATTCACGATGATTATGAACGGGGTGAATTTCTTCTTCGTCAGTGGCATTCGTTTCAAGGTTTCCTGCCGCGGATGGAAGCTCCTATTGAGCGCGAGCTTTTTGTACTGCGTAAATGGGTTTTCGGCACCGCTCTTGTGAGTTTTAAACGGGTTGTGCGGGCGAATGAAGAACCCGAAGCCGGACTTCTGTTGAATATTGGCCGCTGTTATAAGCTATCCGGCGACTTTGAGAAGGCCTTGGAGTATCTGGAGAGCGCTGGGCGAAAGCGAAGAGATGATGCCGAGGTTCTGGCCGAGATAGCCGACTGTTATGCTTTGGTTGACGAAACTAAAGCGGCCAAGGCCTTTTTCCGTGAGGCTTTCTTTATGAATCCCCAAAAAATTGAACTTGCCTTTCTTGAATCCGGTTTAATTACCCGCCTTATTGCAAGAGTACGTAATATGGGGTATGCTGAAACGGTGTTAAACGAGTGGATCCCTGTATACGGGGTCCTGTTGGGTGTACTCAATGTAAAGAGGGAATTGCGGCCTCTTGAGTATGGTAAGCTTAAACAATCGATTTACTCGTTAGAAAAGCGGATTCAAGAAGAGGGAATAAATACTGAACAAGACTCGCTTGTTCCCCGGTTGCTGAACCGTTATTTCTGGCTAATAGATCATTATGTAAATGCCCATGAGAATCGTGAGTGGGTTGAAGAGGTATTACATAAGATAAAGATGATCGATGAACACATTTATACACAGTACATTAACTAATTGAGTGGAGAGAAAAATGGGTGACACCACAATTGATCGAATAAAAGAGCTGCTGAATGAAGAAAAATGGACCCGCGCTACTCTAAATAGCTATACCATTCAGAATTTTAAAGAGCTGGATGAAATATTAGACGCGAATGATTCCGAAGAAAAGCTGGAAGAGATAAAAGAGCTCTGCGACGAACATCTTCAACATACCCGAAACAGTATCATCGCTTTGTACATATCCGGCATTATTGCTTTAAGCCGACAGCTGATTGATGACTCTAACCTGGTTCAGGTTATTAGTATTTTTACTGATAACCACAAATGGAAGGTTGTTGAATATCTCTGTAATCGTATACTCGAGTTTGGAGAAAACAAATTTGCCCTTAGAACTCTGGCCGACTGTTATGAAAATGAGAACGAGATTGAAGAAAAGTTTAAGGTCTGGGAACGTCTGATCAAGGTTGATTTTGATGAAGCGGATATAGTAAAGCAGCTGGCGGAGAAAAAGGAAGCGGATGGGCAAATTGAGGATGCTGTTGAGTATTATAAGAAGGCTGTCCATCGCTATATTAGCAAGCGTTTATTTTCCAATATCAAAGAGATTTGGCATAAGCTGATAGAGTATATTCCCGAAGAAACAGACCTCTTTTTCCATATTGAACGAAAAGTGGAACGGGCAATTAATGCGGAGCGCGCGGCACAGCTGCTCGAAGAGCTGTATGCCCACTACAAAGAGACTGAAAATTGGGATAAAGCCATTGATATTCTCAAACGGATACTTACCTACGATCCAAAAAGCCAATGGGCCCGGGCGGAGATTACCCACTGTTATCGGCAGAAACATGCTGGTCATAGCCATCTAGAGGAGTACATTAAGCTCTCTAATCTCAACCAGTCTTGGCGCAATGTGCATGAGGCTATCGAAGATTTTGAAAAACACATCTCCTTTGATGCTGGAAACTTTGTGTTTCACCGAACATGGGGTATTGGGCGCATTCGTTCAATTAAAGAAAACTCAATTGTCATTGATTTTACCCGTAAGCGCGGCCATAAAATGAGCTTACAGATGGCGGTAAACGCCCTGGGGAGCCTGTCGAAGGATCACATTTGGGTACTCAAGGCAGTGTGGCCCCAGGAAAAGCTAAAAGAAAAAATTAAATCCGACCCTCTCTGGGCCTTAAAGACAATAATAAAAAGCTATGGCAACTCTGCAAATATGAAGCAAATTAAGGCTGAATTGGTGCCGAGCGTACTTACTGCGAACGAATGGACGAGCTGGAGTACCGAGGCTAGAAAAATCCTTAAAACAAACTCTTCCTTTGGTAATTTACCGGAAAAAGTTGATCATTACGTGGTCCGGGACACCCCTATCAGCTTCGAAGAGAAAACTTACAACCGGTTTCGAGCGGAGAAGAGCTTTTTCGGCCGCCTGAAGGTATTAAGAGAGTTTCTTAAACACAGCGATCCTGAGTCGGATTATTTTGCAGAAATGTTCGAATATTTTACCGGTTTTCTTAAATCCTACAGTCAGGTAAATGAAAACGTTTTTGCGGGCTTTCTCATTGTAAACCGGATAATTAGGGATTATCCCTTTTTAAACCCCGGTCTTGAACTGAGTTTTAAAGATCTTTTGAACCAGGTAAAAGAGCGCGAGATTGAAACTATCTTTCAAAGCCTTGATGACAACGAGCTGAAACGAGATTTCCTTGAAAGAATAAAACGCAATACCCCAAACTGGCCCGAGCTATTTGTGAAGCTGTTTCCCTATCACCTGTCTAGATATATTATTGATGAACTTGAGAATAAGGGCTACCAGGAAAATCTGCAGGAACTGTTTACATTTCTCCTCGATCAATATCGTGACAAGCGCGAGGCCTTCATATGGGCTGCTAGAACTTTTCCTGAGAATGTGTGGGAAGATAAATACGGACTGTCCTACGAAAAGGTACTAATTGGGATGGTCCATTTACTGGATATTACCTTTAGAGAAATTGATAACAAGCGTGATGTAAGTGTGAATCGCAGACTTAATAAACAGATACAAAGTTTTCTGTTTGGAGAAGGAAAGCTGGAAGAGTTTATAATGAAAACTGATCCGGAGTCCATTAATAGGCTTTTCTCACTTTTGAATGATGTCGATCAGTTAGATCCAAAACTCAGGGAATCACTGAAGCACAAAATTGTTGAGCGTTTTCCCGACTTCAAGTTTTACGGAGAAGAAGAGAAAGAGACCGTATCTAGAGGTTTATTGGTTACCCGTCCCCGTTACGAGGAAAAAACCAAGCGGCTACAGCAGATCGTTGATGTTGAGATGCCCGAGACATCCAAGGAAATTGGGGCTGCCCGTGAACTTGGCGATTTAAAAGAGAATGCCGAGTATAAAGCTGGAAAAGAGAAGCTTGAATTGCTGAATTTGAGCGCAGCTAAATTGAAGGAAGAAATTGAACGGGCAACCATTTTTGATAAAAAAGATGTGGATCCCTCCAAAGTATCTTTCGGTACTAAGGTGACCCTCCACAACTACAACACTGACAAAGAAGAAGTCTATGAGTTTTTTGGTCCCTGGGAATCAAACCCGGATAAACATATAATTTCTTATCTGTCGCCTTTTGGTGGTAAGCTATGGAACCATAAAGAGGGAGAAGAGGTCAAATTTGAAATCAATGAACGTGAATATCATTACGGTATCAAGAAAGTCGAAGCGGCGAAGTTCTAAGTCTTCGTTGTCTCATGTTCGAACACGGTCTGTCTTCATTTTCAGCTGTGTGCTTTTAATTTTCTTTTCCGTGGCTGCAAGTCCACTATGGGCACAGAAGGCAACCGATTTTGTGCTTATGCTGGACACATCCAAAAGCATGTTTCAAGAAAAAGGCAGCCAGGTTGAAGTATTGGTGACTGATGTCATCAAGCGAAAACTTTCCTATCGTGATACCTTTCACCTTATCAGTTTTGGGGGGAATGCGGATTTCGAAATTAGCAGGCCCCTGCGTGACCAGCAGAACATAGAAGAAGTTTTAGCTCGATTGATGCTTGTTAAACCATTGAATCAGCATACTGATATTGTGGAAGCTTTAAAATTTCTAAGCAATTTTTCAAAAGAGCTTCCTTTGAACAGCAACAAGGAGATACTGATTATCTCCGATGACGTACATGACCCACCGCCCGAAAGCAGTTATGATAATACCTCCGAGAATGAGAACCGTGTGGAAAGCATTGCCGACTATTTTAAGCGGAACGGCTGGGATGTCAATGTAGTAATCTTTCCTCCCGGCGAAGATAACACCGGCCTGCAAACCGGTCTTCTCGCGCAGCTTTCAGCCCTTCTTGGTTCAAGGGCCGTTACCCACCAGGGGAACCTAGAAGAAACTGCTCTGGCTACTACTGGAGCAGTAGAAATTATTTATCCCTCCGGTACTATTGAGGTTGAAAAACGAAGTTTTACCCTTCCCCTTGCCTTTATAAATCATGGGAGCATAGAAACAGAACTTCAACTTACCGGCGTAGAGCAACGGGGAGTCAATTTACTCAAAAGTTCAGAATCGGTCCTACTTCCAGCGGGAGAGAGACAGACAATAAATGCTGAATTGGAATTACCCCAGGATACTGTTGAAGGTCTTAATACAATCCAGATTACCCTGAATATCGAAGGTGCTCCAAATGCCTTTCCCCTAGTCCGGGAAATTCAGCTTGATGTAAGTGCTGCTGCGCAGAAAAGCGGCGGTAGGAGCGGTACTGCTTTTAATTTGAATTACCTGCTGATAGCTCTGCTGGTGGTTATTTTCCTATTGGTTTTGTTTTTAGTTCGTCGTTTTATAGGAGCGGCCGGTAGTAAAGATAGTGAACGACGCAGGGCAGTCGGAACTGGTCGTCCTGATGTGCCCGGTCTAAGTGCACGGGCCCCCTCAGATCGCAATTTTGCAGAGGGACTGGGGTATCGGAAAAATGAGGATGACTCATCTACCCGTTTGAGCGAGGCATCACAGCGTTCAAAAGAAAGAGTCAGCCCCTACGCAAGCAGTTTCGGCACAGCCGGAAAAATTAAACCTGGCAAGGATGCCCAGGATACCTTTAAGAGTTTTCAAAGCTCCAAAACAAAAGAGACTACAGAGCTTTTCAGTGCTTCAGAGATGCGTGCGAAGGGAACTAAAAAAGCTTCCAAAGGTACTGACAGTCTCTCGGTCCTCGGCAGCTATGCTGCCCGAGAAAAGGCGAACCGCGATAAAATTCCCCTCTCTTTTGCAGAAAGAGCTCAGACCAGGAGCCCCCAGCAAAAGGCTAAACGTAATATCGGTCGTAGATCCGGCAAGGAGAACCCCGGTGACATCGGGCTTGAAATGCGTGCTGATTTTCAGCACAACTTTTTGGGAAGAAATACTCAGTGGTTCAGCCCCGGCACAAGTTATTCAATCGGGGCTCCGGGTGAAGCGGATTTCGAAATAAGCTCGATAAAGCTAGAAGGAGTGATTGCAGATATTCGGCGAGTAGATGACACGTTTACTTTTACCCCGATACAGGAGGATTGTTTTCCTGAACTGCGGGGTAAACCGGTTGAGAATTGCCTGGGACGTCACTTCAGGGTGGTGTCTCCTGAAACAGCAAAAGAAACAGCGTTGGTTTTTAAGAAATATATACCCCCGCTGGAACGTATCAATCGCCTTCTGCATATGACTGATGCTCCGGGGCAGCCTGATTCCGACGTGTTAGATTAGCAGTGTCTTGCCTATAGGCTATAGTTCCTCAAGCACCTTGTTGGCCAGTGATTGTACTCCGCGGTTTACATCTTTGGCAGCTAAATCCTCTACTTCGGATTTAAGCGAACCGATTTTATTCAGTCTAACCCCTCGAAGCCCGTAGTACAGCAGGTTTATATGCGAGGGATGGTTTAACATTTTTTTATACAGCGGAGCTAATTTATTGGATTCTTTAGTTGACAACATTTTGCAGGTGTAATCTAAAATAGAAGATTTATCTTTTCCCCACTCCTCTTCAAACAGGTCGTTGATAACATCCAAAGAAGCATTTAGATCTTCCTCAACTAGTATTTTAATTGCTGCGGTGCGAAGTCCTGCTGGGGTTTTCTGGGAGCTGTAGAGCTCGCGCAGAAAGTCATAACCCTTGCGGCTGTCTAGTTTACCGATGGCCCGTACGGCGGTAAGCCTGACATTTCGTATGTCCGGATCATATTCAGCTTTATACTTAAGAATATCCAGAGCCTCTTCCGCCTGCCTGCGGCCGAGAGCTTCGGCTGCCTGTACCCTTACTCGCCACATGCCGTCTCTCAAAGCGTCGATGAGGATATCCACAGTGCCGCTTTGATCAAAATACCCAAGGGCACTGACCGCGTAGGAGCGCAGAATTGGGTCATCGTCATTTAAGAGTTGACTGACCGATTCGAAAGCCTCATCTCCGCCGATTTTTCCTAAGGCCAGGCAGGCTCTCCAACGCAGTGACTTCGATTGGTCTTCATCGCTTACAATTCTATCCAACATCGTAAAGGCCTCCGGATCTCTAAGTTCTCCGAGAGCGGTGATTAGGGGAGCTTTCAGGTCATCCCGGAAAAGTTGGTCTTCATACAGTTCCAGTAGTTTCTCGGCATACTGCTCCCGTTCTGATTCCCCGATTGCTTTGAGAGCTGCAGCGGCAACCTCAGTCCTTGGATCGTCGAGCATTTCATAAAATACAGCGGTAATGGAATCGGTCTGATAGTCATCAATATAGTGTATTAAATCCAATACAAATTCCGTTTCCAGGTCGTCATATTCCTTTAATTGTTCAAAAGCCTTATCGACAATACCTTCGTTTTCTATGGAATCAAATAAATCGACGATTGACGCTTTAATATTTGTGTTGGAGGTAGTAGTAAACAGCTCTTCCAGTTCGGTTAGATAGTCTTCGTTGTTTTGGCCTTTGAGCTGCGAAATGAGTTCCAGTATCTGTGAGTCTATTCCGTACTGTATGGTAAGTTTGCGCTGCTCCTCAAGGCTGAGCTCTTCTTCCTCCTCAGTTGCTGTGTCAGAGTTTGAAGTTTCCGAAGCTTCCTGGGCGGCCAGGGGTTGTATAACAAGTGTAAGCAAAAGAACCGTTCCAAGCAGCAGTAGCTTGCCCTCCCCTTGGGAGAAGCGGTGTTGTAGGAACTTGTCTAAAAAACGGTTTAAGAGACTCTTAAAAGATATATTTAGAAAAATATTTCTATTGTGCATTACCCTTCCTTCTCGGCTTTACGCTTAAAGCGCTTAAACAAATAGCTCACCATTTCTACCTTCAGAACATGGTATAAAACTACATACATCGCTATTATAACCGATATTTCTATCAACAAATAGCCCAGTCCGGCCAGACTGCTTCCGGTACGCCAATAGGGACCAAAGAATGACTGCATTTTGAGAATCGCCAGAGCTACCGGAACCGAGGCGGCCGCGACTTTCAGGGTCGTTATTCCCAATGCCTTCAGAGAAAGCCAGCCCAACTGTCGATATGCATGTAGAAACAGAACAATCAGACCCAAACTGAAAGAGATGGAATTGGCTATCGAAAGACCGGCCACGCGTAAGGCTGTCTCTTTCAAAATCAAAGATAAACTTACATCAACTATCAGCACTCCCAAAGCAACATAAAAGGGAAATGCGTACTGTTTGGAACTGTAAAAATAGCGCTGCAAGAAATTGAAGGCCCCCACGCTAAAGAGTCCGTAACAGAATCCGGTTAGAACAAAAGCGGTTACTTCAGTGTCTTCAGTATGGAACATACCCCTTTGAATCGCTATTGATATAATCTCACGGCCCATCAGACTCATTACCAGTGCTGAAGGGATCAGGAGTGCTAATAGGAAGCGAAGACCGTACTGTACGCTCTCACGCAGCCCTGAGAGGTCGTTTTGAGAAACCTGCCGGCTCATCTTGGGAAACAACACAGTGGTGATGGAAGTTGAAAATATTCCAAAGGGCAGCTGCCAGAATACTAATGCGTAGGAAAGAGCGGAGACACTTCCGGTTTCAAGGCCTGAAGCAAGAATAAAGGCTACCTGCTGGTTCACGGTGAAGACTGAGGAGGTTGCTACCACCGGAGCCCATTGGCGTATAATACGTACAAAGTCGGGGTTACGTATAAAGTCAAAGGCCGGCATGACAGAATAACCCATACGGCGGAAAAGCGGATATTGGAATGCCACCTGCCCCGCTCCGCCGATCAGCACCCCCACCGCCATTGAATATATCCCTAGGGAACTGTGAAATATGATGATAGAAGCAATAACTGCAACAGAGAAAATAATGGGTGTAACCGCGGGAATAAAAAAGCGGCTGTGGGAGTTAAGTACTCCTATAATAACTGCACTTACACTGATAAACAGCAAATAGTTAATAAAAAAACGGAACAGCTTGGTGGATAATGCAAGCTGCTCAGCATCCTTAAACTGGGTTAGAACAAACTGGATGAGGGGTCCGGCGAAGATAATTGAGAGAAAGCACAGGGGAATAATAATTAGCAGCTGAAACCCAATTAAATGGCGAACTAAAAGCTTTGATCGGGTCGGCTGATCCCCCTCTTCCACAATCGCCTCGGACAATACCGGTATAAAGGCCGATGACAGGGCGCCTTCGGCAAGCAATTTTCGTAGATTGTTGGGTACTGCAAAGGTGACGTTGATAATGTCGGCTTTACCGGTGGCACCGAAAATTGCAGTGATTGCAGCGGTTCTTACAAAGCCAAGAATTCTTGAGATGAATGTGCTGGACATCACAATAAATGTAGCAAGGGTGCTCTGGCCGGTGCTTTGTTCTTTCATACTGTTACTCTGTGGTGACGGCATTTTTCGTGTTACCGGCAAAAAAACGTTTTAAGTAGCTTGCCTTGAACTCTCTGAAAGTGTTGTTGTAAATAGCGGTATGTATCTTCTGAATAAAATCGTACAGATACTGCAGGTTATGCTCAGTTGCCAGCATTGAACCTAAAATCTCGTTTGTTTTGAATAAGTGACGCAGATACCCCCGGGAGTATTGGCTGCAGGCAGGACAGGTGCAGCCTTCAACTATTGGTCCTTTATCAAAGCGATGGGCGGCTTTTTTGAGGGCGATCATCCCATCATCGGTAAAGACGGTACCGGTACGGGCGGTACGGGTTGCAAACACACAGTCGAACATGTCGATTCCGTGTTCTACGGCGCTTAGAATATAGTCGGGAGTCCCGATGCCCATCAAGTATCGCGGTTTCTCCTGGGGCAGCAGTTCCGCCGAATGGGCAAGGTGGTCTTCGAACTGGCTAAATGTTTCGCCCACCGATAAACCGCCAATTGCTACCCCCGGCAGGTCGAGTTCCAAAATTTCCTCGGTGCTTCGTTTCCGCAGGTCCTTATAGAAGTTGCCCTGGATAATCCCAAATAAATGTCCCTGCCAGTCTGAGGCGGCCTGCTGCCGGCGTTTTTTGCTGCGGGCAGCCCAGCGGCTAGTCAGCTCCAGGGCCTCCAGAGCTTGTTTGTAGGTGATGTCGGGAGGTGTACACACATCCAGACACATGGCAATATCGCTTTTAAAGCTCTCTTGCAGGCCTACGACATCTTCCGGGGTGAGCATATGATAAGCTCCATCTATGTGTGAGCGAAACCTTACCCCTTCCTCTTTTATTTTCCGAAAAGGAGCCAGGCTGAACACCTGAAAGCCCCCGCTGTCGGTAAGAATGTTCCCCTGCCAGTTACTGAAATCGTGCAGGCTGCCGTAATGATCTATCACCTCCTGCCCCGGCCGTAAAAACAGGTGATAGGTATTACCAAGGATAAGGTTGTAGCCTATCTTTGAGATGCTCTCGTGGAGCATTGCTTTTACAGTTGCATTTGTTCCCACCGGCATAAACATAGGTGTGGGCACACTGCCGTGGGGCAGTTCTAATATTCCCGTGCGAGCATGACTACCCGAATCGTTATGAGTTGTTCTAAACAGCATGATGTCCCCTCTTAAGTTTTGGCATGTCTTAGTAAAATAGCACCGGCAGCTAGAAAAAAGAGTACCGCCGCCCATGCTCCGGTTACAGGTTCAATAATACCCTGTTTGGCGAATAAACCCAAGATCATATCACTTACATAGTATATCACGGACAAAATCAGACTGACCATGAGACTCATAAGCAAAATATTTTTCTTGAATCTGGACCCGATAGCGGCCGAGATAAGGATTACTATAAAGGGAGTCAGGGCAAATGAAAAGCGCTTATAGTAATCCGTAAGGGCGGCCTTATAACCGCTGCGGCCGGACTTCCTCAGAGCTTCTATCCATTCGCGTGCTTCTGCATAGTGCAGCTCTTCAACATTTTTTGTTTTACGCTGAAAATGAAAGGGACTTAGTTCAATAAATCTAGCGTCAATACGTTCATGAGCAGTGTGTACAACCTCCGCTGCCTCGGTTGTCTTATACTCATTCACCTCATGCAGGATCCAGCTGCCCTCTCCTTCACTGTCCAGTTCAAACTCTGCCCAGCCGGCCTCTATCCTACTTAGAAACCTAGAGTTCGCCCCTCGCTGGAGCACCGTAAGTCCGGATAGTGTTTTGGCCGAATCGTTATAATAATCGGCATGATACACATTGTTATTTGTCTCTCCGATTACGGTGATATCGGAATTACTGTAGGATACTTTCTGGCCAAGCAATTCTCGGGACAGCTGATTTTTGCGTGCAAATGTGTCAATTACCAGAGCTTCGTGGAAGAGAAAGTAACCAAGACTTAACAAAATCCCGATTACAAATAACGGCACAATTAATTTTACAAAGGAAAATCCGGCCCCTAAAATAGCAATTAGCTCGTTACGGGCGTAAAGATTACCGAGGGTAAATGAAACAGCAAATAAAAGGGCCGGCGGAAGTGCATAAATAGTACTAGTAGGCAGGTAGAGCAGAGAAACCTGCAGTATTTCTTTAATGGAAGCATCATTATTAAGATAACGCCACAAGTTTGCAAACACATCGACCATTTCAAGGGTAAGTACAAAGAACAGGAGTGATATAAGAAAAATAGGTACAAAACTTCTGAGCAGCATAAAATGCAGTGTTTTCATCGGGATAACCTTACTTGATACAAAATTATGCCGATCGCCACAATAATTGCATTCGGCATCCACATTGCAGCTACTGGAGAGAAGTCCATTCGCAGCCCCAGAGTTTGACCGGCAAACAGCATTGCCCAGTAGAGCACCGAGATAATTAAACCGATCCCAAAACCTACCGAGCGCCCGCTTTTTTTAGAGAAAGTGCCGGCGGGGAAAAAGAAAAACACGAAAGCAAGGCATCCGAAGGGGATTGCCATTTTTTTGTATAGCTCGATCTTGTGTATTTGCAGGGATTTACTTTGAATCTCCTGGTTTTTCAATTGTTGAAACCGAGTATATTTCTGTTCCAATTGATTTTGTGCAGAGGCGGTTGAAGAGCCGGGAGCATAATGAGCTTCTGGTTTGTACACCCTGTGTAGATAGCTTTTCAGAAGAACATAACGCTCTTGCTCTACTGAGATTGCTTGATTTTTGATACGCTCTTTAAGGGCCGCCTCTTTTGTGCGAATCTCATTATAGACATCAATACTGCTCATTTCCCGCGGGGTGAGTGAACCGAGGGAGTAGCTGATGTCACGCAGCAGGATGTTGTATATCATCTCTTCAGCTTCAAAATAGTGATAGTTATTAGTTGCTTTGGCCGGTACCGAATGACCGAAGACGCTGCGCAGGGTCAGCCCGATAACCCCGCTTTGACTGCTGCTTTCTCTGAGCAGGGCTGTATCAGCCATAATAACCCGCTTCTCCCCATCATCGGTTGTATCGAAGATAACCAAGTCGTAGATGGTCCGCCCTATTATTTCACCAGTTATGAGGGTGGTATCCTGGTACTCTTTCACCGAGTTTGACTCGAGCTCCAGGGCCGGATTCGAATACAAAATCTCACGATAGAGTTTCCCGAAGCTTAGAGTGCCCCTTGGGAGAAAATAGTCCCCCATGGCAAATGAGAAAAGCGAAAATGCGAGTCCTAATACGATCAATGGGTACAAGAGTCGGCGGTACGGTACTCCGGAGGCACGAAAAGCCAGAATTTCACTATCCGAAGAGAGCCTTCCAATAGCCATTAGGCCGCCGACCAACGAGGCAAAGGGAAAAGTAAAAGATACAATTGCAGGTAGTGAATAAATAACAAGCAGGATTACATCTACTAAACCGACATCTTTGGCCAGTATCTCTTCGGCTAAGAGCAACAGCTGGTTTACAAAAAAAATACCGAAAAAAAAGAGGAAGGCTACAAAAAAAGAAAATAGAAATTCAGAGCCGATGTAGAGGGATATTCTGCGATAGCTGTTTCGATAACTCTTTTGAAAGCCCTTTTTTTTAAAGCCCTTTTTTTTAAAGACAGAAGTGAAAGATGAATCGCACATTTGTAAAGTGTACCACTTTATTAGGTTCCAGTGGAGCCGAATCCACCTGATCCGCGTTCAGTTTCAGATAATTTGTGATTGTGATAAAATTCAGCTCGGTTTACCGGTGCAAATACCATCTGTGCAATACGGTCTCCGTTTTGAATGGTATAGGGTTCCTGTCCAAGATTTATCAATACTACTTTTATTTCACCCCGATAGTCGGCATCGACGGTACCAGGAGCATTCAACACACTCACCCCGTGACGGATTGCAAGGCCGGATCGCGGCCGTACTTGAGCTTCATAGCCCTCGGGTATCTCCAGTACAATACCGGTAGGAACGAGTCCCCGCTCACCCGGTTGCAGGGTGAGCGGTTCTTCAAGCAGGGCTTGTATATCGGCTCCGGAGGCATGGGCAGAAGTGTACTGTGGTACATTCTCCGACCCAAAACTTCCATGCACGACAATTTTATTCATCGATTAATCTCTCCGACGGTTGGGAGGTCGGTTAGAGTTTCCTCTCCGGTCACTCCCTCGATCGCCTCTGTCTCCGCGGTCTCGATGCTGTCCGCCGCCTCCGCCGCGGGAATCTCCGCCTTGTGGTGCCCCGTCGGGATCAATCGCATCGATATAACTGAGGTTCAGCCGTCCCATCCGATCTACTTCCAGCAGTTTAACCGGGATCTCTTGGTTCAGCTCAAGTACATCTTCTACAGATTGCACCCGTTCCCGTGAAAGTTTAGAAATATGGACAAGTCCCTCTTTTCCGGGCAGAATTTCGACGAAAGCTCCGAAGTCGAGAATACGTTTTACCTTGCCTTGATAGATTTTACCGGCCTCAGGCTCTTCGATAATCTGTTTTACCAGATCTTGTGCGCTTTCTGCCTGTGCCTGGGTCTTGCCGAATATCTTAATGGTTCCATCGTCGTCGATCTTTACATCGGAACCGGTCTGCTCACTGATCCCCTTGATAACCTTACCACCCGGTCCAATGACCGCACCGATTTTCTCTTCGTCGATTTTCATGGTGATGATTTTCGGAGCATACTCGGACAAATCTTCTTGGGGTGCGCTGATAGTGGCATTCATAATATCAAGGATGTGCAGTCTACCCACTCGAGCCTGTTCCATTGCCCGTGACATAAGCTCGGAGCTTACACCGGCAATCTTGATGTCCATCTGAAAGGCGGTTATACCATCTTCGGTTCCGGTTACCTTAAAATCCATATCACCAAGGTGGTCTTCTTCACCAAGAATATCACTTAAAATAACGGATTTTTCGCCATCGGTTATCAGCCCCATCGCAATACCGGCTACGGGCTTGCGGATGCGTACACCCGCCTGCAGTAATGACAAGGAGCCTCCACAGACAGTGGCCATAGAAGATGAGCCGTTGGATTCGAGAATTTCCGAGACAAGCCGGATGGTATACGGGAATTCCTCTTTCTTCGGAAGTACGCCTTCGAGTGCCCTCAAAGCCAGGTGACCGTGACCAATTTCCCGACGTCCAGTACCCATTCTTCCGGTCTCACCAACCGAGAAAGGAGGAAAGTTATAGTGCAGCATAAAATGCTCAAAACTCTTTTCGCCGTCGATGTTGTCCCGCATCTGCTCATCGTATACGGTACCAAGGGTGGTAACGGCCAAGGCCTGAGTTTCACCACGAGTAAACAGTGCACTTCCGTGGGTACGCGAGAGCAAACCGATTTCACAAGTAATGGGACGTATTTTATCCGGTGCACGACCATCGGTGCGGAGATTTTTCTCTAAAATTGAGGAGCGTACAATCTCGGTTTCTATCTCGTCTAGAATAGCACTGAACTGTTTTTGGTTATCCTCGGTAATCGTGTCGGCAAATTTTTCTTTTGCAGCATCCTTTACCTCAGAAATCGCATGACTGCGTTCGTGCTTACCTATAACGAAGCAGGCCTCTTCCATTTTTGGATAAGCAAAGTCCCGGATTTCCTGGCGGTTCTGCAGCGGCGGAACTTCAGGAGCCATAGGGAGTTTAACCTTGCCAACCTTTTCAGCTAATTCCTTCTGAATCCGACACAATTCGGCAATAATGGGTTCGGCGGTCTGAATAGCCTTCAGCATGATATCTTCCGGAACCTCTTTTGCTCCGCCTTCAACCATGGTAATACCGCTCGCTGTTCCGGCTACAACAATATCAAGTTCACTTGCTTCTGTTTTTTCAAACGAGGGATTAGGAACAAACTCGTCCCCTACTTTTGCAATTCGTACGGCACCGACCGGTCCATCGAAGGGAATGTCGGATACTACCACTGCAGCCGAAGCGGCAACCATTGCCACCATATCGGGCGGGTTAACCTGATCGGCCGAAATAACTGTCGGTACAACTTGAATTTCCCGTTTAAAGGCCTTTGAAAAGAGAGGCCGCAGAGGCCGGTCAATGAGCCGGCACACCAGAATCTCTTTTTCCTTGGGACGTCCCTCGCGCTTCAGAAAGCCCCCGGGAATTTTACCGGCGGCGTAATATTTTTCGTTGTATTCCACTTGCAGCGGTACGAAATCTAAATTTTCTAATACATTGTTACTCGCACAGGCGGTAGCCAGAACTGCAGTTCCACCGTAAGTGGCGAATACAGAGCCATTAGCCTGTTTTGCCATGTGTCCGGTTTCCAGAATGAGTTCTTCTTCACCTATTTTAATACTCACTTGATGAGTCATATAAACTATCCTTTATTTTCTTAGATTCAAGCGCTTGAGAATTTCCCGGTACTTATCAAGATCGGTTTTCTTGAGGTATTTCAGTAGATTTCTGCGGTGTCCTACCAGCTTCAGCAGTCCTCTGCGGCTGCTGTGATCTTTTTTATGGTCCCGCAGATGTTCTGTGAGCTCTGTAATTCGGGCGGTAGTGAGCGCTATCTGTACTTCGGTTGAGCCGGTATCCTGGGCGTCCTTACCGAATTCCTTAACAATTTCCTCTTTTTTTTCTTTAGCAAGCATGGCTTCTTTCTCCTTTACCTTTAATGTCTTTGAATTCTATCA
This sequence comes from Spirochaetaceae bacterium, assembly GCA_041686355.1. Lineage (GTDB taxonomy): Bacteria > Spirochaetota > Spirochaetia > DSM-16054 > Sediminispirochaetaceae > DSBN01. The sequence continues at coordinate 30,564 of JAWLDZ010000009.1, forward strand.
ATACGGATTCTTCCTCATCAGGCTGATGCCACCGGAGGCAGTTCTGTGTCACATCAAGATGGACGGAAGTTGTGTGTGTAGGGGTTTTGATGTCTGCCAGATAAGTACCCGGAGGTGGTACGACCTGGTGCAATCCCATTTTTTCTATCGTTCTATATGAATCCTCAATATTTTGAGGTGTGTGTGCAATATCTAAAATGTAGTTTCTCCCCATCATTTCAGCGGCGTTTTTAATCTGCCCCTCTCTAAGTGCAGCTCTAATACGGGTACTGCTAAGAGTTGCACCATTCCAGCTGACCGGCGGTGCAATTTCAACAGGTGTATTGTATGCTGCCATAATATTTCTCACATCGTAAGCGCTGGTTTTCCCTTGAAAACCACACCTAAAATTATCCCCCAGCACCAAATATGTTAAATTACAACTTTGGCGTATTTCCATTAAAAAATCGTTACCTGACAGTTTACTAAAATCGTTGGAAAAGTCAATGAGTATGACTGTCTTGACACCATGCTCCGCCAAAATCTCCAGTTTCTGATGCTGGGTGGTGATATCACCTGGAAACAGATGGGGCTTTAGAAACCGCCGGGGATTAAAGCGGAAAGTAAGCACCGTTGGAACACTTTCAGTACTATTTACTATTTTTTCGATAAGGGTTTGATGGCCCCGATGGATGCCGTCGAACACTCCTATAGTAAGAGCCACTGCATCATGCCTCATCGGTCTCTGACCGGTAAATACGTCCCATGAAAGGACCTTTACTTCAGTTCCTCTCTGCAACATAGCGATACTTCCACTTATTGTCGCTTAACTCGGCTAAGGCACAAAGATCCCCCCGGCTGCTTACCAGTGCATAGAGCCCATCGGAAAGCTGTTGAATAGTGAGCCACTCCGCCTGAATCGGCTTACCGTTCAAAACCTTTGGTATCGAATGCTCCTCCAGCAGGACATCAGTTATTCCAGGCAGCTGCAGAAGTGCCGGTGTTGCCGACTGCAGATGCTGTTCGGGCTTAAATTCTGCAGGTTCAACCGCTTCGCTCACATCAAAATGGCCGATCCTTGTTCTTTGAAGGCCTTCAAGATACGCCTTTGAATCGCAAGCCATTCCAAGATCACGGGCGAAGGCACGTATATAAGTACCCTTTGAGCAATGAATTCGTACCGACAAAACCGGTTCTTTCCAACCCAACGCTTCAATACTGTATAAATTAATTTTTCGTGCTGGAATCTCTACCTGTTCTCCTTGAAGCGTCCTCTGATATGCCCGTTTTCCATCAACGTGCACCGCAGAATACTGGGGAGGTATCTGCTCCTGTTCACCTTGAAAAAATTTCAATTGGGCTTCTATGTCCGCAATACTCGGTACGGTTGTCTGTTCTATCTCGGGGCTTTCAGTATCCAGGGTTTCGGTAGTAGCTCCAAAGCGAATATCAGCCAGGTAAGTTTTATCCAGTCCCTCAAAATAGGGGACCAAACGGGTGTTCTTACCGGCTAGTACAATCAGCAAACCCTCGGCAAACTTATCAAGCGTGCCGGTGTGTCCAATTTTGCCATGACCTAAACTCTGTTTAATTGCATGCAGTGCTTGGAAAGAGGTAATACCGGCGGGCTTTTTTAGAAAAATCAAGCCTGACTGCTTTGAATTCAAGAATCGAGTTCCTTTAGTTTTTGAATCATATCAGTACCGTATTCGATAGAATGATCATCAAAAAAGCGCAGTTTAGGAGTGTTTCTCGTATGAAGCGTTTTTGCAAGCCTGGACTGGATAAAACCGGCGGCGTGGTTAAGAGCTTCCACGCCGGCAGTTAAATTCCGTTCAGTTCCAAAACTCGAAATATATACTTTTGCAGTACTTGTATCTTTTGCCACATCTACTTCGGTCACCGATAATTCGGAGGTAACCCGGGGGTCTTTAATGATCCCCCGAAGTATTAGTATACCTATTTCCTCGCGAATTTTCGCCGCTACTTTACGTGTTTTTATATCGGACATATTTATCTACCCCAGACTGTAGTAACAGTCAGATTTTTCTTCGGTTCTATTCAAGGGTCTTTGCGATTTCCTTCGTTTCATACACCTCGAACTGATCACCGACCTTCAAATCGTTAAAGTTTTCAATTCCGACACCACATTCGTATCCGGCTTCAACCTCACGGGTATCTTCCTTAAAACGCTTGAGTGACGAAACCTTACCCGTATATATTTGAACTCCATCGCGGATAACATGAACCATAGAGTTTCGCTTCACCTTGCCGCTTGTTACATAACAACCGCCAATCATACCGGCCTTTGGTACCTTAAAGGTGTCTCGAACTTCAACGTTACCGATAACCTCTTCTTTGATGTCCGGTGCCAGCATTCCTTCCATAGCTTTTTTGATATCATCCACTGCATCATATATGACGTTGTATTTACGGATATCAATTTTTTCATGCTCTGCAAGTTCAAGGGCCTTCGGAGTCGGCCTGACGTGAAAGCCGACAATAATTGCATTCGATGCTGAAGCCAGGTGCACATCGTTTTCGATGATTGCACCGGCGGAAGCGTGAATTACCCTTAACTTAATCTCTTTTGTTGAAAGTTTTTCCAATGCAGTCTGCAGGGCTTCCACTGAGCCGTGCACATCTCCCTTGATAACTACCTTAAGTTCCTGAATTTCACCCTCTTGTATTGAATCATACAGGGTATCAAGAGTTACTTTCTTGACGTTATGGGCTTCACCCTGTTTTTCAAGTTCCTGGCGCTTCGCACCAACCTGACGGGCTTGCCGTTCGCTTTCGGTTACCTGAAAGGGAGACCCGGCGTCCGGAATACCGGTAAACCCGAGTATCTCGACCGGTGTGGCAGGTGTAGCGCTATCGAGTTTGTTTCCTTTGTCATCGAACATGGCCCGTACTTTTCCTGGGAAAACTCCGGCTACAAAAGTGTCTCCCACGTGCAGGGTTCCTCTTTCAATAATCACTGTTGAGACAATACCACGGCCGTGGTCAACCTGCGATTCTATTACCTTGCCTTCGGCACGGCAGTCATAGTTGGCTTTTAGCTCAAGAATTTCCGCCTGCAGTGCAAGGGTCTCCAACAGCTCTTCTATACCTGTATGGTTCAGCGCTGATATTTCGTTAAATAAGGTAGTCCCACCCCAATCTTCCGGCAGGAGGTCGTACTCCGCCAGCTGCTGTTTTACCCTATCGGGGTTTGCCTCGGGCAGGTCAATTTTATTCACAGCTACAATAATCGGAACTCCCGCCTCTTTGGCATGGTTTACCGCTTCTACAGTTTGCGGCATGACTCCGTCGTTGGCTGCGACTATTAGTATAACAATGTCGGTAACCTGAGCTCCTCGTGCACGCATCAGGGTAAAGGCTTCGTGACCAGGGGTATCGAGAAAAACTATATCGCTGCTGCCGTTCTTAGGTCGTACCTTATATGCACCAATGTGCTGGGTAATTCCGCCGTGTTCACCAGCAACCACATCTGTTTCACGGATCGCATCTAGCAGTTTGGTTTTACCATGGTCAACATGTCCCATAACCGTAACAATTGGCGGTCTTGGTTTAAGCTCTGTTTCCTGATCTTTTTCAGTTTCAATAATTGTTTCATCGTACAGCGAAACAATATTAACCTTGCAGCCGTATTCTCCGGCTAACAGTTCAGCCGTATCTGCATCGATCTGCTGGTTAATGGTAGCCATCATACCCATACTCATGAGTTTCCCAATCAGCTCGGAGGCCTTTAAGTTCATTTTTTTAGCCAGTTCCGAGACTGTGATCACTTCCATGATATCTACTTCTTTTGGAACCGGATTCGCCCGTTTCTGATGCTCGGGCTTCCGCTTCATCTGAAACTCTTTTTCCCGGGTTTTCTCTTTCTTGGCGCGGTAGTCCTGTTTTTTCTTTGATTTATAGAACTTCTTAGCCGCGTGTTTCTTGCTCTGATCTACTTCGTTGGGACCTGGAGGAGGAGTCTCCCCTGGTTTTCCACGACCACCTGGTGCCGGCCGTCCGCCTGGTGCGGGACGACCGCCCTGCTGGGGTCTTCCACCTGGTGCGGGACGACCGCCCTGCTGGGGCCGTCCGCCTGGAGCTGGACGACCACTCTGTTGGGGCCGTCCGCCTGGAGCTGGACGACCACTCTGTTGGGGTCGTCCGCCTGGAGCTGGACGACTACCTGGAGCGGGACGTCCACCCTGTTGGGGCCTTTCACCTGGAGCCGGCCGTCCGCCCTGTTGCTGGGGCCGTCCTCCCGGTGCCTGGCGATTTTCCGTTGAACGGTCCGCAGGACGTGGACCTCGATCCTGTCTTGCTTCCGGTCGTTGTCGGGTTCCCTGTTGATCTCGACGATCACCTGGCCGTTGAGTGGCACCAGTGCCTGGTTTTTGGGCAGAACCCTGTTGTGTCGGGGCACCGCTCTTTGGAGCTGCGGTGCTGTCTTGAGCTTGGGTTCGGCGTGGTGTATCCGACGCCCCAGCAGTACCACCTTCGGAAGCTGCTTCCGGGCTACGCTTTGGACGGCTGGGACGATTATAGTTTTCGAAGTTAACCCGTTCTCCCCTTACTGGGGCGGGTTTAGGAGGTCCTTTGCGAACAGGTGTACTTGGTTCTCCTGACGCACTTGAGGCAGAGGGAGTACTTGGTTCTTCCTTTGACTCGGGCTGAGAGCGTTCTGCCGCTTTTGCTTTACGTTCTTCACGCTCTTTGTGTGCTTTTACTGTCTTCGTGTCGTCTGTAGCAGGCGTCTTTTTCTTTTTACGAACTACTACCACTTTTTTCTTTTCAGATTTACCTTCCGATTTAGCATCGGACTTACCTTCTGATTTTTCTTTCGAAGACTGCGAGCCGGGAGCCTTTTTATGCTTAATAAGAGTCGCTTTTGGTTTGTCTTGTTTTTTTTCCTGTTCCTCTGCCATATATTTCCTTCTAAATCTCCTATTCTTCTTCTACTTCCTCTTCGACTTCAAAGCTTAAACCGACGCCGCAATTTGGGCAAGAGGTCATGTCTGTTGTGATTGCATTCCCGCATTCCGGGCACTCATACACCTCTTCCTCTTCATACTCGTCAGCCGGCTCTGTGTCAACTGCTGCCTCTTCTACAGGCGCTTCTTCGGCAACTCCCTCTTCTTCTGCAGGGGGTTCCTCTTCGAACTCTTCCGCTTCTTCGGGAGCTGCTTCGCCCTCCTCTTCATATTCTTCTTCTAAGTCCTCTTCTGAACTTGGTTCTTCAATTATATCAAGATTATCAGAAATGATCGACTGGATAGTCTCAACATCCTGGCTAGTTATTCCCTCTAATTTTGCAAGATCTTCCGGATCAAGCTGAACCAATGTTTCTATCAGTTCAATACCGTTTGCGTAAAGAAGTTCCGCCAGCCGCTCAGAAATACCCGGGAGTTCGGAAATTGTGGTAATCTCCTCTTCGGTTTCAATATCTGTGAATAGGGCATTCAATTCCTGTTTATTTTGCCCGGCAATATCGAGTTCTGCAAACTGATCTTCAGTCTTCACGTCAATATTCCAGTCCACCAGGCGGTTTGCCAGACGAACATTTAAGCCCTGCTTTCCGATAGCCAGCGAAAGTTGGCTATCCTTGACTACTGCCAGGGCTTGCCGTTTTGACTCGTCCAAAATATACACATTTTCAACTTCCGCAGGTGAAAGTGCATTTTTAATGAACAGCCGGGGATCAGTTTCGAATTTTAGAATATCGATTTTCTCCCCTTCAAGTTCGCGAACAATGGCCTGAATTCGCACACCCTTCATTCCGACACAGGCTCCTACCGGGTCAATGTCATCACGGTTTGAGTAAACCGCCAGCTTGGTTCTATAGCCGGGCTCACGAACAATTTTGAATATTTCAACGGTCTTGTCGTATACTTCCGGCACTTCCAGTTCGAAAATCCTTTTCACAAACTCCGCATGGGTACGGGATAGTACAATTTGTAGTCCCGTGTTGGATTTACTTACCTCATAAATCAGCGCTTTAATGCGATCATTCGGTCGATATACCTCACGGGGTGATTGGTAACGTTTGGGCATAATGCCTTCTACTTTGCCCAGATCGACAAAGATATTGCCGTTTCGTTCGCGCTGATAATAACCGATGATCATCTCACCCTCTTTTTCCTTATACTCGGAGTAGAGGGTATCCTTTTGGATTTCCCGCAGGGTCTGCTTTGCCTTTTGCTTTGCACTTTGCACTGCAATACGGTCAAAACTCTGGGGGTTGATTTCGATCAGCAGTTCATCACCGACTTCACACTCATCGTTATATTCTAAAGCCTCATCCAGGTCTATTTCCGACACCGGGTCTTCTACTTCATCTACAATCTCTTTTTGTGCAAAGATTGCAACTTCTGACCCGTCATCGCTAAAGCGCACCACTGCATTATCACTGGTACCAAATTTCTTCTTATATGCGGCGAATAGAAAGTCCTCTATGGTTTTGCGCACAAGTTCTTCCGGAATTCCGCGATCCTGTACTAATCCGCGAATTGCATCGGCTAATCCTGACGTCATTTTGTTTATTTATCCTCCTGCGAAAATGCCAACTTGGCTTTTTTTATATCCGGCAGGGAGACGGCAATCTCTCCTTGCTTTGTAAGAAGTTGTACTTCCTGGTCATTCCCCCCGAGTATTGTTCCGCTTAGCCAATCATCAGCATCTTGCATCAGAATTCTGACCGGGCGGTCAATAAAAATTGGAAATTCGGTTCCATTCTTGATTTTTCGGGTTACCCCCGGAGAAGTTACCTCGAGATATACATCTTCCGACTCTTCTATAAGTTCTATTCTCGGTTGAATGGTTTTATGGACCAATTCACAATCGGAGAGCCCTATACCTTTGTAGTGATAAATAACTACACGTATCTGTAAGCGACCTTTGGTTGCTTGACGGGATAATTCAACAACTGAATAACCCAGCCCCCGGATTACAGGTTCAAGCTCCGAATACAATTCGTTCTCATCAATCTTCCATTCCATTATATCATAAAAAAGGAGTCCTGAAACGACTCCTTTTTACCTCCGTACCGTTCAACTGTTGTAATTAATGTACCATCGCTTAGGTAAATAGTCAATACGGCGTGATTGCCAAGGTAAGGGCATTAATCTCTGTTGTTCCCACCTGTTGGAGTACCCGGGAACACTCATCTATCGTTGCACCGGTGGTATACACATCGTCAATTAGAATAATTTTCTGTGGAAGCTCTGCCGCGGTGCAAGTACAGGTTATATGCCCGGAGAGGTTCAGCATTCGTTGGGAATAATTCAACTTCTTTTGTGAGGAACCGCCGGTACGGCTGAGTATTTTAGCAGTGGATAGACAGTATCTCCTACTAAGGTACCTGCGAACCAACTCCATCTGGTCCCATCCACGGGCACGAACAGAACGCCCCCGGGAGGGTACCGGTACAATGATGGGCGGCTGGGAAAACTCCTGTTGATTTAACTCGAATTGAATTACCTCGAACAGCAGCTGTGCCCAAAGAAGCGAAAGCGAGGAAACGGACTGGAATTTGTACGCTTTCAGTAAGCTGCGTGCCTTGCCTTGATACATAAAAAGGGATCTGTGTGAGCTGTAATAGTGTTGTTTTGTGCGACAGGTAAGGCAGCTGTCCCTTTCCGAGATAAGAGGCATTCCACAGGTACTGCAGATTTCGACATCTTTTATGGATTCCTTTCGCAAGGCACCTGCGCAGCTGCTGCAGATGCCCATATCCATCCAAGGGTGCTGCAGGAGCGGCTCGCCGCACAGACTGCAGCGCAGCGGATATATTGGAAATAAAAAATTGAGAAACCAATTCATATAAGTCCCCCCTATGCTATAAGAGGGGGAATCTAGCTATTCTGCTTCAAGTTCCGACTTCCACCGGGCAATTTTATTTAATGCCTCAATTGGAGGGGTGGAGTTGATGTCAATTTGACGGATCTCTGCCAAGAGCATCTCCGATACATCAAACAGTGATGATTGCTTTGATCTTTTCCTGCCGGTCGAAGGATTACTGCCGGTAGCACGAGCGCTAACTGAGCGGGCAGAATCGGTGTGTGTGCTGTCTTGATCAACAGGTGATTGCAGGGTCGGCAGGGTGTCCTCCAATTCTCCGAGGGATGCCAGGATGTCGGCAGCCCGATCCAATACGGATTCCGGGAGGCCCGCCAGTTTTGCCACGTGCAAACCGTAGGAGTGACCAGCATTCCCCGGCCGTACTTTTTTGAGAAACACAATCTCCCCCTGATCCTCTTTCACCTCTAGATACAGATTCTGGATAGAATCACTTTTGAGGGCGGTTAACTCATGGTAATGAGTTGCAAACAGGGTCTTAGCGTGCTGTTGTAACAGGAACTCACTCACCGCCCAGGCAATTGAGAGTCCATCATGGGTACTGGTACCGCGACCAACTTCATCCATGATCACCAGACTGTGCACAGTTGCCGAGTTCAGAATATAGGCGGTCTCATTCATTTCTACCAGAAAGGTTGATTCCCCCCGGGCAAGGTTATCTGAGGCGCCAACCCGGCAGAATATCCTATCCACCAGCCCGATACTCGCCTCTTCAGCCGGTACAAACGAACCAATTTGCCCCAGCAGTACAATTAAGGCCGTTTGCCGCAGAAAGGTGGATTTACCGGACATATTCGGTCCGGTGATAAGCGCAAAACTTTGTCCCCCAGAATGTAAGCTCATTGAGTTGGGAATGAAAGAACCAGGAGCATCGTGATACTCCACCACCGGATGCCGTCCTTCCACAATATTAATTTCGGCCCCTTCATTCAGCTGCGGTTTGCGCCAGCCGTGTACCGTGGCTGCATAGGCCAGGCTCTGCAGGCAGTCAAGGGCACCTACACTCTTTGAAAGCGAGAGAAGTTGTTCTATGTATTCACGAACTTGACTGCGAAGGGCCAGAAACAGCTTTTTTTCAAGCTCGACGATCTGCTCGGCGGCGTTATTCAGGCTCTCTTCCAGTTCATTTAAGCGGTTTGTCGTAAAGCGTTCACTGCCGACCAGGGATTGTCGGCGAATAAAGTGTTCCGGAACCCGATCAAGGTTGGACTTGGTGACTTCCAGAAAATGGCCAATAATTTTGTTGTACTTTATTTTCAGGTTTTGAATGCCCGAGTTCTGTCTTTCACTCTCGAGATACTCGTTCAACACCCGGCTGCTGTTCTGTTTTAACTCGCGCAGCTCGTCAAGCTCGGAGTTGTACCCGGCCCGAATCAAGCGTCCTTCGGTCAAATAGATCGACGGGTCTTCATGAACTGCATGTGCAAGCAGATCTATAAGGGCATCTATTTGACTGTAGTCAATAGGATCTGTAGTAAGTGTCTCGAGAGCTGCATGAGGGGGAAGCAGGTTTGAGAGTTCACGAATCTGTTCCAGGGAGGTTTGAATTGCCAAAAGATCCTTCGCATGGGCTTTGTCTAAGGCAATCCGAGAGGTGAGCCGCTCAATATCTCTGACGCCGGCCAATCGGCTGCGCAGCTGCGAAAGGGTCATCTGGTCCTTATAAAACAGCTCTACGTGGTTCAGTCGCTGCTCTAGAACGGAGATGTCCCTAAGGGGATGCAGTAAGCGGCTGCGCAGGGTTCTAGCGCCCATCGCGGTCCGAGTGTGATCGATTACCTCCAGGAGGGTGTAACTGCGGCGACGGTCAGTCATGTTTGAAACCAACTCCAAATTCTTCTGGGTGGCTTCATCTAAGCCTACATATGCCTGTGACTGTACACGGCGTATACTTCGTATGTGGGCAGCCGCATGCTTTGCGTTCTCTTCGATGTATTCAAACAACACCCCGCAGGCACTGAGCACCGGATCATTCTCCTCAAATCCGAAACCCTTGAGGTTGTGCACCCCAAAAAAACGCAGCAGATGTTCGTACGAGCCGGCTGAATCGTAGGTCCAGTCGGGATAACGGTTCAGAACTATGTGAGATTTACCGTCAAAGAAACGCGCCAAAGCCTCCCGCTGTTCAAGCAGCGATTCTTGTAATAGCACTTCCGTTGGATCCAAACGACTTAACTCTTCCCGCAGCAGTTCGTCGTTGGGCTGAAAGGGAAAATCCCGGACCCCGCACTCCCCGGTAGAGATATCGATATAACAGAGGGCTATGCCCTGCTTGAAAGAGCCGATTGACACCAGGTAGTTGTTCTTATGCTGGTCAAGATAATCCTCTTCGGTTATCGTACCGGGAGTTACAATCTCCACCACCTCACGCTCGACAATACCCTTGCCCTTTTCCGGTAAGGTGGTCTGTTCACAAATGGCAATCTTCTTACCCGCTCGCAGTAAACGGGGAATGTAAGAGTTGGCGGCATGATACGGGATTCCGCACATGGGAATCCCGTTACGTTTTGTAAGGGTGAGATTAAGCAGATGGGAGACCTCTTTTGCATCCCGGTTAAACATCTCGTAAAAATCACCAAGGCGAAAAAAGAGGATTGCATCGCTGTTTTGCGATTTAATCCTCTTATACTGCCTCATCATTGGAGACTCGTCAGCCATATACACCTCGGCCGATGCTATCGGCGTAGATACTCAAGTACTTTATCTGTAATTTCAACCTCATAGTTGTAATAAAGAATGTCGGGGTCTTTTTTACGCAGCACAATTGAAATGCCCTCCTGGTCGGCTACATTTTCAACTGCCCGTAAGATTTCTCTGGAAAAGCTGGAGGATGTTAACAAATTACTTTTCTTGTTTTCAATCCGTTCGCTCATAATGCGGTTGTACTCTTTCATGTACTCCTGTTTCTTGTCAATTTCCTGCTCAAGCTGTAGAGATTTCTGCTCCTCTCCAGCTTCAAGGGCTTCCAGCTTCTGTTGTTCAAGTTGGTTTATCTCTTCCTTTTGCTCTTCAATAGTTTCTTCGGTTTTTTCCACCATTCGGTCAACCTCCCGCCACGCGGAGGACTCCTGAAAATAGTCTGAAACTATTTTTGTAAGATCAACCACTCCTACCATAGTCAGTTTAGCCGCTCCGGCAAAACTGACGACTACAAAGAATATCACTGCTGCCAGTGCAATTTTTTTCACGTTCTACTCCTTCTACATAAGATCTATATTGATGGTAAGTACCAAACGCCAACCTGATTCAGGATCATCAGGATCGCTGAAGATCGGTCCGCCTTCCCATAAGACATTGCCCTCGTTATCTAGCTTAAATAACTTTGTTAAATAGAGTCCTAACGGAAGGTTGGGTATAGTAAAACGTATACCCCCGCCGTAACTGAAGTAATAGCTCTCCGGTGAGTCGGTAATAAGGCCGAAGTTCGTTCGATCTTCCCAGAAACCGGTGGAGCGAAAGAAAAGATCGGACCATAACACCTGCTCTGCGATTGGAATGCGAAACTCCAGCCAGTTATCCCACATCGCCTGGCCGTTAAACCTACGGGGCCAGCCGCGGGCGATATTCATTCCATCCGTATAAAGCAGATAACTTGTGCTTGCCTCAATACCCTGTGACCATGAACCGTTGTCATTGTAAAACTGAGGGAGGATGAACGAGAGGGAGCTATGGAGAACTAAGACCGTTTTCAGGTTCCAGTTGTCCAACACCGGTACATCCAGGAGGGTATGAAAAAACTCAGCCTTGGTCTGACTTTTTATATAATGGCTTACACCGCCCAGCAGACCTCCACCGTAGGTGAGAGTCTGGCCTAAGTAGTACCCGCTAGAGGGGGCAAATATAAAATCGCGGGTATCCCAAGAGGCCCGGGACCACCACCGGTTGTTAAACCTCCACTGATTCAGGTTTTCACGGACCGCCGGGTTATAGGGACGGTAGAGGCTGTCGTCATAGTCAATAAACGAAAGACCAGTACGGACACCGGTTGAGGTACCCAGTCGCCCTTTGTTCAGGTGCCAGGTATATCCGGTTGAAACCCCGGTCGAGAACTCCCATTCGTCGTATTCCATCAAATAGGCATCATCGATGGTTTCCCCGTTTTCCTGAGCCTCCTCATATTCCTCATAGGTGTCATAGGGATCCGGCGCAGCTTGATTGTTATCGTATTGTTCCTTGGTAAAACGTGTAGGTTGAATATCCTGCCTTACATCGGTGTTTTTGGTGTGCTCAATATCAAAATCGATGCCCCCGGACATCCGCCGGCCGAACAACCAGTTGGTGTTGTAGCCGAAGTTCAGGTTTTGCCGGTTCCCGGAGAGTTCGGTTCCGATAGACAGCTGCTCGCCGAGGCCTCGAAAGTTGTTGTCGTTCCAGCGTAGAAAACCGATTACCGGAAACTCACCGGCCTGCCCGGTAAAGGTAATTCCAAAGTTGATATTGGTGGTTTTGGCTTCTTCAACGTTGATAACCAGGTCCATCAAACCTTCGGCGCTTCCATATGGGGTTTCCGGGGCTACATCGGCAAAAAGACCAGTGTTGTACAGGTTGCGCATACCGGAAATAACCTTTTCTTTGCTGAAAATGTCGCCGGTTTCAAAGGGGATTTCACGATAAATTACTTTATCCTTGGTTTTTTCGTTGCCCTTTATTAATATATTTTCAATGTGGGCACGCCCCTTTTCTACAATACTGATGGTATAAGAGACTGTTCGGTCTTCCTGGTTACGTTCTTCCTGACGTCTGATATCGTTATAGATATAGCCGTCATTGTAATACATATCGCTAATGCGGGCGAAACTTTGCTGCAGCTGATTCAGGTTAAGGGTTTCCCCCTCCTCTAAACTGACCCGGTTCTCCAGCTCCTCATCACTGAAGAGTTTATTCCCTTCAAACTCGATACCGCCGAAGGTCCATTGTGAACCTTCCTCTATAAAAAAGGTTAGTTCAAGGAAGTTTCTGTTACCTTCCGTTTCCATTACTTCTCGCTCGACCTCAACCACTTGAGCATCAATAAATCCGCGCTGCCGGTAATATTCCTCGATGTTTGACCTATCCTGTTCAAGCTGGTTTTGTTTGAACACTCCACTGTGAAAAAAGGACTGTTCCTTGCTTTCCAGCTTTTTTTTGAGGGTGTCCCCCGAGGCAAAGGTGTTTCCGGAGAAGCGAATTGAACGAATTCGTGTTTGCTGCCCCTCTTCAATCGAAAAGACTACCTTCACTGTATTCTCTTCCTCATCCACCTCACTCTCGGAAGAGACTTCCACATTCGGGAAGCCCTTCTCCAGATAGAGATCTTTAATAGCATTTTCGTCTACAGACAGCTTGTTTTTGGTTAAAATATCATCGCGCTTCAGTAGTATTGTATCTAAAATCTCTGAATCACGTGCATTTTTATTTCCATTAATTACTATTTCATCAATTATTGGACGCTCTTCAACGGTAAAAACCAACACAACTTCTTCCCGCGCCGAAGTCAGTGAATTCGCTTCAGCTCGTATCCGCGAAAAATAATTGAGTGCATACAACTTGCTTTGAAGGTCCATAAACAGGCTGTCGGAAAATTTTCTACCGATAAACGGTTTTACAATTGGATCCAGTTCGTTTTGGTCCACATGCTGTAGGCCTTGAAATTGAATATCGTCGATCGGCTTGTCTATATACCAGGCTTGGTCCTCCTGAGCAGTGAGACCAAACAGAATACTGGTAAAAAGTATGATTGCTAAGCAGCCTTTACGCATATAATCTCCCTCGTTAAATATATTAGTATGAGTAATCCCATGATAAGCCCACACTTGTATTTTCGATACTATTGAGTGGTTCCACAAAATCCGGGCTTATGGATAAGTTAAGTAAGAAAAGAGGAGTATTCCATTCTAACCCAACTTCCATGGTAAAATCTAACTCATCCCGCTGAAAATCTCCTACCGAAATTGGTTCTTGCTGAATTTGAAGCAGTGCTTCAAAAAACAGATCATTACCCAGATACTTTCCCAAGAACAGGGTAGTATTGTCAAGGTACCTGCCCAAGGTTACATCCTCTTCCGGGTCCTGTGTAATATTCTGATTCAGAACTCGCTCGAGTATTATGTTCTGAACCATTTGAGTTCTCAAAGAAAAGAGATCCAAGTTAAACACATCTTTCACTTGTTGTTCAAAGGTTCTTACAACACTAAACTGACTAAAAATATCACCAGTCAACAACAACGCAGAAGTCAAATCTGTCTGAGTTCCGGAAAACTGAGTATACAGATTCGCCCCCAGTATATTCGCAATTTCAACAGTACTCAATGCCGGTTGCGACACAAATCGGGGGGTGAAGGTGCTTAATGGCTCATTATCGACGATTAAAGAAATGGTAACCGGACGTCCACTGTTGTCTACCTCCTTAATCTCTGCCTCTACATTCAATAGCGGGTCAAAATTGTTTTCATCTTCATTGAAAGCTATCATTCCCTCTTTAATGTAAAAGCTGCGCTGAAAATAGTACAGTTCGCCCCCCTGCATGTTTACTTCTCCGGTAAGTCGGAAGGTATTAGTAAGGCTTTCAAAATAAATATTAATTGTCTGGTCCGGATCTGCGTAAGCCTGTAAAATAGGCAAATTTCTGCGGGGCCATAGAAACTCTACCCTTCTTCCGGTTTTGATGCTCAGATCGACAACCAAGGGGGTAGTAGGTCGTATATCGACAGTTTGTTTATCCTCTAGGGTGATCACACTATTGCGGGCGGTAAGATCGCCTTGAATGAGGTTGTTGTCGATACCCTGTTGAAAAACAAATGTACCCAGGGCATAGGCATCAACGTTGAGCCCGGAGGCCGCCTCCTTATAAATAACATGAATCCCTTCGGGATGCAGGGTTTCAACCTCTACTCTGATATTGGCAGGTGCCCAGCGGTCGAACTCAAACCCGCCTACTAACTGAGCCTGACGGCCTCCGGCACTGACTCTTACAGGTTGAACGGTGGCGTCTTTCCCCTCAAAATCAATCCTAGTACTGAAAGGATCGATTGGCTCCGCAACAAACTTCACATTTCCACTTAATCCCTGCAGTTCTAGGGCACCGTTGAATTCCGGGTCGTTTATAGCCCCGTCTATTAGAAGGTCGCCAGTGAGAATTCCGGAGTTAAAAGCGATAGCCTCTACTCCAAACATTTCTACTAGGCCGGCTTCGATATAAATATCATTAATCTCTGTAAGAAAATCTTCCTCCGACATGTTTCCGCTGCCTTCAAATCGAATAGGCAGTGGTTCTGAGAGGGAGAGTTGATAGGCACCGGTTTCTTCGAAAACTCCTTCCACAGCGTCCTCGGGGCCGCCGCTGAAACGTAGAGTCCCGTCTTTGCGGAGAGCCTGAAAGTACCAGCTGTCTCTCTGCTCACCTAAAAGCTCAATTTGTTCAATAGCAAGCTGTGCCGATATGGCGGCAGAGTCTATTTTTTGAAACTCAAAGGGGTGTTGTATATCTTCGGCGTTCCCCATAAGGCTAATATGTGCAGAAGCTCTTTTGCGGGAGAATATACTGCGGTATTCACCCTGTAAAGCGAAATCTCCAGTAGTAAAATCAAAATCAGCTTCGGTTCTTTGAAGCAGATGTGAACGGTATTCAGCATGGATATAGCTGAGTTCCAGTTTGTCCTCATTATACCCTCCAGCCGTCTCCAGAAGCAGAGGTCCGTTACGAAATTCTCCGTCGTCAAGGTTCATAGAAAAGTCGATTTGAGGCTTCTCGAGCGTTCCTTGTACATCTACGCTGCCCGACAGTAATCCCTTTACAGGAAGCTCTCGAAACCTGGACAGCGGTGCAGCTTCTACCTGCAGATTTGAATGTATTCCCGACTGATTTCTGCGGGCAATCAGACGGTATGTTTCTGTCTCATTTTCATTTGATAGGTTAAGCAAAACATCACCGTTAAACGGTTCTAATGATTGATAATCGATATCGATATTTCCATTGAGAATTGATATTCCGTCGGAGTATTGTAGGGTATTCACTTGAAATAGTCCCGGTTGCATACTGCCGGACAGGACAAGCTGGTTGTCCTCCGGCAGTTGAGGCAAGTCACGCATATGCAGCTCTTTTACCTGTAGATTCCAATTATCTTCTGTGCGGTACACTCCTCTTCCATTAAAAGTCAATTCAGATACCCCTTCATCATCGAGAGGCAGGGGGATTCTGTCCATCTTCAAGGAAAATGCCGTATATTGTGATTGCATAACCAGGCCTAGATATACCCCGTAGTTTCCTCGAATTACCAGGGTATTTCCTTGGTGCAGCATCCCTCGTAGATCATAGTTAACCGAATTAACAGAAACTGAGCTGTTAAATTTGTAGGTAACATCCGATTGCTTGGTAAGTTCCATATCTCCGCCAATATTATACCTGTCTAGGCTTAAGTTGGCATTTTCTATTCTTAAGCGGTCATTATTCCCATTTATGGATCCCCGGGCTAATTCCTCGCCATCCGAGTTATTAACTATGACCGGCAACAGGGAAAATGAAAAACGCTCAAAATTGGTGGTTAGATACGCCTCCGTAGTTAAAAAGAGAGGTGTATTCAGCACGGATTGTTTAATTTGTTCCGGTAAAAACTCTTGCAACACCGCCTCAGTTGACACATTATCAGTTGAAAGGGAGAGTTCAAGAAAGGGGGTCTCTGAGAATATATACGTACCCTCTACCCTCATATTCTTGTTTTCCTGTTCAGCATCAGGCCCCTTTAAATAGTGTCCTGCTGAAATTTCAAAATCTACTTCCTCAGAATCTAAAGATCCGTTAATAAGAATGTCTTCAATTTCTATTGAATCTATCGCTACTGAGGATGAGTTAATAAAAAACTCTTCT
This sequence comes from Spirochaetaceae bacterium, assembly GCA_041686355.1. Lineage (GTDB taxonomy): Bacteria > Spirochaetota > Spirochaetia > DSM-16054 > Sediminispirochaetaceae > DSBN01. Next base: position 47,239 of record JAWLDZ010000009.1, read on the forward strand.
CGAGTCCCTTCAATCGATGCGCTTCCCTGCAGGGTTTTCTCCCCCATAGCAAGTTTTTGAACATTGATATAGCCGGTTGCAAAGGGTCTTTCAAAATGCACTGTTCCACGGTAATCCGCATCAATTTTTGAGGATCTCAATGATAAATGATCAAACACTGCAAAATTGTTGCTGCCGCTGACCTTGGTACTCATGTAGACGGGAAACGGCAGGAACTCGTTATCGGCGCTCACCTCTATCTGACTGCGGTAATCGATGCTTTGAGCAGCTACATTGTAGTTTAAATTGGCTGTACCGCTTATTACGGAGTTCAGCCAGGCAGAATAGGGGTAGAGGTCGTCCCGGGGCTTAATGTTTTGGATAGGAGAGAATTCCTTTGCAGCGAATTCTATCTGGATACTTTCAGTGTCCGGAAGGTAATCGACCTTAAAATCCCAAGGAGAGCGGTCCTCAATTTTACGGATACTGACTTCCTGCTCATCTGTGTCAACCTCTAAGGTAAGACTGCTGAAGTCCAACAAGTTTGAGGTAAAATTATCGAGGGACAATTGGGATAAAGTTTGACCTTCTTCGGTAGAATAGCGGCTGTTTATCTTAAAATCGCTCTCGGCTGATTTCAAACTGCTTACTCCGACGGGAACCTCGCGGGTAAACTCTGCTGCGGATGTCCCTTGAGCCTCCAACTGCAGGCGGCTTTCCCGGCTGGAAAGGTCAAAGGACAGATTAGAAATAAACAGTGAAATTTCAGGGTTTCGATAGCTGATTTCTATATTATGACCACTGATTTTTAGGTGGTCGGGAAGGTCTATGACAACCTCCTCTTGTTCTTCCTTCAGGCCGACTAGTGTGGTAACTCTATCGATAAGGCCCTTATCATTGATCTGGTCAATTGAAAAGCTTGAGTTGATGAGACTGATTTCTGTTACCGCAGAAAACAGTTCTCCCTTAATCAAGGACCAGAAATCGTAGCGTATCCTAATTTTTCCTATATCAACATTTTTAGGCCCCTCTGGGGTAAAAGTTTCTATTTCGACACCTCTCACCTCAAGATAGAGAAGCAGAGATGGGGAAATACTATCATAGCTGATTGATCGATTGAGGCTTTCCTCCAGCGAAGCGATTGCATCCTGCTTTAACGCACTCATGTACGCATCAATTTCAGATTGAACAGGTAACAAAACTATCACAGTCAGTATGAGCAGCAGTAGAAATATAAGTGTAGGCAGCGGCTTGATAGTCCGCATTTGCAGTTTCAGTTAAATCACCTCGCTTCAGCTACAACAATAGATTAAAATGGCATTTTTAAATTTACATTAAAAATACCATTTTTTGCAATAAAAGATGACAAAGAGATGTAATTTCATTAGTATAACTTATAATTATGAAAACTGAGTTACCGCATTTTGAAGTTTTATCAAATTTTATTGTTCTTGAAGGGCTTGATGGTTCAGGAACAACTACACAATGCCGTTTGTTACAACAAAAGTTTGAAAAACCGGGAGTTCACAGCATATATACCTGTGAACCCACTGATAGCTTCATAGGTAAGGCAGTACGACAAGTTCTGCAGCATGATCAAGTGGTCGCTGAAGGCACCCTTGCCAAGCTATTCGCCGCAGATCGACACAACCATATTTACCATCCCGAGAATGGAATTCTTGCACAGCTTGAGAAAGGTACTAAAGTTATCTGCGATCGTTATCTGTTCTCATCACTGGCGTATCAGTCGGTAGATTGGAACTTCGATGCGGTGTGGGAACTGAACCGTTATTTTCCGCTGCCCCAGGACCTTGTGTTTCTTGATGTCTCACCGGATGAAGGTTATCGGCGGGTTGTGCAGCGAAACACTACCCGTGAAATATACGAACGGATGGAGCTGCAGGATGAGATACGCTCCAACTACTTTCACGCCTTTACCCTCTTTGAACACACTTCAATGAATATCCATATATTCGACGGCACACTCCCGGTGCAAGAGTTGGAAGAATTGGTATGGAAAAGGCTCTCTTCTTCCGATAATTAGAGTAATGTCAGGATGCTTCAACAATTTTACCCAACGTAGATATCTCATTCCTCTGTGTGCTTTTTTTCTGTTAGTAGTTGCACTCATACAGCCGCACAGCGGACATGCTTACAATATTTACTACGCCGAGCAGTACTATAAACTCTACCACCAAAACTTTTACCAATACCCTGAAGATTATAAGGAAAACATCTGGTATCTTGAGCGTGCCCTAAAACGACCTTTTGTGAATCCTCTGAATGCAATGGCGACTATCGACGACCAGCAGGAATGGAGCCGTTATCGGTCGTTATTTAAAATGCATGTGAATTTAGAAATGGTGAAGCAGTACCGATTATGGGGTGCTGAATACGATAAACGGGTGGCCTACTTTTATAACCAGCCATGGAAAGATCAGAATTTGGAAAGCTTAGAAATTGCCGAACACTATTATGAAACCGCCCTGCACTACTGGGAAGAGGCGCTGCTGTGGTGGGCTCAGCTGGAGAAAATGCCCTATATACATCTGGAAGAGGTCCAGGCCTGGGAGGACGAGCGCTACCGCATCAGTTCCGGTGACCTGGACTACCAGGAGATTATCCTCAACGATTTGCAACGTTTGAGCAAGGTCCGGTTCGATTTTGAAGCTATGGATGAGAATACATACTGAATCAGCATGGCATCACTGAATCAGCATGGCATCGCCGTAGGAAAAAAAACGGTATCTTTCTTTTATAGCCTCGGTATAAGCCCTTTCCATAAACTGGGTCCCCGCAAAGGCCGACACCATTACCAGCAGGCTCGACTCTGGAGTATGAAAGTTGGTGAGCATCTGATCCACGACTTTAAATTGATATCCCGGATAAATAAACAATTCCGTGCTTCCGTCTCCGGGCTGGAGAGCCCCGTCTTTCCAGGCCGATTCGAGGGTGCGAACCGAGGTAGTGCCCACCGCACACACGGGGCGTCCCTCCTGCTTGGCACGGTTTACCAAATCGGCGGTTTTCCGGGGAACCGTATATACCTCGCTATGCATTTTATGGGCCTCTACCTCCTCGGTGCGGATCGGTAGAAACGTTCCGATGCCAACATGCAGGGTAACATGGGCCTGCTCTATTCCCTTTGCAGATAGTTCCTGGAGTATCTGGTCGGTAAGATGCAGTCCGGCGGTAGGAGCTGCTACCGAGCCGGTTTCAGCTGCATAGACGGTTTGGTAGCGACTGCTGTCCTCCGGGGTATCCTTGCGATGAATATAAGGCGGCAGGGGCATATGGCCGTAACGGTCCAGATACGCATCGTTAATTTCCGGAGAGAACTGTACGATTCTAAACTCCTTCTCTACTGCAATGATCTGTGCATGTACCTCTCCTGGAAAATGATACGTGCGTCCGGGCTTCTGTTTTTTTGCTTTGGAGACCATCGCCTTCCATGTACCCGAACCGCGTGGTTCGATTAACAAAAACTCTACCTGTCCCCCGTGTTCGGTGGTTCCGTATATGCGTGCTTTTCTGACCCGGGAGTTATTCATAATCAATAAGGCATTTTCCGGTATCAGATCGGGTAGTTCTTGTACGTTGTGATGACTAATCGTTTTAGTTTTGCGCTGTACCTGCATTAAGCGACTGCTGCCCCGTTTTTCCACCGGATATTGTGCGATCAGCTCTTCGGGCAGCTCAAAAGAGAAGGTCTTGGTCTTCATTGTTCCTCTTGTTCAGGTTGAGATGGGAATAGGCTAAATCGGTGACCATACGGCCTCGAGGTGTACGCTGCAGAAAACCGCGCTGAATTAGATAAGGCTCGTAAAAGTCCTCTAAGGATTCGATCGCTTCTCCCACAGAAATTGCAAGGGTTTCGGCCCCTACCGGTCCGCCTTGGTAGTTTTCTATAATGGTTCGCAGGATCTCCCGGTCGTGTTTCTCCAGGCCGAAGTGGTCAATTTCAAGGCGTTTCAGCCCCTCCGTTACTACCTGGGAGTCAATTCTGCCGTCGGCCAAGACCTGGGCATAGTCACGCATTCTGCGCAGCAGTCGGTTGGCAACCCGCGGTGTACCGCGGGAGCTGCCGGCCAGCTGTTCGATGGAATCCTCTTGAATATCAACGTGAAGAATGGAAGCGGTTCTGCGAATAATTCGGGCGATGTCTTCGGGAGTATAGAAGTCCATCCGTACGGAGATTCCAAAGCGGCTGTAGAGCGGTCCCGCTACTTGCCCTGCCTTGGTAGTTGCTCCGATAAGCGTAAATTCGGGAATCGGGATACGCATGGTACGGGCGGAGGGGCCCTGGCCCACTACCCAGTCAATCTCATAATCCTCCATGGCAATGTAGAGCATCTCTTCCAGAGCTGGCTTAAGACGATGAATTTCGTCGATAAAAAACACTGAATTTTCGGTCATAGTGGTCAGGATTCCGGCCAAATCTTTCGGTTTCTCCAGTGCAGGAGCGGAGGTTACCTTAAAGTCTGCTCCCATTTCGTTGGCCATGATTCCGGCCAGGGTGGTCTTTCCAAGGCCCGGAGGGCCGCTTAAAAAAACATGGTCCAGGCTCTCTCCTCGCTCACGGGCGGCGGTGATAAACACCCCCAAATTTTCCTTAAGAGCCTCCTGACCTTGAAAATCGCGCAGATAGTGAGGGCGCAGCAGCTGTTCCTGAGAATCTTCCTGGCTGTCGTATGAACCGTCTAAGTATTGTGTGTTTTCCATGCTGCCTGTTTCCCTGTAAAGGTCAAACTTGAGCCGCTTAACTTGAGCCGCTTAAGTAGACTATTGCCCTTCTGAAGAGCTCATGCTCCTGTTCGCTGTCTGAAAGTGTATCAGAATCCATGGTTTTCGCAACCTCCTGCAGGGCCTGCCCTGCCCGTTTGCGGTCAAAGCCCATATCGGTCAGGGCGTTCACCAGCTCCGGATGCCGCTCCGCCGCCTGGTCCTGTTTTTCGGTAAGAATTTTACCCCGCAGGGACAGAATAATTTTGCCTGCAGTTTTTTTACCGACTCCGGGGAGCTGGGAGAGACGGTCGACCCGGTCGTTATCAATGGCGTCGATGAACTCTTGGGGGCGCAAACCGGAGAGCATTCGCAGGGCTTGCTTCGGCCCGATTCCGGATACCTTGATAATCTCAAGAAACAGATCCCGCTCATCCTCGGTAGAAAAGCCGTAAAGCTGCATGTGGTCTTCGCGGTGGTGCAAATGGGTAAATACCCGCACCTCTTCATCTTCATTCCGGGCAACTAAATCTTCCAGCGATTGGAGACTCACCTCGATTGCCCATTCTATACCACCCTGGCGCAGATGGAGAAAACGTCCGTTTTGTCCACTTATGCGTCCGTATAAGCTATGAATCATCCTCTCCCCCTCTCTGTGCTGCGATCAAATTGGTAGTTATGATAACCACAAATAGCAGCTGCTAAGGCGTCACCGGCGTGATCCGGGGTTGGAACAGCAGCCAGCCCCAACATAAGTCTCACCATTTCCTGAACCTGCTGTTTTGATGCCCCGCCGCTGCCGGTTAAAGCCTGTTTTATCTCTAAGGGTGTATAAGAACGAGCCGGTAGTGAAGAGGCCGCGGCCGCCAGCAGAATCACCCCGCGGGCCTCGGCCACCGGAATACCGCTGCTGCGGTTTTTGGCAAAATAGAGAGCCTCGACGGCTACAAAACTGGGTGCAAACTCTGTTATCAGGGACTGTATTTCTGTGTAAATTGTCAGCAACCGTCCTGCGTGCTCGGTATGCGCCTTTGTCGACACACTGCCGTGCTTTATATGGTGAAGCCGGTTGTTCTGCCCCTCGATCAGTCCCCAGCCGGTATGTGCTAAGCCTGGGTCGATCCCCAGAATTCGGATCATTCGATAGAGTCTGGATCAAAATCGTCGGGTATATCAAGATTTGTTGATACCGACTTTACATCATCATTGTCATCGATTCGCTCAATCAGCCGCAGGGCCTTGGCGGTAGTTTCATCGTCAAGCGAAACGGTAACTTCCGGAACCATGGCTACCTCGGAGCGTTCAGGCGTATAACCAGTCGCTTCAAGGGCATCGGAAACGGTGAAAAAATCGTCGGCACTGGTTACTACTTCGATCTCATCATCTGAGCCGGATACATCTTCGGCTCCCGCTTCAAGGGCGGCTTCCAGTATTTCATCTTCCGAGTAGTTGGCTGCGTCAAAAGTGATAATTCCTTTGCGTTGAAACAGGTAGGATACACAACCGGTCTCACCGAGGTTTCCCCCTTGTTTGCTGAAAATGCTGCGGATATCGGCGGCGGTACGGTTTTTATTATCTGTAAGAGCTTCGATCAGTATGGCCACTCCGCCGGGCCCGTAGCCTTCATAGGTCAGTTCAACATAGTCCGCCCCGCCGAGTTCACCGGTACCCTTTTTAAGAGCCCGTTCAATATTATCCTTGGGCATATTTTCCGATTTTGCCTTGGTAATTGCGGTTCTAAGGGCGGGATTCGTTTCCGGGTCGCCCCCGCCTGCACGGGCGGCTACCGTAATTTCTTTAATGATTTTAGAAAAAATTTTACCACGTTTGGCGTCTGCGGCGCCCTTTTTATGTTTAATGGAAGACCATTTATTGTGGCCGGACATGGCTGCTCCTTTATATTTCAATGAATACTAGTATAGGAATATCTGCTGTAAAACAGTGGGTAAAAAGTATCATAATGGACGTTGACAGTCAAGATTACCAACTTTTCCGCTTCTGTTCTGATTCTATTCTGTTATTGTCCAGCCCTAAGTAGTAGTTGCTTAAAAGCTGTTCAAAAGTTGTTTAACCGCTGAGCGGCCAATTAACCGCTGAGCGGCCAATTAACAACTGAGCGGCCAATTAAGGTCGGGCTCAAGTTCTTCTATTTCACGGGCAGCTTGAATGAGGATGTGGTCTAGCAGCATCATTCCTGCTTCGGTTACACTCACGTAGCTCTTGTTTTCAACCTCGTGGATGCGCAGCCGCCCAAGTGCAGTCTGTTGCCGAATTGTTTCCGACAGACTTTTTTCAATATCTATACCGAAGATGCGGTGAAACTCAGTCGTATCTATCCCGGGCACAGTTCTGAGGCCCATCATCAGATATTCGAGCAGAAACTGATATGGCAGAAGCTCTTCCCACTCAAGCTCTTCAAGGGTGTAGCTGCTTTGAGCAAATCTTTTTATATCTTGAGGAACTTGTGCTCGGGCGGGAAGTCCCCTTGAGTCTCTGAGGGTTGAAACCGCCCCCGGACCGATACCGGCGTAGGGTTTCATCCTCCAATAGTATAAATTGTGCCGGCTCTCCTGATTCGGACGGGAAAAGTTGGACACCTCGTAATGCTCGAATCCATGCAGCTTGAGCTTATGCCACAACAGTAGTAGAATCTCTGCTGAATTATCCTCAGTTTGAGGGAGGAGGCTTTTCGCCTGCACTCTTTTTTCTAATGGAGTATGCTTCTCTATGGTAAGAGCATACAGAGAAATATGGGTCGGTGAATACCCAATCGCAGTTTCAATATCTTTCTGTGCCTCCACTGCGGTCTGCTGAGGCAATCCGGTAATAATATCCAGATTCCAGCGTTCTTTCCAGTGTTCAGTAACTAAGGCCAAGCCGCGCAGGGTCTCATCCAGACCGGCATTTCTCTCTATAAGTGTCAAAGCCTCCTCTGAGAAACTCTGTACCCCAACGCTAAGCCTGTTCACTCCTGATTCTTTTAGAAAGTAGATTTGTTTGGATGTAATCAGTTCCGGATTTAGTTCTACCGTCCATTCAAAAGCTGTTAAGGGCCTTGTTTTTCGGTAGGGAGCGATAAGCGTTTCAATCCCGGAGATAAGTTTTTTGAACAGCTGTGGAGTGAGTGAATTTGGAGTGCCGCCTCCGATATACACCGATGGAACCCGTATGGGCCGCAGTTCATTCAGAAGTAATTCGAGCTGTGCAAGTATGTTGTTTATTACTTGGGACTGCAGTTGGGTATCAACTGAACTAAGGGAATAGAAATCGCAATAGCCGCATTTACGGCGGCAAAACGGAATATGGATGTAGATGGGAAGTTCCGAATAACGGTAGCTGCCGGTCATACTATAAAAAACGGAACTGAGGCCAATAGACAAGTAAAGCTTTGGCTACGATTTTTTTCATAGTAGCTGGTTTCCAATAACGGGAAAGAGCGAAATGAGTTCTATCATCCGGAGCCAACAGATATTCTCCTGGTGCAAGCCGTAAAGTACCTTGAGAACCAGAGAGACCTTCGAATTGACTATCTTCTGAATCGGTTCCACCAATGTCCTTGAGATCAGGAACAACTAAATTATAATCAGTCTGCAGAACCTCCTGTTCATCTATATAATAGCTGGATGTTGGTGTTTTTATCTTTATTCGATAGGCATCTAGCCGTACCTCATCGCCCGGCATGCCTACTACCCGCATAATTTGATAGCGGCTTACATGGGTAAACTCATTTTCTTCAAAGGGGACGAAATTATTAAAAGTAAAAAATTTGGATATGCTGTTAAGGCCGTGGGCATACCAGGAGAGCTCCGGTGGTCGACCGAATTCGCTTACCACGACTGCTCCCCGTTTAGGTGTTCTTAATAAAGGAACGCGATAATCAAGTATGTTTAACCTGGGACCGTATAGCAGCGGAGTGGCGAGAATACGACCGGCATATACGGGTTGTTCGGCCTCTATATCACTACTGCTCTGAAAAGAAACTTGATATGAACTGACTAATAGTGTGCTGATAAGCAGGTGAAACAGAAATACTACAACAATCAGTTTGAGCAGGAAACGGACACTCTTTTTAAACGGCCCCTGTGGTTTATAGCTGCGGTAGTAGCGTAGTGCGCGTGACCTTTTAGACATGATTCTCCCCGTATATATAAATATTAGTGTATAGCTCCAAAACGGTCTAGGGGCCAGTAAATAAACATTGCTCTTCCGAGTACATTATCTAAAGCAACCGGGCCGAAATAACGTGCATCCCTTGAATTGTCCCGGTTGTCCCCTAATGGAAATATGTAACCCTCGGCAATATACCATCCGGTATCGAATTTTCGCCATAAGGCTCCTGCTCGACGCTCTTGAGGATAAATTTTATACAGCATTTGGTTCCGGTACTTCATCCAGGCGAACATATCTGTTACCTGCGGCATCTGTTCGGCTTGTCGGCTTAACTCCTCCGAGGGCTGCAAACCGGCACTTTGATAGGCATCATGAAAGGCAGAAGCCCTAATATAGTCATAGGTAGAAGAATCGATAAGACGCCGAGTCCTGTCTTGGAGACCGGCTAATTCCCTAAAAGAGTCCTCTGAAACCCATTCTTCAAAGCCAGGAGGACGTAATTCTAAATTGCCCTGCTCAAAGCGGAGTCTGTCTTCGGCCATTCCTACTCCGCGCTTAATTAGAAAGTGTGGTTTCGGATTTCCCTCTGCATCCCGGTCAATATCAACCATCGAAAAGGTGAGCATATAGATCAGCCGCTGCAACGTATCGAACAGGGGACCCTTGGAGATATAAGTCGGACTTTCAAAGATAATTACTTCATCCCTGGTAGGAGAGACAAAACCGGGAAGCTTAAGTGCTCCCGGTATGAGCTCCGGCCCGTAGATCATCTTATTTACAAAGATACGGTCTTGTATCTTCAGGGTGTTCTTCATGGAACCGGAAGGAATTTGATATGCCTGGGCTACATATTGGTTGATGAGCAGTACTACGATTGCGGCCCATAGAAAGGCTTCAATCCAGTCAAGAATGGGGTTTTTTGCCTTCTGTTTGGCCTTTATATACGCTTTTTTTCGTTTCCTGCGGGTAAGATATCTTTCAGTGAAACCTTGTACAGTTTCATACCATTTGTCCATTTAGTCTCCTTGTCTATCACCAATCAATTATTAGCATAGATGTGTTACATTGACAAGTTAGAACCGAAACTGTACATTTTCAATCATGAAAAAGAAAAAGAAGCACATTGAGATAGAAGAAGTCTCTGATGTGAAATTAAAACCAATATTCGGTATTCAGCCCGGTCTTTACCTCACAGTCTTATATGCCTTCCTCCTGTTAGCGGTTCTGTTCTCGATCTTGGTGCTGCCCGGATTACGTCGGTATGGTTCAAATATAGAGTTTATTTCGCAGCCCAAGGGGGTCGCTGTATTTGTTGATGGCGTATATCTAGATTCAACCCCCTTTACCCGCTTTGTTCCGGCGGGTAAGCATACTCTTCGTTTTGAAAAACCCTATTTCGAGTCACAACAAGATGAAGAATTCCAAGTGCCTGGAAAAATATTTGGAACACTTTTGTTTAATCGAGCAGAAACTTACCAGGTGAATATGGATATCTCACAAGCCGAGGAGTATCTCAACTGGAGATTCGGCCAGGTAGCAAACTGGTCATTGGTCGGTTCTTTTTACGATCACTATCCTTACCCCTTTCGGGGAGTACAGGCGGTCTCAGAATTTCTCGCTTCAGAAGATGATATCTCGGAAAGCCTGTACGATTTTTCGCACATGCTTCTAAACAATATTGCTTCTTTTGAACAACTCATTGATGTAGCAGCGGCACTACACTCTTTAAACTCTCCAGAGTACCGGTTTTTGTCCACAAAAAAATACACCTCTGTTGAAGTCTCAAGGCAATTGATTCATTCAGCACAGGAGCTATTGGTCAGCAGGGGTGCCTCACCGACTTTAGCCGCACTCTACATTGAAGCCGCCCTGAGGGAGAACTCCACTTTAGCTGAGGAACTTCTTTCGGAATATCAGGTTGATCGAGATGATTTGAAAGAGTATCTAGGCGATATCCCCTTTTCTGAAATGTATGACCAGAGTGAATTAGAGTCGGTACCCCTGCGGATTCAGGATCACACTTTTATAGAAGTTACTCCTCCTGCACAGGTGGCTGTTGGCAACAGTGAGTTGCCAACGGATTCTGCTGAATATGATTTTGCTCAATTGAGTGAATTCCCACACCTAGAAAAACTGAAACCTTACTATATTTCCAGCGGTGAAGTAACGCGAGGTCAGTTCGAGCGTTTCTTGCAGGAAGAGCCTGACTGGAATGCAGAATACATAGATAAGCTTATTCAGCAGGGAAAAGTTGATGAGCAGTATCTAAGCTATTCAGATAACTACTCGGTTGAAGACCCTGAGAAGTCCTTGCTCCCGGTGACACACGTCTCATGGTATGCAGCCAAAGCCTACAGTAAATGGTTTGAGTCGAAGCTGCCTTCCGAACTAAAAGAACAGTTTAGTGTGCGCTTGCCTACCGAAACCGAATGGGAGTTTGCCGCCCGTAAAAACAGCGGTGCCCGAGCTATAGACAGCGAAAGTGGATTTGACGGTCCTCAAGCTGCAAACTACAGCCGTGAGGGACGAATGGGTCTGGTTGATATGCAGGGGAATGTGTGGGAGTGGAACGAAAACTGGTATTTTACCTCGGATGTACTCGATGGAGTCTATGGAGCTGCAGTGCCGGGTTTCGATGGAAGTGAAAAGTCGATACGCGGGGGGAGCTGGGTGAATCGATCTGCGGAGGTACCCGTATGGCGACGAGCCTCCCACCCGCCCCAATGGTGCTCGCCCTTTGTGGGGTTTCGAATAGTCTTAGAACCAATCGTCATGGATTCGAGAGAGGAAGAGTAGAATGTCAGATACTGAAGCTAGTGGAAAAAGCGGAATTAAGGTACTGGCCGATAACAGAAAGGCCCGCTTTAACTATACGGTAGAAGATACCCTTGAATGCGGCATCGAACTTCAGGGGACCGAGGTAAAATCTATCCGCGGAGGCAAGTTCTCTTTTACTGATTCCTATGCGCGGGTGATGAATGGCGAATTAATCTTATTCGGCTTTCACATTGCCGCCTATGAGTTTGGGAATATCCATAACCACGACCCCCTTCGGGAGCGGCGTCTGTTAGCCCATAAACAGGAGATTAAACGACTTCAACGTCGGGTTGATGAGCGCGGATATACTCTGGTTCCATTGAAGGTGTACCTTAAGGGGGGTATAGTAAAAGTGCTTATCGGTATCTGCAAGGGAAAGCAGACCCATGACAAGCGCAACTCTATAAAAGACCGTGATTTGAAGCGTGATGCCCAGCGAGAGATGCGGGACCGCATGAG
>JAWLDZ010000009.1:59425-61306 GCA_041686355.1 Spirochaetaceae bacterium
AGTACGGCTGCCATAAGTATGATAGGCATATTCCACATTAAAAATAAATGAAAAGTTCCGGCTAACACATTTGCGACAAGACTCACAGTTAATATCAGCAGGGAATAGAGCAGCATCAACAGCCAGCCTTTGCGAATAAACAGTCCCACGGCTATTCCAACCCAAATACCGATAATGCCGACTATAGGAAACAGAGACCAGCTGATGGCCCAATCTCGCAGTAAATCAACTACAAGCACAATTGTCATGGGAACAGAAAACAGTAGGCTAAAGAACCACAAAACCGTTCTTCGTTCTTCGGTAGTGAAGGAGCGACGCCTATAATAGAGCTGATGCTCCTTGCGCGGATAGTCTCCTTTTAGAAGCGGCGGCGGGCCTTCTTTCGGGATGGTTCCTCCGCAGAGTGGACAATTGCTGGTTTCTTGATCAACCTCAACACCGCAGTATGAGCAATATGGCACTATTCTTCTCCTTTCCAATTACCTGATATATGTATCGGTATGCCGTAACTTCTTAATTTAGAAAACACAAGCCGCTCTAAAGCCGTCTCTTCAAGTAAGCTTCCAAAGGTAAGCCGCAAATCACCGCGATAGCTGAGGGCACCGCATTTTACCCCTAAAACGGTGCTGGGGGGCGGGACAAACTCCAAGGTTCTCACGATCTTCTCCAGAGAAGGTGGAAAAACGGCCATACCAAGGTTAGAAAGACTTCCGGAGAAGCGGCTTTCACCAAAGTCCCGATATATCAATTTAAGACCGATGTTCTTTAACAGCAAGGGAGAAATTCTCAGAAGAGGGTTAACAACTCCCTTCACATTGCGACTTATCTGCTGTTTCAAGTGTCGATGATCAAGCTGTGTCTGCATAAAGTGGTGTACCTTGTGAACTATCTCATCCAAATCATAATGGCCCAGCCGGGTATCCAGCAGTGGGTTCAAAATAAGAAAAAAGTTTCTCATGCTGCGGCTGGGCAGAATATTTCGTAAATTAACCGGGACCATTACAGAAACCGGATTCCACCTTCCCCGAACCTTATCTGCTTTCACAATTTCCTGAATTTTCTGCAGTGCATCAAAATATACTGCCGTTAAAAACTCAGTTAAAGTGGCATTATGGGACTTGGCCAAGGAAAGAACCTCTTGAAGAGGCATATTTCCAGTAATGACCCGGTATTGGCCTATCGGAAGTTTACGCCCCGGCAGATGAAAAACCTTTTTTTCTTGATCCGGTGTTGGTATGGACGGATCGAAGTGGGTCAGAAATGCGTCCTTGAACTCTTCTGCTTTGGGGGACTGATCAAACAGAAATATCTCTGGATCTTCCGAATATTCCCTGTACAAGCGTTTATACTCTGGTGAGTTTGGCTCTAAATCAACTATACGGTATGCAGCTAAAAGCGATTTCGTGAAGATCAGCGCTCCGGTACCGTCGGTGATTGCATGACTGAATTCAACGGCTATGGTATTGCTGAACACACGAACCCTGAATGGAAGCACTCCGCGTTGCTTAATTGGCATATACCGGCAAGGGCTTTTACTGTCGATCACGGGCAGAGGTATTCGAGGGTTCTCTTCCAGGGTATACCAAAATGCCCCTTTTCGAAGATGGACTTGATAATAGGGAAAGCGCGGTACCAATTTTTGTAATGCCCGAGTGAGCCTGTCGACATGAACTGGTTGGTGCAGATGGATAGATATTCGAAACAGAGTGGTGTTGCGGCGGCTGATAACAGAAGGATAGAGGTTTGCTGTATTATCTAAACGGTACCATTCAGGATGCTCCACAGCCCATCATACCAGAGCCGCCTACAAACAGCAATTCTTTAGTTAGTGGTTCAAACCTTGGGGGATGCGAGTTTTCACACGCCGGCGGCGAGTTTTGG
>JAWLDZ010000010.1:0-29287 GCA_041686355.1 Spirochaetaceae bacterium
AAAAACCCTCACACCGCAACATCTATTTCTTACCGGTCTGAAACATTGCGGAAAGACCACTTTCGGAAGTATGCTGGCGGCCCGTTGGGGCCGATTATTTTTTGACCTTGACGACCTTCTTTTACATGAAGCCCGGGTCGATGGCTACAGCTCGGTCCGCGAGGTGTATCGTACCGCGGGGCGCAAAAAGTTCCAAGAGTATGAGGCCCGGGCAGCCGAGAAAGCGTGTACCCAAGATCTGTGCCCCCAAAACTCACTGTCGAAGGTCATTCTCTCTCTTGGAGGAGGAACTATAGAGAACCCCGCCGCCTGGGATATACTGAAACCTGCCGGAAGTTTTATCTACCTCCAAGTCGAGGAAGAAGTACTATTCGAACGAATACAACGCGGCGGACTGCCCCCTTTTTTGATTGGATCACAGCCGCCGCAAGAATTGTTTCATGACCTATGGGTACGCCGGCATCAGTTATATCTGAACTATGCTGACCTGGTCCTCACCCTCCCCAACCAGGCAGTTGAGGATAATTTCAAGCTGCTGTACACTCAGTTAAAGGAACACAATTATGTCGGGTAGCAGCTTTGGTACGCATTTTAAAATAACCACCTTCGGAGAGTCCCACGGAGCGGGGCTGGGGGTGGTAATAGACGGAGTTACTCCCCAAATCGAAATAAGCGAGCAGGAGGTGCAGAAAGAACTGGACCGCCGTAAGCCGGGACAATCGCATATCACTACCTCCCGCCGGGAGAGCGATACAATCCACTTTCTTTCGGGAGTGTTCGAGGGAAAGACAACCGGCACCCCCCTAGCCATGCTGCTTTACAATCAGGACCATGACAGCAGCGCCTACGACCATATCAAAAATGCGTATCGCCCCGGCCATGCCGATTTTACCTACCAGGCAAAATACGGTATCCGCGACTATCGCGGCAGCGGCCGCGCTTCCGGCCGGGAAACCGCCGGTCGGGTAGCCGCCGGAGCAGTGGCTAAAAAGATACTGGCCAGCCGCGGTATCAGCATTACCGCTTATACCCTCAGGGCCGCTGGGATCGAGTGTAGCCTGCGAGATATCGATCAAATCGAGAAGAACCCTATGCGAGCCTGTGATCCCGAAGCAGCGGCACAGATGGTAAAGCGTATAGAAGAGCTGAAAGAGTCAGGTGACAGTGCCGGAGGGGTAGTTGAATGTATAATTACCGGTCTTCCAAAGGGTATTGGAGAGCCGGTGTTCGATAAGTTTGAGGCGGAAGTCGGCAAAGGGATTCTTTCAGTCGGCGCAGTCCGCGGAATTGAGTTCGGCAGCGGTTTTGCCGCCGCCGATATGCAGGGTAGCACCCACAACGATCCCCTCACGCCTCAAGGCTTTACCAGCAATTATGCCGGAGGTACCCTTGGCGGCATTACCACAGGGGAGCCCTTCATTTTTCGTGCCGCGGTCAAACCAACCGCTTCAATTAGCCTTGAGCAGCAGACAATCGATGAGAAGGGCGAGGCGATTACAATAAAAACCGAAGGACGACACGACCCCTGTATCTGCCCGCGAATTGTTCCGGTAGTAGAGGCGATGAGTGCAATTGTGATTGTAGATATGCTCAAGCGGCAGGCGGCAATGCGGGCATAGAGTTTGACCTGTACCGCTATATAGATTATGCTTTTATTTAGTGAAGTTCCAATGCCCAAAAGGAGGCGTCCGTGAAAATCGGTTTTTTTCAATTCGCTCCATCCATAGGAAATGTAAGCCACAACCGTGCAAGACTGGTCTCGGCTCTGCTCCAGACGGATGCTGATTTACTGGTTGCACCGGAACTGTCGGTCAGCGGGTACTTTTTCTCTTCCTCCGCCCAAGCCCGCGAACTCTCCGAACCGATCCCCGGGCCCACTACTGATGCGCTTTGTGAAGCCTCTGCAAAGAGCGGCTGTACTATCGTAACCGGTATAGCTGAGCTGGCGGGGGAGCAGCTGTTTAACAGTGCCGTAGTAATCGGACCGGAGGGTATAATCGGTACCTACCGGAAAATACACCTTTTTAACGAAGAAAAACTGCACTTTACTCCCGGCAGCGAGGGCTTTTTCAGTTTCGACCTAAAGGGAGTAAAGGTGGGAGTGTTAGTCTGCTTCGACCATATGTTTCCCGAAGCGGCCCGCAGTCTTGCCCTGCAGGGGGTTCAGGTTGTCTGCCATCCATCGGATCTAGTTCTCCCCGAGTACGGCCAGCTTACCAGCCGCGTCCGGGCCTTTGAAAACCGCATGTTCTGGGTACTTGCCAACCGCTGGGGAACGGAAACTGTTGGGGAAAAGTCGCTGACTTACACGGGAACCAGCCAAGTGGTAAATCCACGAGGCCGTATACTTATACGTGCCGAGGCCGCCTCCGATGAGCTTTCTGCAGTTGAAGTAGACCCGAAGGAGTCCCTGGATAAGAATGTCACCGAATACAACCATCTGCTGAACGACCGGCGCCCCGAATTTTACTTCACCTAAAGGCTTTACACCGGGTAGCTGGGTTATACAGGATATCGACGTTTGCTCTTTTCAATACGTTTGCGGCAGGCGCGGATCTCATCCCCATACTCATCAAATACATCGGCCAGCATCTCTTTAAGGCGGTTCATACCGAACTCCCGCTGCCCAAGTTCAAAGTTCTTTGCAACCATTTTGCTTCGATAGGTTTGATCAGTAAATACCCGATGCATTTTCTTCAGTACTGAATCTTCAATAACCAGATGTCCGTGTTTATCGTACACATCCCGAATTTCAATATTGTCAAAACCGATCACTTTTATATCGGTTTTATAGACAAGGTAGGCAGTGCTTACTATTGGAACCCGCGCAGCAATTGCTTCCATCAGCGCATTTCCGAAGCCCTCCCAAATCGGCAGATAAGTCACCAGATCGGCATTCACCAGCACATCCCGGTTTGAGAAGATAATCTGCCCCTGTTCGTTAAGATGCCGTTCTGCTGCAACACGGTCCGATATTAAATGAAGAGATATTCCATGATGTTCAGCCAGCTCCCGTATCTCATCTATATAATGCACATCCGGTTCATCCCCCTGATACAGTGAGATAACAAAGCGAATCCGCTCTTTATATTCCGGAAATTTTTTCAAGAATCTCCCTACCAGCTCCACAGAATCTTCAATTCGCTTTCTGCGTACTATTCGTGTCGGCTGGACAATAAGCAGATCCTCCTTTGCAAACCCAAGCTCCTCACGGAAACGAGCGTTGTATTCATCCATCTGCACCGCATCTTCAAAATCCTCGCAGTTCGGTATCACCTTCGGATGCACCCGCTTAATCGACCGCAGTATATGTTCGGCATAAGATGAGATGACCACATGCTCTAAACCAGGATCTACCGGAGGCATAATCTTGCCCAGAAGCTGCTCAATGTAGTTCCGGCTGAACCGGCTGCGTTCCCACCAAAAGTCGTGATGATGAAAAATCGTTGCCACTCGCCGCCAAGTGGCGAGCTTGTAAATAGCCATTCCTCCGATCAGTGTCATAGGCATCGCATTGGTATTTTCTGCAATAATCACGTCAATGGAAAACTTTTGAATGTAATCGAACAGGAGGTTGGAAACTTCGGTGCCCTGCTGCTCTAAGCGGTCGACAAGCTCTTCCCGTTTTTCATCGCTCAGGTGAGGAGGATTGTCCTGCAAATAAGGAAACACCAGCCGCTCATACTCCTGCTGTTCGGGACTGCCGAAACGAATCTGAGGAATGAGTATCTGCTGCTCCGCAGGAACCAGCGGCAGCGTTGCCGCATAGCGCCCGGTGAAAGTATATATCTCATGCCCCATATTCTTAAGGATACGAATCCACTTTTCTACTTCCAGCGAAACACCGTCAACATCGCCTAATTTCCCGCACACGACACCAATTCTAAAGGTATCCGGCACCTGTTTGGACATGAAGTACTCCTAGTTTAATGTTTAATCGATGAGTAGAGCGGCCCCATTTGACCCCGCCAGCGGGGATTCTTAGAGGACATGTCTTCAGTATACAGGGGCGGGCTCAATTGAGCTTCTTCCCGGCCCATAATTTTAAGAACATAGTTGCAGACCCAGCGGGAGAGCTGCAGCACCACCATTTTATGACGTAAACGCCCCTGTACATCCCGATTCAGAATATCGGGAATGGTACTGGTGGTTACAATCTCATCTAAGGTGTGGGCGTTCAGATTCACCCGACACTCACGGCTGGAGTAGAAATGGGTGACAAAAAATACTACCCTATTTGCTCCGGCCTCTTTTAACCGATTACAGGCCTCCATAATCGTATTACCGGTACGCACCATATCATCAATTACGGCAACATCCTTGCCCCTGATCTCGTCTGCATTAATTTCTGAATCCGGCGAGATTTTGATTTCCACCTTGCGTTCATCCGATCGCTCTTTGTTCATAATCACAATTGGAATAGAGTCCTGCTGCAGCTCTTCACGAACCTTTTTTACAAAACTGAGAGCCCCCTTATCAGGGGCGCACAAGACCAGAGAATCCTCACTGACCACATCCGAGTCCTGCATATAGCTTGCAAAGAGATCCGCCGGCTGCAGGTTATGAAAACAGCCCGAAAAACGATCAAGAAAAATTTTCTCCACCGAAGCCGAATGATTGTGTATCGTAATAACCTCATCCACGCCAGCCTCTAAAAGCAAATCCGCATACAGACGAGCAGAAAAGGGCTGGCCATCAAACTTTTTTTGATCTTCGATTGTCCGCTCGCGGCTCTCATCCCCCTGATCGAGCCGCGGGCCGCGATCCTGGGCACTGTAGAACATGTTTGGTTCAAACAGCACTACCCGATCAGCACCGTTATCTTTAGATGCCCGGGCTATCAGAAAATTGCGCATGGCCAGCTCGTCTCGAGTGTTCCAACCCTGGTTTGTACTGACCAAGAGAACTGTTTTTCCTTTTAGCTTATACCCAATATTGCCCCAATTCTCTTCATCTATGATAAAGCGGGGACAAAACTCGGTATTCAGAAAACTCTTCAGTGAGATTAAGTCGGAATAGTCTTCGTGCTGTCGAAGGTGATGCGCTACATCTTCCACAACAGGGTTATCTGCCACTGAGCCGACTATAATTACATTGTCCATCAATAAAACTCCCAACGATCGTTAAGATTTCACCCTATTCTATATTGTTTATTGGAGATTGAGAAGAATCTTTCGCCATGCAACTCTCTTTTTATGAAAAATACGCAGTATCTTGCAAAGTATTTATACATTTGGAATTGCTGTCTTGAAGATTTTTCCGCTTTCACGTATCCTAGAAAGCTATGGAAAATTCACAACCCGAAGCTGGACCTCTGATCGTACAAGGGGATAATTCAATTCTGCTGGATGTACACAATCCGCAAGCCGAAGAAGCCCGTGCAGATCTCGGCCTGTTTGCCGAACTGGAGAAATCACCGGAGCATATGCATACATACCGCATTACCCCCCTCTCCCTTTGGAATGCGGCCTCAGCCGGTTATACTGCGGATGACATTTCCGACCGCATCCGAAAGTGGTCCCGCTTCAGTATGCCTGAGAACGTCGATTACTTTATCAGTGACACCATAAGCCGCTTCGGAAAGTTGATTTTAAAAGAGGGTAAAGATTCAAACACCCTGGAACTTCATATTACCGATCCGCTTATTCAGGCGGAACTGCAGGAATACAATCGCCTAAAAAAGTACCTCACCCCCACGGAGGACGGCTTTCTCCTTGACCTGGTGAACCGTGGGACCATTAAAAGCGAACTTATTAAGCTCTCATACCCGGTTAAAGATGAAGCACCCCTTAAAGAGGGTGCCCCGCTCACCGTCAATTTGTTAACTAAAACCCGGGACGGGTACGATTTCACCGTTCGTGGATATCAGGAAGAGGCAGCCAGGGCTTTTTACGGAAACGGCCGGCCCGGAACCGGTTTCGGCACAATCGTTCTACCCTGCGGGTCCGGGAAAACTATAGTTGGAATGAGGGCTATCTCGCTGGCCGGAACCTACACCCTAATTCTGGCGCCTAACACCGCAGCGGTACATCAATGGATAGACGAAATAGTCGATAAAACCGACCTGCCCCGCGAGCAGATCGGCGAATATACCGGAGAGAAAAAGGAGTTTCGCCCCATTACAGTGGGGACTTACCAGATACTTACCTGGAGGCCCGATAAGGAGGGTAGTTTTCCGCACTTTAACCTTTTTCGTAACTATCCATGGGGATTGATCATTTACGATGAGGTACACCTACTCCCGGCACCAATCTTCCGGGTCACCGCAGAAATACAGGCGATTCGCAGATTAGGCCTCACGGCAACCCTGGTCCGTGAAGACGGGCGTGAGGACGAAGTATTCTCTTTGGTTGGCCCTAAGAAATATGATGTCCCTTGGAAAGAGCTCGAATCTAAGGGCTGGATAGCTGAAGCTATTTGCCACGAGATCCGTGTTCCCCTGCCCCAGTCCAGCTCCATACCTTATGCCACCGCAGATAAAAGAGGAAAATATCGCATTGCCGCCGAGAACCCCGGCAAAGACAATATTACACTCCAGCTGGTACAGAACCATCACGAGGACCATATTCTGGTGATAGGACAATATATCCAACAGCTAACCAAGGTAGCCAAGGCATTGGATGCCCCGTTAATCACCGGGAAAACTCCCAATAGAAAACGTGAGGAAATCTATGCGGCTTTTCGGCGGGGAGAGGAGCGGGTAATTGTAGTGTCTAAGGTAGCTAATTTTGCCATTGACTTGCCGGATGCCTCCGTGGCTATCCAGATTTCCGGCACCTTCGGAAGCCGTCAGGAAGAAGCACAGCGGCTCGGCCGCATCCTCCGGCCAAAAGAGAACAATTCCTACTTTTATACTATTGTTACACAACATACAGTAGAAGAACAATTTGCAATGAACCGACAGAAGTTTTTAACTGAACAAGGCTATAAATATCATATAGATTTTTGGGGTAATTAATGACGAAATCTCCAACACGACAACAGATTGATGAATGGAAACGGTGCCTTTTAGACCTACCGGACGAACTTTTTTTCTCTATTATGAAGCTCTATCTGGGGGATCTTAAAACTCCTTTCCACAAACCACGTTTAGTCGATCAGATTATCCACCTCTTTTCTAAAGAGGATACCATTCAACGGGCGGTGGCACTCATAGACCCACAGGATGCTCTCATCCTCACGGCGGTGGAGCTCCTAGATCGTCCCAGCCCCCAGCAGATATACCATTTGCTGCAGGACAGCTATGATTATTTCAACTTTCATAACCACCTTATGAACCTGCAGGAGCGTCTTATCATATTCTCTTGTTCTGATAATCCCCTCCTGCACATAAATCCATTTCTTCACCAGGATATCCTGAAGAGTGTTCTTTCTCCTGCGGAACTCTTTCCTCCAGCCACACCTTGTAAAGTGGACAGCGGCCTCCCTATCTTAGCTACCGAAGAAATCCTCTGGTGCATTATCGCACAGTTGAAAAAATACCCTGAACCCCTTAAAGCGGATGGTACTCTGAAAAAAAAGGTAAGTGATGAGCTTAAATCCATCTTCTCAACACTTGCAGAAGATAAAAAGCCGAACCAATTCTATCTGCTTATAAATGCACTCCTTAAGCTGGGTATTCTCGAAAAAGACCGCAATTCACTGCAGCTTGTGTTTGATAGGGGAATTAAATTCGGGAATAAAACACGGGCAGAACGACTTTTTTATTTATGGGCAGCGGTCTGTATCAGTTCAGATGAATCGGTGGAAGATTTTTCGGCTTCGAGTCTTTCCATCAATCAATTAGCTCATATCGCCGCCAGTATTGAGAGCTTGTTTGCAACTATGCCGCCGGACTATCTGTTTGAGCCAACCAGTGTGGAACGAATGCTAATTGCAGCCGAACCTGTAGCCGGTGAAAAGCCGATAACAGAATTAATTGCCCCAACCCGGTTGATTGAGCGTCTGCAGCACATTAGAGCTCTCGTCGGCAGCTCCCAGGGAATATACCGAAATCCTTCCATAGCAGACCTCCTTAACGACCAGGAAGAAAAAAAACCCTTGCTGGTACATCCCGATTTTACTATAACGGTAAAACCCCCCCTGCCCTTCGAGGTTGGACTGTTTATCTCTTCGGTGATGCAGTTAAAATCATTCACCGCCTACCCGCAGTTCGAATTAACCCGTAACTCATATCTGCACGGGCGCAGCCACTTCTCCTCTGATACTATTCAGCAGCGCGTTGACGAGCTCTCCGCTACTCCGCTCCCGCAGAACATACGCTTTTCCCTAGAATCCTGGGAGAGCCACTACTCCTCTGTTGTTATGATCGAGGGTATTACCCTGTCCCTAGCTGATCACTGGGATCACATGGTTCGTAATCATCCTGATTTTGCCGCGTACATACTCCGTGATTTCGGAAACGGTATCTATGTAATGGACGCTTCACACCGCAAAAACTGGCAGGCCCTCCTCCAGGAAATCGGAATTATTCCCCTCCCTCCTGTAGAGTCATGTGTTTCCAGCCAGCCGGATACTAACACCTCCGCCGCAGCCCAACAGTTTCCGTCCCTGCCTAGCCCCAGTCCGCAGGAACAATCGATGGTTGATTCATTTTCTGGTGCAGAATCACCAAAGGGACCCTCGGAGGCAGATAAAAAGGTATACCAGGAGCTTCAACATGAACTGGAGCATCTTCCCAATGCCAATTCAAATCAGAAAAAAGAGCTTGCCGCCCAAATAGAAAAGAAGCTGTTTCTGTTTCCATCACAGCTGCACCACACTCAAACCAGCCCTTCCGTCAACGAAGCCAGAGGCATAAATTACAGCGGAAAGGTGAGGATTATTCAACAGGCACTCCAGTCAGAGTGGGATCTGCTTGAGCTGGTTGAACGAACCGCTTCTGGAAAACCGTTGCGCCATCTGGTTAGGCCTAGGGAGCTCCAGAAGTCAGGAAACGACCTTTTACTTCGGGGAGAAAGCCTTCCAACGAACGAAGAGTTTGAAGTGTGGGTACAAAAAATCGGGTATATAAAAAAATGGAAGGGATCCCTGTTTATTCAGCCCCAGGATTATAAGCAGAGTTAAACTGTTCAAACTGTAGCAGGGCCTGGGCATGAAGCATTTCACGGCCGCCAATAGTTCGGCAGCCCGCATCCGCCGCCCTACGTAAAAAGCGGGTCCACTCAGGAGCGTATATCAGTTCGTATACTATCTCTGAACCCTTAAACCGGTATCCCGGCAGAGGATCAATTTCGGTATTCGGCTCCATTCCTGCACTGGTGGTCTGCACAATCAGATGAAATTTTCCCACAGTCAGGTGGCTGTGTATCGACTGCCAGTTTACTTTAAATTCCGCGGCCAAGGCTGCCGCCTTTTCATCGGTACGGTTTACGATGCTTACCGATAACCCCGCCTGAGCAAGTGCATATACCACGGTACGGGCAACCCCTCCAGCCCCAATTACAAGTGCGCGTTTTCCCCCTGACAGGACATCGGTTCTCTTCAGTGGGGCTAAAAAGCCCTCGTAATCGGTATTACTGCCACACCAGCCCTCGGAGGTTCGAATTACAGTGTTGCATGAGCCAATACTCTGCACCGCATTCTCAACCTGGTTAACGTGCTTAATAATCTCCTGTTTGTGGGGTACTGTTACGGAAAATCCGCGTATCCCAAGCTGTTCGGCCAGGCTCATAAACAATCCGACATCATCGACCTGGAAGGGCAGATAAACAGCGTTCATCCTCCTTTCAGCAAACCAGGGGTTATGCAGCTGGGGGCTTTTACTGTGGAGCACCGGATTCCCTATAATACCGAAATACACAGTATCGGTATCCTGCTTCGATACCCGGTATACCTCTTCTAACTCCCGCGGGCTGGTCTGCCCCGGGGCTCCGCTTCGCTCACCGACGGAACAGAAAGTCAGCATGGAACCGCACAGCTGAGGTGCTGCCCGGCTAAAAAAGCCAAAAGCCCCCATTCCAAGCACGATCTTGTTCCTGATATGGGAGGTCTCACTGGTAATTTGAATGAGTTTAAGTACGTCCTGGAGCGATCTTGGGTAACAGGCTACCTTGGGAATCTCTCCTCCCGCAGCAATTTCTTCTATCAATACCTTCATAGAGGCTGGAACACCCATAAAATCATGGAGCGAACGAATCACCCGAATGCCCAACTCTGCCGCTCTCTTTTCTACACCGGGAGCAGTCACTCCCCATTCAAGATCAACATGGGTAATTCCGTGACTCAGCAGCTGTTCCAACAAGTGCAGACGTTCGGTACCGCTCAACTCCGTTCTTTGGCCGCCATCTTCTTCAAGACGGAAAGAAAGAATAACTACGGAAAGAGAGGCTTCACGGACGGTGTCAAGAATCGAGGCAATACAGGCTTCGTTTTTATGCTGGCAAAGATCAAGGCGTATCTCGACAGCATCGATCCACTGAGAGTGAGCTCGGATATTTTGCAGCTTATACGCGTCTGAATGCGAAGTAAGAGTTAAACAGCGAAGCATCCGTTCCTCCCCTATTGTGTTTGATTTTGCAGGTCACGCATTCTGCGTCTTAACGACTGATCTTCAGGATTAAGAGCTATTGCCTGACGAAGATAGCGAATAGCTTTATTGTATTCGCCCGTTGATTCATACAGCTGTGCTATTTCAATCAGTGCATTTACATTTTGCATATTTTCCAGCAATGCAGACTGCAGATACTGCAGCTTTCTCTGCTGATCCTGCACCAAGCGAGCCCGGAAATAGAGCAATACACTTCTCACTTCCGATTCGGTAGACTCGTTCACCCGACGATCAACGTACTCGGAAGCTTCCTGCTGATAACCGCTGTCCAACAGCTGATTTAGATAAGTACGAACGGCAACCGGATCATCGGGAAATTTTTCGGATAAGCTCCGAGCATAACGTACCGCAGTCTGCGGTTGGTCAATGGCATCGTAGACCCGTACCGCTTTCCGCAGAAGTGAGAGGGTTTGACGAACCTCAAGCAGCTCTTCCAGGTAGTCCACAGCCACCGACCAGCGTTCAAGCTCTATCGCTGTATCAAGCAAAGATAAAACTATTGTAAGGTTTTCAGGATCTTCCTCCAGACGCTGCTGGAAATACTCAAAAGCCTCTTCCTGGCGGCCTATTTGTATAAGAAGTTCTCCATAAAGAGCGGAAAAACGCTGAAAGTCGGGATACTCCTGCATACCTCTCTCAGCCAGAACCAAGGCCTCCTCATGTCGGTCATTTCGGAGCATTGATTGCACTTTTACCAGCAAGGTCTCAGGGGTCTCTCCGGTCCTCTGCTCAACCACCGCAGCAATACGCCCAGCCTGCTCATGTTTTCCCTGCAGTTCCAGCAGCTGGGCACGCTTCTGCAGAAAAATTGTCTGATCGGGAAATTGGATAATGGCGTTTGAAAGTAGTCTATCCGCTGTTTCAAGATCACCTGCCTGTAAATACACATTAATTGCCCATTGAAGCACATACCGTTTTTCCGAAAATTCAAGCTGCAGCTGTTCAACATGAGGTAAAGCATCTTCATGATTTCCTTGCGCATAGTAAATTCTGACCAGTCCAAGCCTTGCAGGATAACAGGAGTCATCATTTTCCAGTACCCGACGATACAATTCTTGGGCTTCCCCGAAGTCTCTGTTAACTTCCAGAAAATATCCATGCAAATAGAGGGCCAACATAGAGTTCGGATTGATCTGTACTATATTGGAGGTCACTTCCCCGGCCTGTTCCCTCTGCTCAGAGGATTTGCTGGTGAGCACCGCAACAGCCGAGGCCAAAGAGGAGAGGAAGGTCGTTTCCTCTTGAGATATATCAGGCACCCGCCCCTGGGCAACAGCCTCAAACAAGCGAGGGTAGATGCTGCCGCTGGGAGGCCTGTTCGGATCTGTGCCATATTCCAGATAGGGATAGACAAAATGATACAGTCGGTTGGCCACAAAGGCCAGCTCCGTTCCTGCTTCGCTGCTGTGTAAGTTGTGTGCGTAAAGTGTGTTTAAAGCTCTATCAAGCGAACGGGGAGTACCCTGAGTGATATTGGAGCGAACCTCCTCCAGTCTAGCTCCCCGCTGCTGTATATCACGCCGGAGGTCGGTATTAACCTCTTGGGGTGTTGCGTCTCCGGCGCAGCCGAATACCAACAGCATCCACACAGCGCCTGTCAACGCAATCCCAACTCCTTTAAGGATCCCGGCTCGCATCATTTTCGTTATTCTGCTTAATCCATGTGAGCAATTAGCGCATCGGCAAATTCACTACAGGAAACCTTTGTAGAACCTTCCATCATGCGGGCAAAATCATAGGTTACCTGTTTGTCTCTTATCGCACCGGTCATTCCTTTTTCAATTAAAGCAGCCACTTCATTCCAACCTAAATATTCAAACATAAGCCGCCCGGACAGAATCAGGGAACTGGGGTTGACCTTGTCTTGTCCAGCATATTTTGGAGCAGTCCCATGGGTTGCCTCAAAAATTGCATGCCCGGTTTCAGAATTGATATTTGCTCCCGGCGCAATTCCAATACCTCCTACCTGCGCAGCAAGTGCATCGGACATGTAATCGCCGTTCAGATTCATGGTAGCAATTACATCAAACTCGTCTGCCCGGGTAAGGATCTGCTGCAGAAAAGCATCAGCAATAACATCTTTTATCAGGATTTTTCCCTCGGGCACATTACCGCCGCATTCATCCCAGCTGACTACCTGGTCCGCATACTCCCGTTTTGCCAACTCATAACCCCATTCACGAAAGGCGCCTTCGGTATACTTCATGATGTTTCCCTTATGCACCAGGGTTACACTTTTGCTTCCATGTTCGATCGCATATTCAATCGCCGCCCGCACCAAACGCTCGGTACCGGTCCGGCTAATGGGTTTAATCCCAATTCCGGAATCAGAACGAATATCCCACCCAAACTCCTCTTTTAGAAACTTAATCAGGACGGCAGTTTTGGCATCTCCCGCCTTCAGTTCCAAACCCGCGTATACATCTTCGGTATTTTCGCGGAATACCACCATATCAACCTTCTCCGGCTGCTTTACCGGCGAGGGAATACCAGGATAGTGCTTCACCGGTCGTAAACACACATACAGGTCAAGCTGTTGCCGCAGAGAAACATTCAAACTGCGAAACCCACCGCCCACAGGCGTGGTAAGAGGACCTTTAATCGCAACCAGGTACTCGCGTATGGTATCCAAAGTACTCTTTGGAAGCCACTCACCGGTTTTATTGTAACCCTTTTCACCGGCATACACTTCTTTCCATTGCACTCCGCGCTTACCGCCATAAGCTTTTTCCACTGCTGCATCAAAGACCTTTCGGGATGCCGGCCAGATATCGACACCGATCCCGTCGCCTTCTATATACGGAATTACCGGTTGATCGGGAACATGCAATCCCTGTTCAGTTTGTGTTATTTTATCGTTCAATTGTATCCCCCTTTCACTAAAAAGTGAGTGTACCAAAACCTGACCTTCTTGCAAACCCTTAAAGGCTATGTTACTATCGCTATACTACAATGAAAAAGCACATTTTATCCGTCACCCCAGTAATAATAGCAGTACTTATTGCAGCGTCATTTTTATCAGGATGCCCCACATCCCCCACAGTGGTATCTCCATCTAGCCGCTATTTTATTGTCGGCACCTCTGAACAACAAAAAGAGCTTAGGCTTTTGTTTCATGATCTCAATACCCAGTCCGAAAACCCCGAAAGCCGTTTCATTATAATTCAGGAAATTACTAAAAAATTACGTGCAGCCGAAAGGCCAAACTTACTTAATCTATTTCTCACAACTTATGTGGAAAATAACAAAACCGATCCCTACAACGGGTATTACCTGTTGGTTGTAGCTCAGAATTATTTAAGTGAAGGAGCCGAACCGTTTGCGGTTCAGTACTTCGAGCGCATATTAAAAAACCATACTGACCTAGAAGTGAATGGAAACACCATCCACTACATCTGCTTGAAAAACCTTATCCGCCTGGGGGATGAACCTGAGTTAAAAGTAGATTACTACAAAAAATTGATCTCCCAATTCAGCGACAAAATCGACAATGGCTCCACTTATTATTTCCTTGCGAAAACCTATGAAGAATTAGGTGAGTGGGATCTCGCCATACAAGCCTATCGTAATTTTCTCGGTCATCCGGAGGCCAAGGTGGCCGGAGTTCCCCATGCACATGAACAAGTACGTTCAATGATAGAGTTTTATGATTACCCCAACAAAAA
The DNA here is from genome assembly GCA_041686355.1 of Spirochaetaceae bacterium. GTDB lineage: Bacteria > Spirochaetota > Spirochaetia > DSM-16054 > Sediminispirochaetaceae > DSBN01. The sequence goes on from JAWLDZ010000010.1 coordinate 14,215, forward strand.
CTGGACCATGGAAAGTCTGGATGACCTTGTAAAAACACTCAAATATGCAATGTGGACTCGTAACTCCCGTACTCTTACCCGCTACCGAGCCAAGGTTAATTTCTTCGCCATTTCATGGGAGGAAGCGCCTACCGAAGCAAATCAGAACTTCCTTTCCGGTTTAGGCAGTTTCATGGGTCAGAGGATTCACTACAACAGTGAACTCGACCGGGATTCCAACACCCGCGAAGCGTACCTTCGTACATGGGGCTGGTCCTATCGTATAAAGACTTGGTATCTATATTTTCGCAGGGTCCATTTTCCGGCCGATCCGGAGATTCATGGTCAATGGGAATGGGCAGGTATCTACTTTGGTGAAAAACCTTTTACCGGAACCGATACACCTTAAGACCAGGGCTTACAGGGTCGATAAGTGAAAAGAGATGAATAGACTAACGAAACTCACTGCTGTTTCCCTTTTATTCGGCTTCCTTTTTTGCAGTACCGGATTGAACGCTGCCGAAAACGTTATTGTAACCGGCTCAGGCGCAGTTAAAAGCAGCAGCCGGGTAGACTGGCAAAGGGGTACATTTATTCTTACAGTCAGCTACCGCCCCAATCAGACTGATAAACCCTTGCCTGGACAACGCTCACAGGCGGAGGCTACCATTCGCCGTCATCTTCCTACTCTGTTTGTAGAAGAAATTTCAAAGATAAAAATCGACTCCCGCAAAAGCATAGCAGAGGCAATTGTGGAATCGCCAAATTTAGCCGCCGAATTCCAGAAACTGGCAGCCACAGGAAAAGTCGTCTCTTCGCACTTCAACGACGATTTTTTTGAGTTCCAACGCACCTACCACTATGACCTCTACCCGCAGATCGCCTCATTGTTTGTTACCCACACCCAAAGCAGCTCGCAGACAGAAGAGCTGACGTATGTGGCCGGCGGCCGCTACTCCGGCATTGTAATATACGTAAATAATCCTCTGGAAATGTTCGGAACCCACACGAAGGGCAGCCTGCAACCGGCAATCTTTCCCAGAGTGTATAATGAAAACACTGACCTTCTGATTGATATGCGGATGCTCGATCCAGAGACCTTGAAGTTAAAGGGAATGCTTCGTTATTATCACACTTCCCAGTTAGATGCAATTCAATCGCGGGTAGGCGAAGTGCCAATGTACGTGCATGCCACTGCCCTGTTCGGTGTGCACTCTACCGATCTGATTGTCTCCCAGCGGGCAGCCCGAAAAATCAAGGCAAGTCGGCATACCCTCTCACTGATTAAAGACGGAAAGATAGCAATCGTCTCAGAAACTCGATTGCGCTAAGCATTTTCGGAAATTCCGTCAATTCTAAACCGCGTTGACTTTACCCCCCTTTTTGGGCTATATATCGTAAAGGGAGGTTTCAATGGCTTGTAGGCAAAATAACTTTAAAAATTACTATATATCGCTTCTCGCCATGGTGGGAGCTTTGCTTTTTAGTACATGTTCGGGAGGTTCAATTGGCTATGGAGTGGTACTTCTCTCTCCCGATAGCAATGCTGTAGAAACCGGGGCTCTCGTGGAAATCAAAAAGGAGTCCGATATTAGTGACACGTACACCGTGGGCTACCCCGATTCGCAGGAAACCTATGAAATAGACAGATGGCGCGTAGAGGCTTTCGAGGATAGAAGGGCCGCTGCAACACGGGCCGAAGAGTATGAACAGTATAAAAATTTGTTTGCCCGGAATTTGCGGGATGGTTTGGCTGTCCGGGAAGAACCGGACATAAGCGCCAGTCGTGTATATAAGTTGCGTAAGGATCAAGAGTTAAAAATAATTGAGCGGACTGATACCCAGGAAGAGATCGGGGGGCATGACGGGGTCTGGTATAAGGTTATGACCAAAGATGGAACCCAAGGCTACTCCTTTGATTACTATCTGAATGTCTTTGATACCACCGCCGAACCTGAAGAACAGCAGGGACCCGACCTGACCATGCTCCGAGAAACCCTTGAAAAAAGCTTTCACCCCGAGAGTTTTGAGGAAATGGAGGAGAAACAACAGATTGATTTGGAACGCTTCAGTCCTGACTACGGCTTATTCAGCGATATGGATAAGCAGTCTATTACCATCCGCCTTTATAACAAGACTCACTCTTTCGAATATGACGAGATAAAACGAATCAATGAAGAGCGCTATGCATTTATACCCAGTGAACTTGAAATAGTTATTAAATCTGATGATAAGGTTCAGGCAATATTCAGCCAAGAAGATAAATCCTATGATCCAGTTTTTATCCACATGACGAATGAGGAAATCTCCGAGGTACGGGAAATGGAACAGGAAAGGCGGACGGAACTGTATGATAAGCTTGTAAACAGCGGTCCCCTTTTCACTAGCAATGCGTACGGCGAAATTGAATTTCTTGAAGATAGGCAGTTTGTATGGCGCCATCTGGAGCGTTTGGTACCGTCAATAGTTCCGTACAGCTCCTACCGTGATGGAGTGGTCCGCATGGATTATTTCCTGTCCAAGGACCTTCGCTCCGACTACACAGGGGTCCTCTCATTTGTGTTTGATCAAGGCCCTGAATCTCCGGTATTCTTTCTGTATACCCTTGACGCAAGCTCACTCAGACTTGAGTATGTACCTGAACGCAACATTGATGAGAAAGTTGTGCAACAACGCAGCTCTTCGCGTCTTATAATGGCCTTTTTCGGACAAACTCCGAATTCTTTTTAAACGACAATGAAAACAATCCAAGCATCGGATATTCAACTCGCTTTTAGCGATCATACTGTTTTAAAAAACGTCCAACTCACCCTCACCACAAAAAGTCGTGCCGCCCTTACCGGTGGTAACGGAAGTGGTAAGTCAACATTGATGAAAATTATCAGTGGTGACATGCACCCCGATATGGGAACCATTGCAGTTCAGAGGGGAACGAGGGCTTCATACTTGCCCCAGAGTGGTAAGAAATTTTCTGGGGCCACCCTCTATCAGGAGGCCGAAACCGCTTTTTCCGAACTCCATCAACTGGTAGATGAGAAAGAGCAAATTGGAACCCAACTTAGCACAGTGACCAGTGAGGATAAATATACCCGTAATCTGCTTGAACGGCAACACGACATCGAAGAACGACTCCTGACAACTGATTATTACAATCGGGAGAAGGAGATTGAACAGGTATTGCTCGGTCTTGGATTCACACGAGCCGGTTTCCGGAAAAGCTGTGAACAGTTTTCCGGGGGCTGGCAAATGCGTATTGCCCTGGCAAAAATACTGCTTGAACATCCGGACATTCTACTGCTGGATGAACCAACCAATTACCTCGACCTTGAAGCCCGCAACTGGCTGGAAGATTTTCTGCGCAACTACCAGGGGGGCTTCCTAATTGTATCTCACGATCGCTTTTTTCTCGATAGTACGGTAGACGAAACCTACGAGCTCTTTATGGGAGGCCTGCGCCGCTATCCCGGCAACTACTCGGCCTACCAAAAACGCAGAGAACAGGAGATCATCGAACTTCAGCAGCAATACGAACGGCAGCAGGAAGAGATAGCCCGGGTCAACGCCTTTGTTCAGAAATTCCGTTATAACGCCTCGAAAGCCAGCCAGGTACAAAGTCGCATTAAATATCTCGAGAAGCTTGAACCGATTCAGCTGCCCCAGCATATGCAGAAAATCCACTTTTCCTTTCCCCCAGCCCCCCATTCCGGAAAAAAAGTACTCGAGTTAAAGAAAATAAGTAAATCCTACGGTCCCAACACGGTACTGAAGAATCTTTCCCTTGAAGTGCAGCGGGGTGAGAAACTGGTGGTAACCGGTGTAAACGGTGCCGGAAAATCGACACTCCTCAGAATCATTGCCGGGGTAGATTCACAGTATCAGGGGGAGGTCCTTTATGGTGCGGGAGTAACCGCCGGCTATTTCTCACAGGAGCAGCGTGAACTGGAAGAGAGCCCGCGTTCCATTATCGATCTCTTTGAAGCCGAGGCACCCACAGAGCTGGTCCCCAAACTGCGCAACCTGTTGGGGGCGTTCCTTTTTCAGGGTGATGATATTTACAAACCCATCAAGGTGCTCAGCGGAGGCGAACGCAGCCGTATAGCGCTGCTGAGGCTGCTTCTGCAGCCGCATAATCTGCTGATCCTCGATGAACCAACTAACCACTTGGATATTCACTCAAAGGACGTGCTCCTCGAAGCCCTCAAGAAGTACTCCGGTACTTTGGTCTTCGTATCCCACGACCGTTACTTTATAGAGCACCTGGCTACTCGGGTCTTGGAATTGGGTGCTGAAGGCCCCCGTAATTTTCCCGGTGACTATCAGTATTACTTATATCGCCTCGAAAAAGAAGCGGCTCAGGATGAGGATACGGATTCCTCCGATCCATCGGTATCTGCCTCCGCTTCAACAGCTCCGGAAGCGGCCGCTTCTTCCGGTATAAGCAATGCTGGGTACGAAGAACTCAAGCAGCAGAAAAAGCGCCTGCGGAAACTGGAAGCGGAGGAGCAGAAGCTAGTTGGGATGATGGATGAGCTCGAGCAGGAACACAATCGTATTCAGGCCGACATGGCCCTTCCGGAAGTGTATTCGCAGGCAGAAAAAATTACCCATCTACAGAGACGTTTGAGCGAAAATGAACAGGAACAGACCCAACTTTCAGAACAATGGGAAGCGATTGCCCTGGAAAAAGAATCACTTGCCAAGGAGGTTCCTGATCGCCGATGAAGTATACCAAGCGCAACCGGCCGATACTGGTAAAAATGCTGCTTCTCTCTCTGTTGATCGGTACTTTTGCATGGGACCTCATTGAGCGACTGCTGAGTTATGCGGAGATACCCGTGCACATTGCTATTGGTCCGGTTGGTTTCGATCTGCTGGTCATTTCCTGCTATATATATCTAAATCCGGGGACCCTGTTTGGAATTGCAGCGGCACTCATACTATTCAGGAGGTTATAGTGCCTAAGCTTGTATTGGCTTCAAGCTCACCCCGCAGAAAAGAGCTTTTAACTAACCTTGGTCTCCCCTTTTCGACAGCCCCCTCTGAGTATGAGGAACTGTTTGACGACCGTCCGCCCCGGCTTCAAGCCCTCTCTTTAGCACAGCAGAAGGTTGCGCACCTGCTTAGGCATTCCCCCGAACACAAAAATGCTTTGGTGCTCGGGGCAGATACCTGTATCGATCTTGATGGTCAGCTCCTCGGCAAGCCCTCCGACCGCCACACCGCGCGCGAGTATCTTCAACAATTAGCAGGACGGGCTCACAAGGTTATTACAGCCCTATCCTTATGGGACGGACCAGCTGGGGTTTTCCGAAACGAAGCCGAAACCACTACAATTCATTTTGCGGAGCTCGATTCCCGTGAAATTGAATGGTATTTAGATACGGAGGAGTGGCAAGGCGCGGCCGGCGCTTACCGCATTCAAGGTCGGGGGGGCCTATTTGTAAGCCGTATTGAGGGCTGCTACTTCAATGTCATGGGGTTGCCAATTCACCGATTTTATGGCATGTTACAGACTCAGGGATACGATTTTTTTGAACTCGTTTCCCTGTAATCTTCCACCGTTAATGGTGAGAAATAAGAGAAGGACCGACGGATGCATAGAACGAGGTACGTCGTACCTCAATGCTGACCGTCTATTTTGAAGGAGGACTCGCTTGTCTGTAGTAACAATGAAAAGCCTGCTTGAATCAGGCGTGCATTTTGGACACCAGACCAAACGCTGGGATCCCCGTATGAAGAAGTATATCTTCGCCGAACGGAACGGGATCCACATTATCGATCTGCAAAAGACCATCGTTTCAATTAAAGAAGCGTACGATCTTATCCGCGAACAGGTTAAATCCGGTAAATCGGTACTGTTTGTCGGAACAAAAAAACAGGCCCAGCAGGCTATCGAGCGCGAAGCTCAACGCTGCGGGATGTTTTACGTAAGTAACCGCTGGCTTGGCGGAATGCTCACCAACTTTTCTACCATTAAAAAATCTATCCATCGCCTTAAAAAGATTGAGAAGATGGAGATCGATGGTACTTTTGAAAGCCTCACCAAGAAAGAGGTTTCCCGTCTCAACAAAGAACGACAACGCTTAGAGAAAAACCTGGGCGGTATCAAAGATATGAAGGAATTGCCGGGCGCAATCTTTATCATCGATACCCGTAAAGAAGCTATTGCGGTAGCCGAAGCGAAACGGATGGGCATTCCAATCGTATCAGTTGTAGACACTAACTGTGACCCCACCGATATTGACTACCCAATTCCCGGCAACGACGATGCCATTCGGGCTATATCCCTGTTTACAAAGGTAATTGCAGATGCAGTAATCGACGCAGATAATGAAATCGGAATCCAGATTATTGAAACCCTGCAGGATGAGGATGAAACAGAGCAGGCCCAGGAGAAACCCCAGAAGCAGGAAGAAGAGCCACAGTTTGAGGACTTTGAAACCGCAAGTGTTGGCGAGGTAGTCAAGGAGAGCTCAGAAGAAGCTGAAGTCGAAGCTCCTGAGGCAGAAACAAACTTCACTGCCGAGGAGTACTCGGACTACACCCCTGAAACTCAGGAAAAGAAAGAAGATAAACCTGCTGAGCCGGAAAAAACCCTGGCTGAGGAAACTGAAAAAGAGCTTTTGGAAGAAGAAGATAAACTCTTCGAAGAGTAGATTATAATAGATCAAAGGAGATAAGCGTGGAAATTAAAGCTGCCGATGTGAAAAAACTACGCGATAAAACCGGCGCCGGAATGCTGGATTGCAAAAAGGCCTTGAAAGAGGCGGAGGGAGACTTTTCGAAAGCCGAAAAGTACCTCAAAGAGCTTGGGCTTGCCGCTGCTGCGAAACGTAGCGGCCGAGCTACCAATGAAGGTCGAATATTTACAAAAATTGGTGATTCAATGGCAACCGCTGTCGAGCTTGCCTGTGAAACGGACTTCGTTGCCCGTAATAAAGATTTTGTTGCACTTGGCGAAGATATCGCCGACACCATCCTTGCGAAGGGTCTCACAGAGAAGACCCCCGAACTTGATGAAAAAGTGAAAGACACCATCAGCACCATTAAAGAGAATATGGAGCTGCGACGTTTTACTACGATGCCGATTGCCGATAATCAAATGGTAAGTGCATACACCCATGGCGAAGGTTCAATAGGTGTATTGGTCAAGTTTGAGGCTGATTCCCCTTCAGTTCTTGAAAATGATGCAGTCAAAGAGTTCGCCTTCGATTGTGCTCTGCATATTGCGGCTTTTAACCCGTTGTTTCTTGACAGAAACAGCGTTGATGCCGCTTATAAGGAAGAGCAGGAAGCAATTTTCCGTAAACAAGCGGAAAACCTCGGTAAACCTGAAAAAGTAATTGATGGAATTGTGAAAGGCAAAATGAACAAGCATTTTGCGGAAAACTGTCTGCTTGATCAGGGCTTTGTAAAAGAAGAAAAGGTGAGTGTCGCCAAAAAAGCGGAAGAAGTTGCAAAACAGGCCGGCGGCAGTCTTAAGCTCATTGATTTTGTGTATTATAAAGTTGGTGAGGAATCATAATTTCCGATTCTAATAGGACCGCTCCCAGTTAATTCTGCGGGCGGTCTTTTTATAAGGAAATATAAGGAGTAAAGCATGCAAACTACAATTAAAGATGCTGAAAGCAGAATGAAAAAGAGTGTTGCAGCGCTGGAAGACGATTTTAATTCGATGCGTACCGGAAGAGCCTCAGCCTCTCTGTTTGAACGGATTAAAGTGAATTATTACGGCCAGCCTACCCCTCTCAGTCAAGCTGCAACTATTTCCGTTCCCGAAGCCCGACTGGTTGTAATTCAGCCGTGGGATAAGAGCCTGTTAAATGAAATTGAAAAGGCAATTCAGAAATCGGAGCTTTCAGTAAATCCCAGTAACGATGGGAAGGTCATCCGTATTCAAATTCCCCCTCTGACTGAAGACCGCCGTAAAGAACTGGTAAAGTTTGCTAAAAACACCGCAGAACAGAGTCGGGTTGCTGTCCGCAACATACGACGAGACGCGAATGACGATCTTAAGAAAAAGATGAAAAACGGCGACATTAGCGAAGACGAAGAAAAACGCGGTACCGATGAAGTGCAGAAGATTACCGATAAACATATTGAACAGATTAACTCGCTCCTCGAGGTAAAAGAACAGGAAATAATGGAGGTATAGTGGCTACTCTAGGTCATACCCCACTTAAATCTTCTAAACTACCTCAGCATATCGGGATTATAATGGATGGAAATGGCCGCTGGGCCGAACAACAGGGAAAACCGCGAACCGCTGGACACAGCAGTGGAACGGAAGCTGCAAAACGGGTAATTAAGGCGGCCATTGATTTAGGCATTTCCTATATCACCTTATACACATTTTCTACTGAGAATTGGAGCCGTTCAACCAAGGAAGTTAATTTTTTGATGAAGCTTCTGCGACAGCATCTGCGCCGGGATTCAAATTTTTATCACTCCAATGAAATCAAAGTTTTACATGCCGGTGCACTGGAAGGTCTTCCACAGGAAATTCAAAAAGAGCTGCTTCATGCACAAGAGGCCACCAAAGAATATCAGACCATAACCGCTATTTTAGCAATTAATTACGGTGGACGAGATGAAATTGTGAGGGCAGTAAATAAATGGCAGCAAAAGACATCTGATCCGGAACAGAAAATTACTATTGAAGAAGTAGGATCCCACCTTGATAACCCGGATGTTCCCGATCCTGATCTAATAATAAGAACCGCTGGGGAAATGCGATTGAGCAATTTCCTGCTTTGGGAAAGCGCGTATGCCGAACTCTACTATTCATCCAAACTGTGGCCGGATTGGGACTATGAAGATCTGGCTGAAGCAGTTGAGCACTATCAAAAACGAAAGCGAAAGTTTGGCGGTACTACATGAGTAACTTTGGACAGCGGCTGCTTCTTTTTATGATCGGTCTTCCCCTTCTCCTGGCAACTGTTATATTATTCGATCGATTTATGCACGCCGGATGGGCAGTTGTGGTAATCCTAGTCACCTTTTTAGCCGCCCGTGAGACAGTTCAGCTCTTTACTCCCGGGGTGCCACCACTTTATTCATGGTTTGTGCCGTTTCTTTCAGCAGGACTGCCCCTGGTAGTGTATGTCGAGCTTCTTCTCGGCTTATCATTTTCTCTGCTTAATCCTCTACTAATCATAAGCATCAGTGTTATTCTGATATCAGAGCTCTCCAGGTGGAAAGTTGAGAACCCTCAGATCTTCACCCATAATTCCCTCGGATTGATTAGTGCGGTAATTTACCCGGGCTTTTTCCTAGTTTTCACAATTCGTTTTATAGAGTTTGAGTATCCCCTGGCGACTATTATATTGTTTCTGCTGGTAAATTTCAGTAACGATACCTTTGCCTATATCTTTGGAAAGCTATTTGGTAAAAACTCACCCCATGTGGTACCGGTGAGCCCCCGAAAAACGAGAATCGGCTTCTTAGGCGGATTCGCAGGATCCATGCTGACAGGCTCGGTGTTTTATTTGATAGCTCCCCATATTTTTATTGGAGATTTTCTTTTACTGCTTCCCTTTTTCCTTGTTACAGGCTTATGCGCCGATATAGGCGACTTAATTGAATCGGCCTATAAACGCGGGGCGGCAAAAAAAGATTCCGGTTCTTTAATGCCCGGTCGTGGCGGTTTATTGGACTCTATTGACTCTCTCCTTTTCAGCGCCCCGTTTTTCTATTATATTGGTACAATACTGCTGAAATAGGAAAAGCAATGGCGATAAAAAGAATTATTATACTCGGCGCAACCGGGTCTATTGGTCTTAACAGTTTTGATGTAGTTAAAAATTTGGGTTCATCTTTTCAGATTGTAGGGGCGTCCTGCCACTCAAATGTGAAGGATCTTCTTAAACATGCTGAACTCTTTCAAATTCCAAACCTGGCGGTCAGCAGTAAAAGAGTTGACAATGAACGGATTGCTTTTTCCGGCCCGAATGCAATCCAATCCCTTTTACAGGAAACCGAAGCTGATATAGTAATAAACGGAATCGCCGGATCCTCAGGCCTCATGCCCTCCGTATGGAGCCTTCAGCGCGGTTTCGATCTTGCCCTGGCGAATAAAGAAACAATTGTCATGGCCGGTCCATTAATTCGCAGTTTAGCTTCGAGGACGGGAGCCCAAATTCTCCCCGTTGACTCGGAACACTCAGCCCTCTTTCAACTTCTACGGCGTGAAAAACCGGATGAAATCGAAAAAGTGGTTATAACCGCATCCGGGGGACCCTTTCGCACTACCCCCCTAACAGAGTTCCCCACGCTGAGCCTTGAGGATGCCCTACAGCATCCAACCTGGGATATGGGACACAAAATCACAATCGATTCAGCGACAATGGGAAATAAGGGCTTAGAAGTAATTGAAGCCCATCATCTGTTCGACTTAAGCCCCGAACAGATTCAAGTGCTCATCCATCCCCAAAGCCGTGTGCATTCGCTTATTAAAACTGTTGAAGGTTCATATTATGCACAGATCAGTCATCCGGACATGCGTATTCCAATTCAAAATGCCCTCACCTATCCCCGGCTGACAGCCTCTCCCTTTGGAGAACTCGATTTAACTGATACTGACTTAAGTTTTCAACTCCCCGATCCGCAACGGTTTCCCCTTCTTCAGCACGCCTTTCAGGCTATCCGCTTCGGCGGGGCTTATCCCCTGGCCTATAATGCGGCAAATGAAGTTGCGGTAAAGGCCTTTCAAGAACTAAAAATTCGTTTTATTGATATAGCGGCGGTTGTAGATGCAACCCTGCAAAAGGACTGGTCAGTAAGATTTACTGATTTTTCACACATTTTAGAAACCCACGCACGGGTGTGGACCCACGCAGAAACAGAAGTTCTGCAGTATATGGAGAATAATTAATGATACTCACTATCATATTAGGAATTTTAGGCCTTGGAATCGTTGTATTCGTACATGAGCTTGGGCATTTCGTAGTGGCAAAGGCCTCGGGCATCACCGTTGAGGCTTTTTCCCTAGGCTGGGGAAAAGTCCTCTATCATCGAACATGGCGCGGTACCGATTACCGTATAAGCCTGCTGCCGATAGGGGGATACTGCAAAATGAAGGGGGAGGAGCTGTTTCGTAAGGCAATTGCCGATGACGCCGCCCATATTCCCCATGAGGAGGGCTCGCTGTTTTCTGTTTCCGTGTGGAAACGCATGCTCACCTATGCCGCTGGTCCGTTTTTTAATCTGTTATTTGCGATTCTGGTTTTATCAATAATCTGGTTTAATGGATTCACCATCAATACCTATGAGAACAAAATTGTACTTCTCTCGGACTACCCCAGCCTCTTCTCCGACACTAGCTACCCGGCCGACCAGGCGGGCCTGCGAACGGGCGATGAAATAGTTGCAATCGATGGAGAGCAGGTTGAAACCTATAGCGAAATTCAGCAGAAAATAGCCCCTTCTCCACAGGAAACTCTCCCCTTAACGGTCGAACGTAATGACCGCCGCATTACCTTGAGTATTACTCCCGAGTTGAACCGCGACACCGGGGCCGGCCGTATCGGTGTTGCAGCGTGGATAACACCACTCATCGGACAAGTGAAAGACGGCAGCAGTGCCCAAAATGCGGGGCTCCAAGCCGGTGACCGCCTAATCGAGGTAAACGGAACTCCAGTGCCCCACTCACTTGCATTGCATGCTGCTATGAGTGATCAACCCTCTAAGCTTGATATTACATTTCAGCGAAACGGCACCAACCAAACCACTGAATTGATTCCCTTTTACGACGAAAGCGGCAATGCCGACCTGGGTGTAGCTTTTCGCGGCATCACCCATTCAAGCCCGAACATGAATCCCCTTCAGGCGTTAACCAGGGGTACCCAGGAAACTTTTAGAACATTTGCCCTTACCATCAAAGGCATTGCCCTTCTTTTTTCCGGGGTTGATGTCCAAAAAGCAGTATCCGGGCCGGTACGCATCACCTACATGGTAGGTGAAATCACCACGGCAGGCTTCAGCCAGGGCATAGGAAGCGGCTTTATAAATCTGTTTCGTTTCTTAAGCTTGTTGAGTGTAGCCTTGGCCTTTGGAAATCTGCTGCCGATCCCCGCATTGGATGGAGGGTTGATAGCATTATCTGTGGTTGAAGCAGTCAAGGGGAGCAGCGTAAAACCCAAGACCTTTTACCGGTATCAAACTATAGGGTTTGTATTTATTCTTTTGATACTCTTCCTAACCACCTTTAGCGACCTCTCCTATCTTTTTTCTCAGTAAAGGAGTATATTAAGCATGAAACATGATATAGTGTGTCATTGTGGAAATACAATCGAGAGGGATATTCCTGATACTATCGACCTATCGGAGGAACCTCATTTTATTCAGCAGATTCTTGAAGGTGCTTTTATGCAGGTAACATGTGATTCTTGCGGAAAAATACTAAAACCGGAATTTCCTGTTCACTTTTTTAACCTAAAGATAGCTGACCAGTTGCTGGACCTCGATTATATTCCGGAACTTGAACGCAGCCAGTACTTCCGTGATAAAATTGAAACTACCGCCCAGCGGGTTGTTATCGGTTACCCGGAATTGCGAGAAAAAATGCTCGTTTCTGCTCACGGCTTAGACGATCGTGCCTTGGAAATTCTTAAATTTCTACTCTTAGAAAATGCTCATGATCATAACTTGAGCGACCACTCCTTCAGCGATCTCTCAATTATTTTAAACGCAGTAGAAGAAGATACACTCACTTTTTATATTTATGGACTCAAGGAAACAGAGGTAGCCGTACCACAGGTGTCACTCGATCTGTACCATAAAGTAGTTGACAGCTTATCAGTCCGGTTGAACACTGAAGTGTATGCAGAAATTGTAAAACCACCCTATGTATCAATCAATAAAATATCAATCGAAGCGGAGGATGATTCGTGAAACGTGTATTCTACTTATCACTTGTGGTTATGCTTTTCTCAGTTGCAGCTGCCTGGACCGACAGCCGAGTTCTTATAAGTACTGGGCACACTGAACGCATTAATGAACTATTTTACCAAGAATCGGATAATACACTTTTCTCCTCCGGCAATGACGGGACCCTGCGGGTGTGGGACATCAACTCAAAACAGCTTCTGCACAAACTTCAAATATCTCACCTTCCAATTGAGAAGATTGCAGTGCACCCCAATAAGCCCCATGTTGCACTAGTCAGAACGGACCGCATCAATACCTTTCATTTAAGCGTATGGAACTATGAGACCGGTGAAGAACTCTACTCCCACAAAATTGAAGAAACTCCGCTCTTTCTCAAGTATTCGCCCCAAGGAACTTACCTTATTTACAGTCGTACTGACTGGAAAAGCCTCATTTTTTTAGAGGCAGGCACGGGACAATTTACGCAGGTTTTGGATGAAGGCTTTGGTATTGTCTCAGACGTCTTTCTTTCACAATCTGAGAACACGCTTGTTACCTACAACTCTTCCGGTACTATTCGCTACTGGAATACTGAAACAGGTGAGGAGAAGACTTCACCTATATCAACTATTGCTGACCTGAACGATATACACTTCTCCGAAAACGGTGTATATATGCTCGGACGGAAGGAAAACACCCTCTATTTGGTAAATCTGATAGATGGACAGATTGAAACCCGGGAGAATTTCGAACGCCTCAATGGATATTCATACAATCCAAGTACAAGTCTTGTTACAACTTATATTACCGAAAACAGCCGTCCCCGCTTTCTCTCTTTTCGCGTAGAACAAAACAGCTCTTTGCGTACGGTACAAAGTTCACTCATGGCACCGGATGATATACGTCCACCTCTTCAATTGATAGACTCAACCCTGTACTTTTGTAAGCAGGACGGAAGCATATTGACCCAGTCAGCTTATTCAACTGAAACTGAGACGTTTTCCAGATCAGTACTTTTGAATATCTCTGATATTGGTTTCTCTGAAGACAGTATTTTTTTACTAACTGAACAAAACATTCTATCCTTAAGTTCTAAAGCTTTCACTGCCGAGGGACAGCAAAATGGTGAAAACTCTCATTTTTCTTTCTTAACTGAAAAGTACCGGAACCCGCTCAACACTGCCGCAGCTATAACAGTTCTCTCTGACAACCGGTTTTTATTATACCCTATCGAGGGGCCTCCAAGAGAGCTTTATTTGTTTAATGACAACCGCTTCCGCGAGCTTAACACCCAACTGAGCGGAACAGTACAATCCGCGGGACGGTACAACGAAGATGTACTCTTGCTCGAAAAAGGTGGAATACTGAGGATTGTGGATCCCCTTGCGGATGAAGAGCTTTTTAATTATTCATCCTTCGGACTTCAGAGTGCCACCGAGGCTATTGACGAAACTATTGTTGTAGCCCGTAACAAAAACGCACTAATCAATACTACCTTGCTTTCAATAAACCCGCAAACCAGTGAAACAGTTCCAATACCGGATCGTAACCTCCTTACCTTTGTTCTTGACTATGATAGTACAACAAGAGCGCTGTATTCTCTAGGTTTCGAGGAGCGCAGAGGTTCGATTCGTACCGTACTCAAAGAGCATCAGGGACGCAACTATGGACGGGTATCAACACTGCTCAGTTATCCCGGAGAGGACAATGAGGCTACCCTGGCGATCGATCCTTCCACATCGCGTGTATTTACCTCACTGGGATACGGTGACGTACACATGTTCACTTGGGACGGTTTTACAACGATGGAACAGATTGAGCATATACCGCGAAAACTCTTTACCAATGACGGCTTGCTCTACTCTTTAAACGGGGATTCTTCTGTATCTGTATGGGATATCAATCGCGGGAATCTGTTGATGACTCTATACTTGTTTGAAAGCCTCGACTGGGCGATTGCCTTTCCCGACGGCAGTTTTTATGGAACCGACGGCGCTGAGCAATGGATACACCAAGCAGATTGATTTACTCTGGGTCCGACAGAACAGCTCCGCTCAGTTGCAAATCGGTACAAAACAAAGTCGGAAAAACCGTCCTTTTAACCGTGGGAGGGGTTTTTGGCGACCTTCTTGATTGACTCTTCTACCTTGTCTTTAACCTTAGCCCCATAGTCGGTATCCTGAAGGGAATGCGCATAGAGAGTCCCCATTAAAGAGACCCGGTACAT
>JAWLDZ010000010.1:29387-32493 GCA_041686355.1 Spirochaetaceae bacterium
AAAGATTTAATTGACCGTGAAATTTCAGCCACCTGCTCATGGCGAGGCACATTCGATTTATTCTCGGGCTCGATCAACCCTATATAGTCAATAAACAGAGCCTGTATATCCTCTTTGCTTTTCATTCGCCGCGCCTGAGCCCGCAAATCCAACAGCTTTATATTTGGAGTATCATCAATATACAGCGGTGCTTCATAAATTCTACCTGCGGCCTCGGTCAAATTATGGAAATCCGCCGGCCGCAGCATACCAGTTCTCAACTTTTCAGAATTTATTCGAGCTTCGCTGGACAGGAGCCTTTGCATGAGTGCCATATCGGCCATCTCAAGAGTAAAAAAACCGATCGGAACCTTTCCATGTATGGCCATATTTGCCGCCATAGTAAGGGCTAAGGCGGTTTTACCAACCGAAGGCCTTGCTCCTATAACAATAAACTCCGATTTTTGAAAACCGCTGGTCATATTATCCAGGTCGGAGAAGCCGGTGGGAACCCCAGTATAGCTGTCTTTTGTATGATACAGTCGTTCAATAGCTTCAATTGTCTCAGCAATAATATCATGAACACCCCGATAGGAATCGGTATGCTGGCTGTCGGTAATTTCGAATATTCGCTGCTCAGCCTCTTCAATAAGTACACGGGTCTCTAAGCCCTCGTCGTAAGCCTGGGTAAGCAGACCGCCGGATATCTTTAGAAGTTGACGGCGCACGCTTCGGTCTTTTACAATTTTCGCGTAATAGGCAACATTAGCGCTGGTAGGAACTTCATCGGTAAGGGCAGAAATATAGGTAGTCCCGCCACATGCCTCCAGCTCACCCCCTGCACTTAGACGGTCGGTGAGCGAAATGAGGTCGATAGTTTCACCTCGATTGAAAAGATCGATAATCGCTTTAAATATCTTTTGGTGTGAAGCTGTATAGAAATCATCAGTTCTTAAATATCGCAGAACTGTAGATATGACGTCCCCATCAAGCAGAACCGCCCCAATAGTAGCCTTTTCAGCGTCTACATTATGGGGCGGAACTTTTCCCTGTCGAGAAAGGGAATTCATAGGGCAGCTCGTTTCAAACTATTTCTCTTCTTTTTCTTCTTCCGGCTCAGCCTCTTCAGCAGCAACTACTGCCTCGGCGGCGGCCTTTTCAGGGTCTTTTTCCTCATCTACAGTTTCGGCAGGAGCCTCGGCTGCAGCGGAGCCTTCAGTGCTATCCTCTTGGGCAGAATCTTCCTTGGCTGCAACTTCTGCTTCAGCCTCTTCGGTCTGTTTTTCGGCCAGTTTTTCGGCCTTCTTGTCTTCAGCTGTCTTCTGCGGAGGCTGCTCCATTCCGCTCTGACTCACAACCTTCAGCTTTAATTCAGCCTCGTTGTTCTCGTACAATTTAACAGTAACAGGATAGGTGCCTACCATTTTTACAGATTGACTCTTAAAGTCGATTTTCTTTTTCTCGACCTCGATTCCCTCTTTCTGCAGCTCCTCCACAATCATTGCACTTGTAACAGAACCAAACAGCTTACCTCCCTGACCGGCATTCATAGTAATTACTACTTCCTTGTCGTCAAGACGTTCCTTTAGGCTCAGAGCCTGCTGTCTTTTTTCTTCCTTGCGCTTTTCAATAGAAGCCTTTCGACTTTCAAAATTGGCAATATTTTCTTTGGTGTAAGGGAACGCCAACTGTTTTGGAAACAGATAGTTCCGTGCATATCCACGAGCTACATCGCAGACATCTCCCTCCTCGCCAAGGTTATACACATCCTCATTCAAAATGATTTTCATTCTTCTCTCCTTACCAGAAAGTTTTATGAGCCCTCTGTAGCAGAGTGACCGGCTCGATAGTGGATCCAGTATTCCGAGAGGCCTAATAAGGGCACTCCAACAATCAATACCAGGTTCAACCGTGGGGTTAGCAGTATAATAGCTGCGGAAAATACAACCAATAGCTGTAATAACCGCGATACCCCGTGTTGCTGGAATAGTGATTTCATTATCCCTATTCCCTGCATCGCATATACACTCAACAGTATCATTCCGTAGTTCCAAAAAAGGAACCCGACAAAAGGTACACCTACCACTACATCCAGTAGTACACCGAACCATGCTCCGATAAACGGCCATAGCAAATTCTCAGGCACGGTGAAATTTACCAAATTATATGGCATGCTTCCCTTGCTTCTGCTGTAAATTCCATAAGAGAGCGCCCAGCAAGCTGACAGCATTAGAAAAAAGCTGAAAATGTAGTGTCGTATAAACACTTCCGATATCAGCGTATAGAAGCTTTCAGCATCCAGCGTCGCTAACACTGCAACTCCGTTTGCACCAGCTTCGTTTCCGCCCAAACCGCTTTGGAGGCTTTCCAGTATCAGCTTAAATTGCTGTTGTAAGAATTCCATCACCTCTTGATTGCCGGAATAAATTCCAACGATAGGTAAACTTACAAGCAGCACTGCCACAGTAGCACTGAGCAGCCGGTACAAATTCCTACCACGCCCCCAAAAAAGCAGCGCAGCCCCCAGGATCAGAGCTACAGGATACGCCGCCTCCATCATAAAAAAGAAACGGCGCAATACCTCATCTTCAATTCCGCGGGTCCGAATAAACACCTGCACTAATATAGCAAATAGCAATATTGTCCCACTATACAGTACAGCTTCCGGCCCACGTTTTAAACCCAGTACAATAATTGGTACTGTTATAAGAAAAAACAGTACGCTAATTTGATACAAGAGAAATGCCGCTACGGTGAAAATAGCAATTTCAGTCCACTCTCTTGGTATCGCTCTCAAATCCATCCTTACTTACTGTTTTACAAACGGAAGATAAGCCAATACTCGGGCCCTTTTTATCTCCCGTGACAAAGCACGCTGGTGCTTTGCACAAGTACCGGTAATTCGACGCGGCAGGATTTTACCACGATCGGTAACAAATCTTCGCAATTGATCAGGATTTTTATAGTCGGCAACTAATCCCTGAGTACAGAACCTACACACCTTTTTCTTGAAAAAGGGGCGTCTTCCGCCGCCACCTCCGCCTCCGCGGTAAGGTCGACTGTCGCGACTATCACGACTGTCTCGGTTATCCCGGTTGTCTCTATTATCCCGGTTATCCCGGTTATC
>JAWLDZ010000010.1:32593-58939 GCA_041686355.1 Spirochaetaceae bacterium
GCCGCCACCTCCGCCTCCGCGGTAAGGTCGACTGTCGCGACTATCACGACTGTCTCGGTTATCCCGGTTGTCTCTATTATCCCGGTTATCCCGGTTATCCCGGTTATCCCGGTTATCTCTCGTATCACGATTGTCGGCGGGTCTTCGTGGATATTCACTTCCGGAGGGCTTGTTCTCCGTTGGTTTTGTTTCGTTATTTACGCCTTCTTCAGCCATTATAGTATCTCCTTCATTTTTTCAGAATGGTCCTAGAACGGAATGTCATCTTCGAATTGCTCTGGACCGTTGGAAAAATTATTAGAATTTTCGCTGGGTCCGTTCTGTGTAGCAGGACGACTGTTGTAAGAGGAAGAGGGTCCTTCATTTCGGTTGCCGCTGGGACCGCCGAGTAACTGCACATTCTGTGCACTTATTTCAACTTTACTTCGCTGCTGACCATCCTTTTCCCAACGGTTCTGGCGAAGTTCTCCCTGAACTGCAATTTGCTTTCCCTTAGTCAAATACTGGTGAATTGCTTCACCCTGTCGACCCCACAGTACGATATCGAAGAAATGTGCTTCCTCTTGCCATTGATCACCGTTTTTTCGGCTGCGATTAAGAGCAATCGAAAACTTACAGACAGCAGTTCCGCCCCCGGTGTATTTGAGCTCAGCATCGCGGGTGAGTCGTCCAACGAGGGTAACTTGATTTATATCGTTGGCCATGTTAAAAACTCCACTTCGCTATTTTTCTTTTTTGATGAGAAGATATTTGAGCAGCGGATTGGCAAGCCGCAATTCTTCTTCCATTTTGTAGGCACTCTGAGGATCCATTTCGAATTCATAGTAGACGTAGTGCCCTTTTGGTCTCTTTTTAATATTATAGGCAAGGTCGCGAATACCAAAATCTTCCTTCTTTCCGATTTTAGCTTCGCCCTTCTTCAAGAGCTCTTCTATCTGTTCTTTACCAGCAGAAGTCTCATCTTCCTCGGTACCGAGGATTGCAGTGAGTTCGTATTGACGCATGTGGCCTCCTTACGGACATTTTGATCCACCCTACGGGCGGATAAAGAGGTGCTCAAAAACTATCATAAGCACTAAACTGTGTCAAGTAACAGGACATTTAGACCGACATACTGTATATGGGACACTGGGTACATTACGAGGACGATATATTCTTTCTGAATGAGAAAATCCGCCTATTAGCGCGCGATCTCAAGCTTCATCTTGACAGCGCCTATTTTGCGGAGCACGTGCATCAAGAACTGATATTTTTCAATAATATGCTCTCCCAATTTTACCGTACTCTAACCGCAAATCAGGAAATATTTGAGCGTCCCCGCAATCTCAGGTTTCTCAATAAAACCAAACGCTTATACTGCAACCTGCTGGATGGGATAACCTCCGGCCATACTAGCCCCCACCTTGACCTTACCTCCCATTTTAACGAGTATAATAATGCACAAATTCAGCAGGAAGAGGAAATTTTGAAGATCCGAACGCTGTTAAACGAAATTATTATGCAAGAAGAGCCGGAGGAACTGATCAGCTCTGAAGAGTACAAGTTCTTATTTGACGATCAACTCTAAGCAACAACACATATTTGGAGGCACCCTTTGAATACCGCTACTCTCAATCCGTCAATCGAGGAAGAGTTCGACCGTAAGCACATCAATCGCTCTCTTACTCTCACTACCCTCGACCGCTTTAACAGAGGCGAGTTTGATCACTTCAAGGCGGTTCAGGTAAAAAGCCTGCCTCAAGTAGACGGCCGGCAAATCATTGACCTGACCAAACCGGCTGCATACAGAGGCAATTTAGAGAAATATCGAAACACCCTTAGTGAATTACTCCCAGAGATTCCCGTTCACAAATATGGTACACCCGAGGCAGGATATATCCATTTGAACTCCCAAGAGTTATATCGAATCGGAATGCATCTGATGCCCAAAATTGCTTACGGAATCCTTAACGGTGGTTCGGCTACCAGCTACGTTGACGAAAAGAAGAACCGTTCCTTTTCCGAGGAGCTGTTTCATATTACATCCCCGGTATTTGAGAAGGCCTCCGCAGTCTCGCGGGATAGACCAAAAGGAATTACCCCCGCCTTTATCAACCCGGATGGGTCGCCCGGGCCAAGCTTCCTTGAATTAAAAATCAGAGCCTTGCTCATCCAATCCCTCCGGTATCGCCGTCAGTTTCAAGTGGACAAGGATATACAGTCCATGCTCCCCATTTTTCAAATGACCAGTATCTATACGGATTCCAAGATTGCCGATGCCCTGAAGGAGTACCAGAGCAGCCCCTATATTGAAGCTCTTCTCAATAATCTAAACTCTGCAACTATCCACCCTTATACCGCCGTCCAGCCTCTGATAGCAGCATATACCCACAGCTCAAAGGGGAGGCCCAAAGACCTGTTTACGAAGGCCTGGGGCAAACCGAACTCCTTGCTGCCTCTTCCCGGAGGCCACGGACAAAACTTTTCAGTTCTGTCCCATATTTACCGTGATCTGTACAACCAGGGGTATAGGTATGCCTATTTGGGAAATATTGATAATCTTGGCAATACTGTTGACCCAATAGGTATAGCCCTGTTGGCCCTCAGCGGAAAACAGGGGGCCTTTGAGTTCTCCTTTAAAACGCCGGTTGATGTGAAGGGGGGAATACTGGTTCGAGATGATGCAGGCAAGCTGAATGCAGTCGATATAGGGCCGGCTATCTCAGAGGAAGAGCTTCAGCAGGCGGAACAATCAGGCACTCCCATCCTGTTTAACTGTGCGAGCGGAATTTTCGACCTGAAGTATCTGGACGAGCAGCTTGAATATATTTCTAAGGAGCTCCCTACCCGCTTCTCGGATCAGGACAAGGACGCCGGGCGCTACTCCCAGGCCGAACAAATTACCTGGGAAATTATCGGTATGATGGATGAACCGCTCATTTTTGGAGTCCACAAATACGACCGCTTTCTCGCATCGAAACTTCTAATAGAAAACTTGATGACCAGCGGAATTGGTTTAGAAGACCCGGCATATCCACCGGAACTTCGCCCCATTGCGAATAACTTACATAGCGGACTTATACGAGCACTGGAAGGCCCCTACGGACTAAAACTTGATCAAAACCGCTGGCTTCCCAAAGCACCGGAGGAGATAGAATGAACCCCAACACTGAACATGAGAAATTCCTTGAGAGTATAGCTTTTTCAAAACTGAACGGCCTGGTTCCGGTGGTAACCCAGGATGCAGAGAATAGTGAGGTCCTGATGCTGGCCTTTGCTGACTATGAAGCGGTACAGGCTACGCTGCACACCGGGTATGCCCATTACCACAGCCGCAGCCGCAGCACTCTCTGGAAAAAGGGAGACAGCTCGGGGCACCTGCAAAGGATTGTTGAGATTCGAATAGATTGCGATGACGACACTTTGCTGTACATGGTGCAACAGACCGGGCCGGCCTGTCACACCGGCAATCGCAGCTGCTTCTATCGCACTGTGTACCGCCCTACTACTGCCCCGTAAATCGCTGCACAAACAACCAAAAACAGCCTAGGAGACAGCGGGTTTGACGATACTGAAGGAGCCCGATACCTGCTGTTTTAACGCCTTCGCAATTGAAACTCGATCAAGCTTGCACTCTTCAATCAATTGCCCTCGACTGGCTTGAGACAGGAACTCATCGTAAACTCCCGCCCAGCGAAACTGAACCTGAAGCCCCTTACGCAGCAGCATGCCGGCAACATACTCACCTATACCGCCCATCACGGCCCCGTCTTCGACCATATATACATGTGAGTATCTTGAAATAACATCCGTCAGATACTCCTCATCGATGGGCTTTATAAAACGAAGGTTGTACAGATCGACCCCTATACCGTTCTCTGCACTAATCCTGACAGCTTCCTGGGCTTCCTGGAACAGCCCCCCCACCGATATCAGCAGAGTATCTGCCCCGTTCTTTTGTGCAAAAACTCCACGGCCAAGGGTAATTTCTGCATTTAAGTGATCCCGCGTGTCAGGGCAGGCAGACTTTGGGTAGCGCAGCATAGCCGGGATATCTTTCTGCAGAGCCCATTCCAGCATCATATCTACCTCATTCGCATCACCCGGAGCCATAAAATGAAGCCCCGGCACACTGCGAAAGATCGGAATATCGTAGAGTCCCTGGTGGGTCTCACCGTCTTCGCCCACCAGCCCGGAGCGGTCCATTGCAAACACTACCGGCAAACCCGGCAGAGCTACATCGTGGATCACCTGATCCACCGCCCGCTGCATAAAGGTGGAGTAGATGGCCGTAACCGGTTTTAGTCCGGAAATCGCCATGCCGGCCGAGAAGGTGACCGCATGCTGCTCGGCAATTCCCACATCATAAAAGCGATCGGGAAAATGTTCTTTAAAATAGGATAAGCCGGTGCCGTCCGCCATGGCAGCGGTCACACCCACAATCCTTTTATCCTTGCTTGCCTGTTTTGTCAGGCTTCCGGCTAAGGCTTCGGTAAAGCTGACAGAAGGCTTTTTTTCCAATTTCCCATCAGCCTGGGTGATGGGAGAGACGCCGTGGTAGCGGGAGGGATTACTTTCGGCCAGCTCGTAGCCCTTCCCCTTTTGAGTGATCACATGCAGCACTACCGGTTTTTTAAGCCGCCTTGCATTTTTGAGTGCCTGACCAAGCCGTGAAAATGAGTGACCATCAACCGGTCCGATATATTCGAAGCCCAATTCACTAAAAAGAGTCTCCCCCAAAAATGCCGCTTTCACCGCCCGCTTGAAACGGACAAACAGTTCATACAGCTTATAGCCCAGAATGGGAATTCCTTGAATTCCACGGTCCAGTTTTTCACGCATATACTGATAGGCCGGAGTAGTGGTCAGTTGACTTACGTAGTTGGAGAGTTTGCTCAAGTTAGAGTTCAGAGACAGTCCGCCCACATTCGGACTGATGGACATATTGTTGTCGTTAAAAATAATAATAAGATCTTTGCCGAGGTGACCGGCGTAATTCAAACCCTCATAGGCCATCCCGCCTGTCAGGGCTCCATCGCCTACCACCACAATAACCTTACCATCGTCATGGAGCACGCGTTTTCCCTCAAGTGCCCCTATACCGGCGGAGATCGAGGTTGAAGCGTGCCCTGTTTCCAATAAGTCGTGAATGCTTTCAGTACGCTTCGGAAAACCGGAAAGCCCCCCTTGCTGCCTGATAGTAGAAAACTTATCGTTACGGCCGGTGAGCAGCTTATGGGTATAACACTGATGCCCCACATCCCAAAACATCATGTCCTGGGGAGAGTTAAACTCCCGGTGCATAGCAATAGTGAGCTCAACTACACCAAGGTTCGAGGCCAAATGTCCGCCGCTTTCCATCACTACATTGATTATTCGTTTACGTATTTGCTGTGCTAATTGAGGTAACCGGTCTCTGTCCAACAGTTTCAACTCTTTTGGTGAATTTACGAAAGCCAAAAGGTCTTCTTTGTTTTCTTTTATATCCATAAGAACATCCTTAACAAAGTTTCGTATGCCGCTGTGCGGCATACGAAACAATGAAAATTGCTTTCAGCAATTTTCTTATTAGTACCAATCAAATATAAGACATTATTTTTAAAAATCAAATCATTACGAGGAAATTATTCCGTTGGTTTAAAAAGGGTCGAAATGAACCTGTTGAAAAACTGCAGCAGCAGTTCCTGCTGTTTTTCAGGGCTAAGTGATAGGGCTGAACTCGGCGAGGCTGCATTTGACTGATCTTCACCCGCCTGCGGCTCAAGGGCTTGTTCTTGATCTGTTTGTTCTTGATCGTCCGGCTCGGGGGGTGCAAGGGGTGGAGGTTCAGCGGCTTCCGGTTCAATTCGGTCTATATCTTCTCCCGTAATGAACTCAGACGACTCCAAACCGGGACTGGTATATTCCAACACCGCATTGTACAGGTCTTCAAACTGCAAGATACCCTGTGAGTCTACCGACTCTGCTCTCGCCAAGCCGCGTATCCGTACAGTTTCGGTATTTCCGTTGATGGTAACACTCCGCTGACCTTCAACACTCAACAAGCCGTTCTGATCGCGTTCCACTATGCGCGTGGGTATTTTAGTCTCAAGAGTATAGGTACTGTCTTCTTCGACCTCACGCACCGTACTGGAGGAGCCCTCCGGTAGAAAAGAGAATAGAGATTTCCCTTCTCCTCCGGTAAAACTGAGTTTTCCTTCCTGTGAATCGACATGGGATGCGCTAAGGGTGAGGGTGGTAGTAGAGCTTACGCCGACAGCAATAATATCGCCGACCTTTAGGGCAGCTCCATCGGCGACGTAGCCCTTAAATTCTAGGTCCCATAAAGTTTCCCCGTGCAGGCTGAAAGACAGAAATAGCAGTGCCGCTGCAAATGCGGCACCTTTTAAAGAATATTTATATTCCCTGCCTATACTTATGGGAAACCTCATATTATTTCTTCTTGTGTCTATTTTTCCTTAGCTTTTTCTTACGTTTGTGTGTAGCAATTTTGTGGCGCTTCTTCTTTTTTCCGCAGGGCACAGCAGATCTCCTTCTGTTTCAAGGCGTTTTTATCAGTTTACAACTGGATATTACATCATTAGAACGCATCTATACGTGCTATGAGTATGCCCTGTTTTACACCCTTGAGTCAAGGGGGTACGTCATTTCCAACGGGGGGAGGGTTCCTCAGGGCAACTTCATTTATAGTGCTTGAGCTTGAATATCAACAATAGTATAGTAGGACTAATGAAAAAGCAGCGGAATGAAATCCAGTTATACTCGACTGATGATAAAATTAATAATATCATCAATCACGGGCAGCCAACTGAACAGAATCAGTTCTCGCTTCATTTTACCTCAAATGAAGATTTTTTCATCAAACTACCCCAACCCATCCTGTTTCCTAGCTTTCCGATACACCATAATATTTCAAAAACTACCCCTTCAACAGTCTACAAAGAGGCCCTGGAAACCTTTATGCAGAGTGCAGTCGCTCTGACACCGCACATATTCGACGGTCTCACCTATTTCTTTGATCCATCGGATATCCATCGGCCCGGTTTTTTTCATCTTTACCGCATAAAGGACCAACTATTTCTGTATCTGCTGAGGGTGGATCTCAATTTCCGCACCCATTACGGAGAGATTATAAACAAGGGCGGGAACGATTCAACCCACACCTACAGTAGCAATGCTCTCTTCCTGGAAAACGACATCATTCCGCTGTCTTCTTTGGGAGAAGAAGAACATCGGGTACACTCGTTCTTTATTGAACAGCACCTCTCGGACACCTGGATTGGTGAATACGGAAAGGGTTATTTCGTTCAGGGTATCTGGATTGATAGAGAGCTTTCGAAGTTTTTTTCAAAGCTCTTCCTCCCTGAGCACAAGCGAACCTATCCGTATTATCCCTTTCCCTGTAAATACCAGACTATTTGCCATTCCGTACTCGACTTTTCGCCGGCAGGGCGGACAAAACACTTGAAGCTGCTCTATCAGGCGCGTGCCTTTCTGCAACCCCACTTCGAGGACATTCAGCAGACCCTCACGCAAAACGATTTTTCCGAAGAACTACCCCTGTTCCGAAGGCTCAAGCAGAAAATTTCAAACCGCTGGGAGGAAGTCTGGGCTCCCCTTGAAATCAGTACCTACCTGAATGAGCACGATATGAAGGAGTTTCAGATTGATTTCCACTCTAAATGATATTCGCGGCTTAAAAATAACCATTATGGGCCTTGGACTGCACGGTGGAGGTATCGCTTCCGCCCGTTTTTTTGCAGAACACGGTGCCCAAGTTACGGTCACGGACCTTCGGGATGAACAAACCCTCTCTCCCAGCCTAAAAAAACTTGCGAATCTTCCATTAAAGTACGTCCTGGGTAGGCATGAAGAGGAGGATTTCACAACAGCTGACTTGGTAATCAAAAACCCTGCGGTACCCAGAAGGTCAAAATACCTGCAACTGGCCCGTCAGGTAGAAACAGATGTATCCGTATTTTTACGACTGAACAAGCGGCCCCTCATTGCTGTGACCGGAAGCAAGGGGAAGTCGACCACCGTCTCGGCTCTGCATCAAATAATGAAAGCATTCGATCCCCAGGTGCTTTTGGGCGGTAATATTACCGTCTCGCCGCTTACCTTTCTCGAAGAGTGTCTCTCCCCCTCGAGCAGCCCGGTTATTCTTGAACTCTCCTCATGGCAACTGGCCGATATCCGTCCCATCACGCTGCTGCAGCCCCGTATAGCCGTAATTACTAACATTTTCGCCGACCATCAGAACAGCTACGAGAATATGCAGGAGTACGTAGAGGATAAAGCCCGTATTTTTACCGGTCAGGACGCAAATTCTCTAAGTATCTGCTTTTATGATGATTCCTACGGTCCGTGGTTTGCTAAGAACACTCCCGGACAGCCGATGTTTTATTCGGCAAAGCCCCTACCGCCGGAAATGGGGGATGGGGCTTTCCTGGATGCAGAAAAGGGATATTATAGGGTTAATAATACACTGCACGAGATAGTGCCGACGGAAGTAAATGTCGCCGGTGTACATAACCGCTTAAACCTGCTGCTGGCAGCTTTAATTGCCACTCTTCAGGGAGTGCCGGCGGAGATAATCCGTCGTGAGGGGGCCGCTTTTTCCGGAATCGAGCATCGTATGGAACTGGTTGAAGTGGTAGACGGAGTACGCTGGTACAACGACAGTGCCGCCACGATACCGGATGCTACTGCCGCCGGGCTGGGCAGCTTAAGCGGCAAGGTGCATCTGATTGCCGGGGGAACCGATAAACAGCTCGACTTCTCCCCACTGAATGCTGTCTGGAACCTGGCCGCATCAATCCACCTTTTGAAGGGAAGTGCGAGCGATCATATGCAGAAAGCCTTAGTACAACAGCAGGTGCCCTTCTCGGGCCCCTTCGACGATCTGCGCAGTGCGGTTCTCTCTGCCTTCTCAGCGGCCTCAGCCGGCGACGCGGTCCTCTTCTCGCCCGGCAGCACCTCCTTCGGAATGTTCTTAAATGAGTTTGATCGGGGGCGGGCGTTCAAAGCACTGATTAAAGAGTTGAAGGGGCAGCAAGACTTATAGTAAACACGACGCTCGACTTGGCCGGATATCCGGCCGGGAAACTTGATAAGAGACTTGACCGGTGGGCTCGGCTGCCGCTTTTTTTTCGCTTTTTCAGTTTCTTCGCTTTTTCAGTTTCTTAAAGTAATAATTCCGGGCTTTTTCAACCTGCCTAAACAGGGCGTACCTGATCGGGGATACCGGCACATCGTAGGTTCCCGGGCGGTGTAGCACCCGGCCGCCGAAGCCGGTCTTAAAGCGGTACAGCCCGTGCATGGGATGCGCGGGATCATCTGCCGGGGGTATTCCAAACAGATCGTATTCTGCACAGCCGGAGCTTTTAGCCAATCGGATCGCTTCCCACTGCACCGCATAGGAGGCCATCAAGTTGCGCTTACGGTTAGAAGAAGCTCCGTACATATAGGTGGCCCTCCGCCCATAGATGCCGACAACGATTCCGGCCAGCAAATCCCCCTCATGGCGGGCGCTGACCAAGTGCAGTTGCGGTCCCTCAACCCCTTGCTCCCGTGATAGTTCCAGTAAGCTAAGGTAGTAGTCGTAGCTGTGAATTTCAATCTTATCCCGTTCAGCTGTCTCGCGGTACAGTTTGTACCACTCTTGCAAAAACTCATCGGGCTCCAGTTTTGTTTCTACCCCCTTGCGGGTGGCCAGGCGAATATTGTAGCGGGTTTTGCGCTTCATCCCCTGCAGCAGTTGTTCCTCTTCGTCTTCAAGGGACAGAACTACCGTGCTGGGGGGCTGAATATCCATGACCGCCTTCCGTGCCTTGGGTATCCCCCACTCCTTTAAGCGCAGCGGTAGCTCCCAGGCAATGTCGTAGCGGACAGCCAGGGTACCGGAGGGAAGATACTTCGGCAGTTCCCCCGCCAGCTCTCCCAGTAAAGCCCGCCCCTCCGGGGCTAAGGCCGACAGGGGATGCGGCACATAAGCCAAAGCAACTCCGCCGGGAAGCCGGCGCACTAATACCAGCAGCGGCTGTCCCTGAACGGAAAAGCAGTGCGCCTGCCATCCAAACCGTGATTTGAAGGCCCCCCAGAAGGGGGATTGAAGAAAATTTGAGCCCCTTGGAAGGTCCTTGATTTCAACCGGCTGAATAAATCCCATTAAATCGTATTAACCGACTTTTCCCTGTGCCACAGTTCTGGTAGTAACCGGTTTCCCGTTGACTGTCAGGACAGTGGAGCCGACCATAACGGTATTATCCTTCACGCTGATGGGAATCTTAAAGAAGTCGTCGATTTTAAGTTTTTTCGGCAAAGTCTCCGGCAGAGAATACCCCTCCAGGACTGCACGGGTTCCCGGAGCCGCCTCATCGACAAACAGGACCTCGACACTACTGTGTTCCTCGTCACCGGCTTTCTCGGCTGCTAACAGCATCCCCTGGCTTTTTACACCCCGCAGTTTGGCCGGCTTAAGATTGTAAACCAGGATTATATTTTTATTCAGCAGGTCCTCTTCTTCATAAAAAGGCACGAGCCCACTTACAATCTGGCGCTCCTCTTCATCACCCGCATCGATGGTCTCAATATACAGCTTATCCGCTTCCGGATGCCGTTCAACGGCGGTAATCTTTGCAATCCGCAGATCCACCGCTTCGGTAAACTGCTCTTCAAGACTCTTTTCTGCCTGTTCTTCCGGCTTCCCTTTCTCTGTTTCTTCCATTGCCTTCCTCTCCTTCTCTTTCTCGGCCCGATCCGCCTGGCTGCCGGCAAAGCGCTCACGCAGCCCCTTAATGAGGTCATCCTCCAGCCGCTCAAAGAGTATCTCCGGAGAGCTTATCTTTTTAAGACCCGAGAAATCTCCTATAACCTCCCACGTAGCCCCTTCCTGGCCAAGAAAGCGCAATATTCGGGCGGAGGTTTGGGGAATATACGGCTCTATCATCACCGCTAAATCACGAACTACATAGGCCAGTTCCATCAGCAGGCGATCGGCAGCCTCCGGATCGGTTTTCCGGGTCTTCCAGGGTTCGCCGGCTTGAAAACGGCGGTTCCCATAGGTGGCTAAGGCAAAAATCTTGCGAAAACCCTGACGCAGCTCGGCACGCTCCATGGCTGTAGTAATTTCCGCTGCGCGGGTTTTAACTTCTCGTACAAACTCCTCATCCGGCTCAAGCTGGGGCACCTCGCCCCCTTTAAATCTGCCGATAAAAGACAGGGTTCTATTAACCAGGTTGGCCAGGTTTCCGATCAGCTCACCGTTTACCTTCTCCTGAAAGTCATCCCAGGTAAAAACTGCATCCGAGCTCTCCGGCCGGTTATAAAAAATGTAAAAACGCCACACATCCGCGGGAATGCCGGTATCCTTGGCGTCATTTCCAAATACGCCGACTCCCTTGCTCTTGGAAAACTTCCCGCTTTCGTAGTTCAGATATTCGGTGGAGGACATATGGTGCAGCATGGTCCAATTCTCACCGGTAGCCAGCAGAGAAGAGGGGAAAATGACCGTATGAAAGGGAATGTTGTCCTTGCCGATAAACTGATACAGCTCGACATCCTCGGGACTCTTCCACCAGGACTCCCACTCATCGGTTAAATCCTTGGTAATTGAGATATACCCAATCGGAGCATCAAACCACACGTAAAAAACCTTGTCTTCAAAGCCCTCTTTCGGCACCGGGATTCCCCATTTCAAGTCACGGGTAATCGCCCTCTGTTTCAGGCCGTCCCGAATCCAGCTTTTTGTCATCTGAATTGCATTGCGCGCCCAAAACCCTTCCACCGAGGCCTTATCCATCCAGGCCTGAAGCTTTGGAAGTATTTCCGGTAAATTCAAATAGAGATGTTTGGTATGTTTCAGAGCCGGGGCAGCCCCGCAGGTACCGCAACGCGGCTCGATTAGATCGGTTGGATCGAGCAGTTTTCCGCAATGCTCACACTGATCACCCCGGGCATCTTCGTAGCCGCAGTGCGGACAGGTTCCCCGCACAAAGCGGTCGGCCAAAAAGCGCCGGCAGCTGTCGCAATACAGCTGCTCGATAGTCGCCTCGCTGATATACCCGTTGGCATCCACCTTCTTAAATATATCCTGAACAATTTCGGTCTGTTCCGGACGCGATGTACGCCCAAAGTGATCAAAATTAATATGAAACCACTTATAGATATCGTCGTGCACCACAAAATAGCGGTCGCACAGCTCTTTAGGGCTGATCCCCTCTTCAAGGGCTTTGGTCTCTGTTGCAGTACCGTACTCATCGGTACCGCAGACGTAGAGGGTTTCATACCCGTTGCTGCGGCAATACCGCGCAAAGACATCCGCCGACAACACCTGGATAAGGTTACCCAGATGGGGAATATTATTTACATAAGGAAGGGCCGAAGTTATAAGTCGTCTCTTTTTCATAACTAAAGACTATAGGTTCTTGTCTGCCTGCATGTCAACCGGATCGCTTTTAAAGCAGGCATATAGCAGGCTTACAGGCATATCTCAAATCTCCCACCTGCCGCTCTGCAGAGGAACTCGCACCTCCGAATGCTCCGCTCCCCGGCCGGAGAAGGGTTCGGGCAGTGATACCTTGGACAGACGGAGTGGATCGGCTGACTGCTCCGCAGATGACCTCTCCTTGGCGCTTTGCTGCTGCCCCGGTCCGGCCCCCCGGTGCACCCTCACCCGCGCATAACTCCAGGCAGGAGCGTAGCCGGCGTTTTCAAACTTAATCTCAAGCATGCCCTTTTGGTAAGTAAAAGTAATCAGGCTGTACTCGCCACTCCGGTACCCCCAGCCCTCCTCTGCATCGCAATAAAGCTCTCCTTTGGCCTGTCCCTCGTCATCCGGATACACCTCCAGCAGCAGGTCCCCCTTCCGCTCGGCATCGGTGTGCAGCCGAGGCCCCTCATGGGGGATCACACTTCCTCCGCGAACACACAGGGGCAGTTTTCCAATCGGGGCATGAATTAACTGATCACTCGGCCCGCGGTACAGATGGTCATCCCAGAAGTCATACCACAGCCCCTCCGGAAGATATACATGCCGCCACAAAGTATCGGCAGAGGTAACCGGTGCCACCAGCAAGCGTCCGGCAAACAGATACTCATCATTCAGCTCCTGCAGACGCTGGTCCTCGGGCCACTCAAAGAACAGCGGCTTCATAACTGGTTCGGCCTCGATTTCAGCCCGGTAAAAGGCGGTATACAGATAGGGCAGCAGCGCATAGCGCAGCTGCAGATAGTGACGCGAGATGTTCAGTACATTTTCTCCGAAGCTCCACGGCTCGTGGGCCCGGGTATCGTTAGCTGAATGGCTTCGAAAATAGGGGGTAAATGCAGAAAAGCTGAACCACCGCGCATAAAGCTGGGGCGATGCATCCTCCTGAAAACCTCCAGTGTCGGAGCCTACCATGGAAACACCGGAAATACTCAATCCCAGCAGCATCGGTACCGTCGCCTCCAGATGCTCCCACCAGCTGCAGTTGTCCCCGGTCCACACTCCCGCGCTTCGCTGCAGCCCGGCATAACCGCTGCGGCTTATCACAAGCCCTCGTTTATCCGGGGCATGCGTTGCAAACCCCTCCCGGGTAGCGCTGTTCATTCCGGCGGCATACAGGTTGTGAAACCGGGCAAAACTCACAGGAGAACCCGCATCGGTTCCAGCCTGCAGTTCATTAGGAACGGTATAATCCGGCCGGTACTCGGCATCGCCGGTAAAATCCGCCGGCTCATTCATATCATTCCAAATTCCAGCCACCCCGTGCTTGAACAGTTCCTGGTGCTGCGCAGCCCACCAGCTCCGGACCTCTTGTCGCGAAAAATCGGGATACACCGCCTTCCCAGGCCACACCGCCCCCTCATAGCGGCTTCCGTCGGGGAGTTTACAAAAGTAATCCCTTGCGGCTCCCTCGGCATAGACCGAGTATTCCGAGTCAACCTTAATTCCGGGGTCTACGATGCTGATAACTTTAAAGCCGGACTCCTTCAGCTCAGTAATCAAAGCGGAGGGATCGGGAAAAGCGTTTTTATCCCAGGTAAAAATGCGATAGCCGTCCATATAATCGATATCGAATTGAATCACATCTGCAGGAAGCTCTTTAGTTCGAAACTCTCGAGCAATTCGCCGCACCTCCGCCTGGGGGGCATAACTGTAACGGCTTTGATGATACCCCAGAGCCCATATCGGCGGAAGCGGGGTGCTCCCGGTTAAAGAGTTGTACTGTCGGAGCACCTCCCGGGGACTCTCCCCCTGCATAAGGTAGATATCCAGGTAGTCGTCCTCCACATCAATTGTCAGGGCATTGGGAATGCCTGCGCCTGCATCCCAGTACTGCCTTGCCGGATTGTCAACAAACAAGCCGAACCACTGCTCACCTACCGAGAGCATTGCAAAGGGAATCGAAACGTACAGAGGGTCACGAGTGGGAGTGTGCTCCGGTTCGTCGGTGTTCCACATGTCCCACACCCGGCCGCTGCGCTCAAGACGTCCCATTTTCTCTCCCAGTCCGTATATCCGCGGCATCTGCTGTCCACAGTCCAGGCTAAAGCGCAGCGTCTCCGGATGCTGCTGCCAGCTGCCCGCCGTTATCGGGCCCATTTGTACTGCCGGCGACGAGCCGGCTTCCTCTTGCAGCGAAGTTTCAACTACCCCTTGAGGCGGCCACTCCTCTAACTGGGGGGCAGAGTTCACCGCCCAGGATTCAGGCCAAGAGTTGGCTTTGTCACTTTTCCATAACCTAATACGTATGAGCCCGTAAGCGTGGGCTGTAACCGACATCTGCATTGAATCTAAAGTGAAATTCCATCCATGGGGTGCTTTAGAATCTTTCACCGACTGGCTGTACAAGGGTTCCGGCTCTCGGTTCACTTGCAGGATAGAAAAGCTGCGCTGGGGCGGCTTTATTCTGCGGGAGGGATTCTCTGTATGGGCAAGATCGATGTGCTCGTCCACCTCTACTCTGTTGTCTTTACTCACGTAGCTCCTCCATCTGGTATAGTAAAATCACAGTATTAAACTTGAGTGCTGAAAGGGCCCCTACTTAATTGCTCCCTGGGTAACTCCCCGGATGATATATTTTTGAGCAGCAAAATAGAAAATGATGACCGGTATGATAGCCAAGGTTAAGCCGGCCAGGGCCAGATGCCACTGTTTGGTATACTCCCCGAAAAAGAAAAACATCTGCAGGGGAATTGTCTGCATCCCCTCTTTATTTATTACCAAGGACGGCAGAAGGTAGTCGTTCCATATCCAAATTGTCAAAAGAATAATTACGGTGAGGGTGATCGGATTGAGGATTGGAAATATGACCTTCCTAAACAACTGAAACTCACTGCAGCCGTCAATGATGGCCGCCTCATCCAACTCTTTTGGTACGCTCTTTACAAAGCCGTGATAGAGAAAAAGGGAAAGGCTGGATCCGAAGCCGAGATACATAAAGATGAGTCCCAGTCGATTGAGAAATCCGATTTTACCCATGAGAGTAATCAGCGGCAGCATGACAGATTGAAAGGGGATCAGGATTGCACTTACAAACATAAAAAAAATCACACTGCTCAGGGTGCTTTTAGTTCTTACTAACTTCCAACCGGCCATCGAAGCAAATAAAATGAGCAAAAGTATCGAACCAACCGTGATAAACATACTGTTGGCGAAGGCCTGCAAAAATTCCAGACGTTCAAAGGCCTTTACATAGTTGCTCCACTCGAGGCCTCCCGGCAGGTTAAGGGTATTCTGAAAAATCTGTGGCTTTGTTTTAAACGAATTAATCAGCATTATATAAAAGGGAAAGAAAAACACTATACCAATGGTAATACCGATTACTTCCAAAAATAAAATAAAACGTTTTTTCCCTGTCATACCCGCTCCTTTAGTACTCTACTTCTCGGCGCTTGTTCATTCGCACCTGTATAATCGAAACTGTGGCGACTACCATAAAAAAGATAACCGCCTTGGCCTGAGCATAACCCATTTTGTCAAACTGAAAGGCCGTATTGTAGATATTCATCGCCAGCATCTGGGTTGAATTAAAGGGGCCTCCATTTGTCAAAGAAAGGTTTTGATCGTAGAGCTTAAAGGCATTGGAGAGCATCAAAAACATATTGATAGTAAATGCCGGAGCCACCAGAGGAATGATGATATGACGGGTTTTAGACCACAGGGTAGACCCGTCAATTTCGGCTGCCTCTAACAGCTCTCCCGGGATACTCTGCAGCGCAGCTATATAGATAACCATTGTATAACCGGCCATCTGCCAAGTCATGAGAATAACGAGCCCCCAAAATCCTGTTTCCGGAGTGGAGAGCCACCCTCGCAGAAAATCAAGATTCAGAACATCCGCCAATGCAGAAAACACCTGGATAAATATAAACTGCCACACAAAGCCTAGAATAAGTCCGCCGATTAAATTCGGCATGAAAAACACGGTCCGCAGTGCATTCGATGAACGAAGCGGCTGGGTGACCATGAGGGCCAGGGCAAATCCGATTCCATTTATCAAAATAACTGATACCACCGCAAAACGGACGGTAAACCAGAATGAGTAGATAAACTGCTCGTCATCAAACAGGTCGATGTAATTTTGCAGCCCTACCCACTCAACCTGGGACCTCACAATTCCATTCCATTCGGTGAATGAGTAATAAATACCCCACAGAAAGGGAATCACCACTACCACAAAAAAGGCAAATACCAACGGCCCCACGAACGCCCAGAACAAAAGACGCCGCTTTATACTTCCCGGCATAGCTACTCCTCGAAACAGTGCCGAAGGGCCTTCCCCGATGGGGAGCCCTCCGGCATATATCATTTCAACATGATCCCAAAATTATTGCCGTGCACTTTCCCACTCTTCAGTGCTGTGTGCAATCAGCTCTTCCCAGCTCATTTTATCTGCAACATACTTCTGGATATCAATTCCAAGAACATTCTGGCCCCACCCCGTGGGATAACCCATAAATACCCAAGGTAGTGTTTTTCCGCGGGCTGAAAAATCAAGTATATCACGGGCCAGAGGGTCGGAGACCTTGGACACATCGTAACCTTCGTAGGCGGGAATAAACTTGAACTCTTCCAGCACATAGCGTTTACCGGTCTCTGAAGTGTACATCCAATTTAGAAACTTTTTGGCCTCCGCTACAACATCTTCTTCCAACTGCTTGTTTACACCCCAGTACATTGGTACTCCAACGGGAATGCTGTCTCCAACTCCGTCTTCAACTGAAAGAGGTATAAAGCCGATCTTACCGGCCAAGTCACTGTTCACTCCGGCAATCGAACCATAGGCCCAGTTACCCTGCTGAATAAGTGCAACCTTTTCACCCGCAAACAGCTGTTCCACCTGCTGACTGTAATCAAGGGACAGAGTCGGCTGTACTGAGTAGCCATTCTGCAGATCTACCAGCTTCTGAAAGCCCTTATTGTATTTGAATTCGACTGAATCCGCATTAAATGCCTCGTTCACGTTATCAAATTCCTGTGACAGTACCGCATTAGACAGATGCAGACCGGTTACCCAGGTCTCTTTCGCAGGAAACGCAATAACCGCTTCCAAGCCAAGCTCATCCTTCATCGAATCGAGCTTTTCGACTGCTTCTTCCAGCTTTGCAAAGGAGGTGATCCCCGCCGGATCGATCCCCGCCTCGGAAAACATTTCTTTATTGTAAATCAGGCCATATCCTTCCTGGTTATAGGGTAAACCGTATACGTTTCCGTCCATGGTAACTCCACCAAGAACCCCGTCAAAGGCCTTTTCAGTCACCTCAAGTTCATTCAAAGGTGCTAGAAATTGCAGCCAATCGGCTACATCCTGAGGTCCGCCCACATTAAAAATAGCCGGCTCCTCACCGGAAGCAAATCTGGACCGAAGAGCCGCACCGTAATCATCGCCGCCGCCGACTGTTTTGATGGACAGATCAACATTGGGATTTTCCTGCATGTACTCTTCCGCCAAGTCGGTAAACTGGTCTTTGAATTCGACCTTAAACTGAAAGATATCAACTTCTACCTTTTCGCCTGCACCGGATTCTTCTGCTTCCTGTGCACCCCCGGCCCATAGGGCGGGAACGCACATTACTACAAGCGCTACCAGTAAGGCTATACTCTTCTTAGACTTCATCTTTTCCTCCTTCAAGAAATATCATGAGAATTTTGTAAACTTATTATCACTTGTTTCTGACAATTCTGTCAAGTTAATTCTATTCTTTTCTATTTCTATGCAAATTTTTTCATTTACTGCCCTATCATTATCATTTTCACTTGTTTTTACTATATGTTTTGCAAATTTTTCATTTTTGGATTGCATAATCTATCAGTAGTGATATATTATTGCATAACTAAAAAAAGCACTGTACTATGAATTGGGAGTTAAAGATGAAAAAGGTGTCACTTACAGATATTGCACAAGCTGCCGGGGTGTCTATTTCAACAGTATCCCGGATTGTGAATAACTCAGCTGGAATTGCCGAAAAAACCCGCAACCACGTTCTGCAGATCATGCGGGAACAGGGTTATCACCCCCGCCATTTCTCCGGCGGCGCCGGAAGCCGGCCCAGCAGGATGGTTACCCTAGTAATTACAGAACACGAGGCGAATATCTTTGAAAACCCCTTTTTTATAATGGCTATGAAAGGTGCTAATGCCTGCGCCAGGGAGCGACACTTTCATGTGATGGTCTCCTTTTGCGAGAGTGAGGGGGAACAGTACAACTATCTGCAGGAATTGGTAACTGCCAACTGGACCGACGGAGTTGTCCTGTTTTCAGTGGAACAGCAGGATCCCTCTATTGAGTACCTTCGGGAAAAAGAGTTCCCCTTCTCTGTCATTGGCCGCCCGGACAAGCCCGCGGAAACGCTGTGGGTCGATAACGACAATTTTCAAGCTATATATACATTGGTCAGCGACTTGATCGACCGCGGCTGCCGTTCAATTGCCTTTATCGGCACAAAGTGGAGTCGAAGGTACACCCTCGATCGGTATGAGGGATACCTCCAAGCCCTCCGCAGCCGCGGAATAGAGATACGGGAAAAACTCTGCTCGCCGCGAACTGAGGCCGCAGAGATTGATAAAACCCACTCCTCCGAGGAGCTGGGCTACCTGTATGCACATGAGATTCTCCGGACCGAACAGCCTGATGCCGTAGTTGCAACCGACGACTTTCTTGCTTTTGGAGCACTGCGCGCCTTGGATGAAGCAGACTTCCAGAACATTCCAGTGTACGGCTTCAACAATAGTATTCGAGGGCGTTACCAGCACCCCTCCCTGGCCAGTGTGGACATCCACCCTGAACAACTCGGTTACCAGGCTACTCGGGTGTTAATCGACAGCATCCAAGACTCACGCAGCGAGGCAACCCATCAGATTGTCGACACCTCCGTAATCCACCGGTCAACCGGCTGAACGGCCCGAAAAAGGGTTAATACATCGGCTTCAGACCGGTTTGAAAGTGACGCAGCCTCAGCTCCGCCCCCCGGGTAATTTTAACCTTCGGGATCTTTTCGCGGTTTCTGTACAGTTCGCTGACCGCAGCCACCGTATAGTCGATATGCTCGCGACTGTAGGCATTCCTCGGAATGGCAAAGCGCACCAGGTTTAGAATCCCCTGCCGCTGTTCCTCATTCTTCTGATCCCACTCAAAGGCAAAGGGCCCTAATTCACAAGCTCGGATACCGTAATTTCGCAGCAGCTCAATGGTGAACCCCACTCCTCCGAAATCGTCTATCTTCATACCGGAGCCCTCAAAAAAGCGGTCCATGTCAAGGTAAATCGCGTGTCCCCCCGCCGGAAGCACTACCGGTACTCCCGCTTCTGCTAACTTTCCGGCTAACAGACGGGTTTGACCAATACGGTCATACAGATACGACTGATCAACTACCTCATTCAGACCTACGGCCAGGGCCATTATGTCCCTCCCGCTCAAGGCACCGTAGGAATCGTTGCCGAACCAGACTATCTGCTTCTCCTTCAGCCGAACCCCTACGTCCTCTTTGGCGGTAGAAAAGCGCTTCACAAACTCCCCTTTATCTCTAAGAAACAAACCTCCCCCGATATTGGAAAGCCCGTCCTTCTTCAGGCTGATGCTGAAACCGTCGGCCAGGGAAAACATCTCTTGCACGATGCTGCGGATAGTCCGCTTCTCGCATCCCCTTTCAAACTGTTTGATGAAAGCGGCATTCTCCGCAAAGCGGCAGGCATCAAAGAACAGCGGAATATCGTACTGCTTAGCCAGCTTGTGTACCGCTTTTATGTTCTCAAGGCTCACCGGCTGTCCGGCAACTGTGTTATTAGTAATTGTCAGATAGATCACCGGAATATTCTCACGCCCCTTCTCCTTGAGAAAGGCTTCCAGACGCTCAATATCCATATCCCCTTTAAAGGGATTTTCATTGTCCATTTTTTCCCACGGGAACTCATCCAATACCCCAGGCTGGAACATGTTCACCGGTTCAATTCCATTCGCGGCGATATTTGCGCCGGTGGTATCAAAATGGCCGTTGTTCGGAATCCAATAGGGCTTGCCCGGACCGTTCATCTCGTCCAGTACCTCACGAATAGTGCTGAACAGCAGGTGTTCGGCCGCTCGACCTTGAGGAGTAATAAAGGCATTCGGACGGCTCAGCTGGTTCGGTCCGCCGTTGACAAAGCCCCCCTCCTCTTTAGTCAAATACAACTCGTCCATCAGTTTCTCAACATCCTTCTCACCGGACAGGATCAGCTTAAAGGCTTCCCGGGGGGAATCACCCCGCTCAAAGGTGTCGCGAATACTGTCCAAAAGCACATAGTAGCCCTTGTTTCTGCCGTAAGATTCATCACCGTGAAACAATGCCGACCATTGGAGCTCGCTCATGGCGGTACTGCCGCTGTCGGACAGATAATCCAACACCAGTAGGTCTGCAGGAAACGAGAACATATTGTATTCCGTCTCTCGCAGGGCTCGTTCACGCTGCTCGAGAGTGACGTCTTTTATATTGCGAATCACATGGGATTTATGTGCAGGTACCGGTACTCCCAATTCATTCATCGATTTCATAGTATTCCTCCGTGTGTTAGTGCACGCTCCTTAAATAGCTGCAATACCATCAATTTCGATATTTGCGCCCAGGGGCAGTTTTGCAACCTGATAGGCACAACGGGCAGGATAATCACCTGCGAAAAAACTGCCGTAGGCTTCGTTTACCCGTTTAAAATCGCCCATATCCTGCAGAAAAATAGTCACCTTCAACAAACGGTCAAGTGAGCTCCCGGCCTCTTCCAGGATAGACTTGAGGTTTTCCATAGCCTGTCGTGTTTGATCTTCAATTGTTTCAGCCACAATCTTTCCCTGTGTCGGATCAAGAGGCAGTTGACCCGATACGTAGACTGTATTGCCCCAGACTACCGCCTGTGAATAGGGACCGACCGCCGCCGGTGCCTTATCTGTGTAAATTACTTTCCGTTCCATGTACTCCTCCTAATAAAAATATATTTTTCTGTATCCCCTGCTTCCGGTATGCTTAGGTATACAGTTTATCTCTGCTTTTTCCTTCAAGTCCGGCTTTTACTTCGCGAATGTAGTTGTACACCGTGTAGCGGGACACACCCAGCTTCTCAGAAACAATGTCAATTCCGTTTTTAATATTAAAAATACGGCGTTTATAAAGCTCTTCTACAATCAATTTGTTTTTTTGAATTGGTGAAATCCCTACTTGCCGGTTTATTTCCTCGACTACCTCATTGAAAGAGGTCTCCACCAAATCCCTCGGGGTGAGGGGAAAATGTTCAGATATCGTTTGAGTTCCCGTAACCCGCGGCAGCAAACTCTCCATCAACTTAGTGAAGGGGGCGGATATTTCGAAATTAATACATAACAGGCCAATCGGCCGTTCATCTAAATTCCTGATTACAATGGTCGTAGATTTAAGGTTCTTACCTGTTTCAGTACCGGTATAATACACGCCATAGACGTCCTGTTTGTCCTTATCACAACGCTCCAGTACATTCAAGGCAAAATCGGTCATCGGCCCGCCGACTGAACGTCCGGTTACCTGACCATTTTCGAGAGCTACTATTGAGTTATCATAGTTTTCCAGGGAATGCACCACCACCTCGCAATATTCACCAAACTGCCGTGCAATTCCTTTGGCGATTACTCCGACACCCGCTAGCAATTCCCTGTCTGCCTGAGTAAAAACCGGACCATTTCCCTTATCCACCACAACAACTCCTGTACTCTTTGTTCCAAACTTTTAATATATTTTATCATATTTTTGTAAACAGTCAAAGAGTAAGTAAGAGAAAACAGCAATTCTCAATTTGGATAGTGTAATTACACTATCCAAACTGAGAATGCCTCCACACGTTAAGATATATAAAAATTTGCAAAGAAATTGATGCGAATTCTAAATTTGGAAGTCAGAAGACTTCCAAATTTAGAATCGCTGAAAAGAAAAAGGAGGTGAGAGACCAGGATCCAAAAAACACTCCTATTTCAAAGTCAAGTTGAATACCCCGTCCCAGCTTTCGGGGGGTGCCTTTTTCTTGAACTTGCTGCAGCGGCTGAGGTAAAATTGGGCAGGCCCGTCTTCCGGTTTGATCATTAAAACCTGATTAAAAAGCCCCTGTGCAGTGTCATAGTCCCGCTGTTCAAAAGCTTCTAGACCTTCCTCAAAAATCTCTAGAGCTTCTCCGATATCCGGGTCAAGCTCGCTCTTCTCATCGATCAATTCGTACAGACGCACCGCCTCCTTTATGCCGACAACCCGGACTCTGTCCAGTCTTCTGCCAACAAATTCTCCGCCCGCTTCAAGAAATGTGGGCTCACTTACCAGAATCCAGGTTCCATACTGCTTATTCACCCCTTCCAGCCGGGCTGCCAGATTTACCGAATTTCCCATGATGGTATAATCCATTTTGCGGACTGTCCCCATATTCCCCACTACCATTTCACCGGTATTTATGCCTATTCGGGTAAAAACCGGGGCCGGAGACAACCTTTCAGAAAGAAAGCGCCTGTTCAGATCCTCCTCAACTTTTTTCATCTGGATTGCCGATCTGCAGGCCCGCGCTGCATGGTCCTCGTATTCAAGGGGAGCCCCGAAAAAGGAGATAATTGCATCCCCTTCATATTTATCGATGGTACCCCTCTGCTCTAAAATTACATCACTCATCTCGGATAAGTACTGATTCAGTAAACTTACCAGCTCATTTGGATCAAGCTGCTCCGAGATAGTCGAAAAGCCCTTTACGTCGGTAAACAGAGCAGTCATATACTTTTTATCCCCACCGAGGGAGAGCTTGTCCGGATCAGAGAGTAACTCATTGATAACATCAGCCGATAAATAGTGACTGAAGGCGTTCTTAATATACATCCGGTCTTTTGAAGTTTGAAGGAACTGAATCGCCGTTAGAACTAAAAAGGTAAAAAATACGGAGGACATCGGTATCAGTGGTGGTAGATATACCCCGGTTGTTACAAATGCACCCAGAGCCGCAGCAACTATCACCAATAAAAACAGGATACCGAAGAGCAGGGAATGCACTGGTGTCATTCGCCGGATCACCAGGGTCACCAACAGTGCGGCCAAAAGTCCTAGAATCATCGAATACCATTCTGGAAGTTCATCAAGAAAGTTCTCTTGAAGAATAGTATTTGCCAGAGAGGCATGGGTACCAACATTCATATACTCTTCATCGAAGGGGGTTACCCCAATATCTGTGGTTGAGGTACCCACAAAGCCGATAATAATGAAGGAATCAGGAATCGCCTCCTCCAGCCGAGCCCTTGAAGATGCAAGGTTTTCATGCACATCTCTGCCGGCTGAAAAAACTTCAGGTATCTGGCTCCTTATTTCCCGGTATGCCTCCGCCGTCTGCTCATCCAATTGACCGGAGGAGAGCATCCTGTCTATCTCGGAATCAATGGAAGACTCCGCCGAACCGTTCAAGAAATCATCTACCCCGGAAAAGAACATGCGGCGAACCTCAACGTACTCGTCCATCAACTCCGGATCTCCCCCTTCCAGCACCTCCTGCTTGATATCTTCCGCGTAATTAAAGGCATCCATGAGGGGGAAATCGCCCTCGTGGTATGAGAGGTAACCGGCATCTTCCATTATTTTTAAGTTCTCAATTAATCTCCGCTCCAGCTCACGGTTATATACCAGCTCATAGTAACTGAGATGTCGAAAACTCTCTTCATAGCTTTGCTGAGGCCAATTGATTAATACGTGGTTTGTCTCGGTGAGGGGTATCTTTATATCCTTCTTTCCTCTATCCGGATGCTCGGCATCCCTCAGAGTAATAGCCTGCCCAGTCACCTCTACTTCAGGATTCCCCAACCACTGCAGCAGAGGTGCAAATGCCAGTTGCGGAAAATATTTGCCTTCGTATTCGATAAGCAGGTCTATCCGTCGTCGCACACCATCAGGGTCAACCTTTACATTGGGGAAGCCCGCGCCCCGAGCCCGGCTCAGAATAGGGTAGATCGCAGGCCGTATCCCTTCTGCCTTTCGCAGTCCCGGATTCTCTCCTGTTACCTGTGTAAGGGCAACATTTTCCTCAGCGTATTCTATCAAGGTTTCATTTACCGAAGCATCTTCCTCGGAAAGAGCGGAGGTAGTAAAAAAACTCCTCCCGTTCAAGCGAGCCATTGTGCCAAAGTATGCATCGTTATCCCGCTCTATATCCCGTACCTTTGTAAGCAGGGTGTTCCGGGACTCCTCGGTGAGCTGCTGTAACTCATCAATATAGCTCTCAGCCTCATCCAGGGGAATCTGTCCGGCCGCCAGGGCATTGAAAAGTGCGTCAATGTTATTTTGCACCTCCCGAAACTCCTGTTGAAACAGCTCGGGAATCTCATTGCGCAGAACCTGTGAGTTGACCCCCAGGGGACTCTCTTCGGTATACTCAATATCAAAAACTATATGCCCGGCATCGAACTCCCGCAAAAGCAGCAGGCCGTTGGCCATAATGTCCCTGCTCCAGGGCCAAACCCCTACCTCTGAAATAGCTAAATCGTCTACATCAAGCAGCAGCAGGCGTTCATCCTCTTCAATTTCCGGTCGAATGGCCAGAAAAAGGTCGTACATCCTGTTTTCAAAGGTTTGGTACACCGGAAGAAAGCTCATAAGTGAAAACAGAAGAGTGATAAGTACGGGAATAAAAAAAACATACAGAGTTTTACCGCGCATCAGTGACCCCCAGGTATAAAAACAATATCTCAAAACGTCCACATAAAGTTTATGTTGCGTTTGTTGATAAGGGTAGTATAATTGGGGTATACCCAATTGTACATATTATATAGTGAATAAGCATCTAAAAAAGTTTGGTTGGCCATGAACTTAATACCTGTACTGAATAGACAACCATAATTCAGGAGGTTCTATGAGAAAAAAAAACAGTCTGTATCTTTTGGTCGGATATCTTTTCTTCCTCTCCATTTCTCATCTTTGTGCTCAGTCAAACGAAACTCTCGATCGCTTCCTAGAGCAGGAAAGGGCTGTGTATGGATATTCGGCCTATATAATTATGACTGCAGCGGGCGAACTGCCGGAGGAGACTTCACCGCAAGAAGCGGCTTCAACATTGAGCCGGAGAGGATGGGTGGAGAGATTATCGGCAAGCGACGACCCCATCAGCTTGGGCGAGTACTCCTACTTGTTAATGAAAGCCTTCGATATACGTGGCGGCCTAATGTACACGCTGTTTCCCGGACCCCGCTACGCAGCCCGAGAACTGAAGTATCTGCAGTGTATTCCCGGTAAGTCCACTCCCGGACGGTCTATAAGCGGTACTGATGCGGTTCAAATTCTCGGACGAGTTTTAGAGTGGAAGGAGGAGCGTTCATGACAACCAGAGTTTCTGCCCTACTGGGGTTAATCCTGATACTCTTTTTGGTTACCCCTCCCTTGTTTTCTGAAACTGTAACCGACTGGGGCGGCTTTTTGCAGAGCACCAGCAGAGCTGTCCTTCAACCAGACTACGAATTTGAACAGGCCGTGCACACAGGTCTTTGGCTGAGCTCCGACTTTTCTGATGAGTTCGGTCTCTACGCCCGGGGAATCTTAATTTACAATGAAGACCATCCGTTTTTTGCAGATATAGAGAACCTGTATGCCTGTGGGAGCAGACTCCTCGGAGCAGAGGGAGAGGAGTATCTTATGCGCTACTCCCTGGGCAGGTTCCGTTTCTCCGAGTTCACCGGCTACGTACTTAACCACAATCTGGACGGTTTTCGGCTGAACTTTGAACTGCCGGACCTCTCTTTGGAGGTCTCCGCCGGTTACACCGGACTTACCTTTGTGCCGAGTTCATCCATATTGCTTACCCAGAGCGATTACAATCTGCAGGAAAACGTAGCTGACCACGGGTATGAGCTTAGCCCTCCAAAGATAATCGAAACC
>JAWLDZ010000010.1:59039-60907 GCA_041686355.1 Spirochaetaceae bacterium
CCGAGTTCATCCATATTGCTTACCCAGAGCGATTACAATCTGCAGGAAAACGTAGCTGACCACGGGTATGAGCTTAGCCCTCCAAAGATAATCGAAACCCTTAAAATGACTATTCCTGCAATCGCCTTTGAGCAGGAGCTGATCCTTAATCTAGTGCTTCAGCAGG
Organism: Spirochaetaceae bacterium; assembly: GCA_041686355.1. Taxonomy (GTDB): domain Bacteria; phylum Spirochaetota; class Spirochaetia; order DSM-16054; family Sediminispirochaetaceae; genus DSBN01. The sequence goes on from JAWLDZ010000010.1 coordinate 59,206, forward strand.
ATCTGCAGCCGGAAGAGAACTTTACCAACCCGGATGACCGCATACACAGCGAACACATCGGATTCGGATTACGAGGCGCTCTTGCACCGTCGCTGTATCAGAACCTGTTTCTTTACCTGAACCGCGGGCACGGCAAATATGCTACCGCAGCATTGTTGTTTGGCGGCGGCCTGAGCTACTACAATCAGGACTTCTATTTCACGAGGGTCCGAGCAAGAGGGCTCTACTCCTCCGGAGATAACGACCACAACATCTTTTACGGCGGGTATGGGGGCGAGGGTATTTCAAGCCACTTTATTACACTGTCCGCCTCTCCTCAATTCGGAATTGTTTTTTCCCCTCAAATTGGAAATATCTCATTAGGTGAGTTATCTTTTTCTATGAGGCCTTTCTCCAAGACAAATAGCCGTTCCCTTGAAAAGTTCCAAACAACTTTGACGGCGATTACCTTCTTTAGAAACACCGGAGGAGCTATTTCGGAAGCGGGCATCGACCCTACATCCGACGAGTCGTACCTCGGAAGCGAAATCGACCTGTCCCTGCAATTCAGGCCCCTTTCCGATGTGGGAATAACCCTTTCCGGAGGCTTATTCCTTCCGAACGAAGGAGTTTTTATGGAAGCCTATGACAGCCTTCAGTCTGTAGCCCGCCTTGATGCTTCTTTCAGATTTTAAAGTGAGGATGATAATGAAAAAATATAGAACGATACTGATTATTCTACTGTTTTCGGGGGTGTTTCTGCTGTTCGCCGCACCGGTCTACTCGGTGAATGCAGTGATAGAAGAAACAAAGGGCAAGGTAGAGCTGAAGGTCTCCGGCGGGAGCTGGCAGAAAGCGGAAGTCGGAATGGAGCTGGGGCTTGGAACCACCGTTTCAACGGGGTTTAATGCCAATGCGAAAATTGCTGTCGGTGACACTGTGCTGGAGGTTAAACCGCTCACCCGCATGGAATTGGAGGAGTTAATAGAGAAAGAGGGCACCATCGACACCGAGCTCAACCTCAAGGTCGGCAAGATAAAGGCAAATGTGCGTTCCTCCAAAGGACTGCAGAACAACTTTAAGCTGCGCAGCGCCCAATCGACCGCCGCAGTGCGCGGTACGGTTTTTGTATACGACGGGTACGTTTTAAGCGTGGAGCAAGGGCGAGTATCCCTGAGCAACAATCTTGGCCAGGTACGCTCGGTGGGCAGTGGTGAACAGAGCAGTACCGACGGCTATTCCGTACCCTCACATGTCGAGGATGCTATATCTTCGGTTTTTGATCTTGATCCCAGCGCGTTGGATGAGGATGCGGTTGTGGAATTTTTGGAACAAGAGTTTCCCCAATATGCAACCATAATTCTTAAGCTGTATTGGGATTTTGGAGGGGTGCAATGAGTAATCAGAAATTCAATTTTGGCTGGGGGACTCATGCCCGTGCAGCTGCTGTTCTTGGTATGTTCCTGCTGCTAAGTATAGTTGCGTGTAATGTAGAGCCCCAGGCGGGCGCTACGGTTACTCCGCAGCTTAGCTTCACGACTGCCTCGAGGGGTTTTGGAGATGTGCTGGGCAGCATAAAGCTCGATATTACCGGGCCCGGCATTGACCAGCAGTGGTTCTTTTCCGAGGAAGAGGACAGTATTGTACTTACCCTTCCCGAAGCGGATAATGTGCGCTTTGAGGTAGAAGCCCAACTGGATACCCTCGGCGGCTATACCGGCCC
>JAWLDZ010000011.1:0-28573 GCA_041686355.1 Spirochaetaceae bacterium
TCGGAATTTGCGCCTTCCATAGAACTGCTGGTAACCAGCCCGGCCAGGTGTCCGGCTAAAAAGGCCTGTTCAAACTGGTTGTAGCGAAAGGTATAGATATTTTCTTCCCCCTCCAAATATCCGTCGAACAATAAGAACTTCTGATCCGGAAAGGAGCTGCTTACTCTGCGGCTGATCTCCGGCAGAGCAGGGTTGCTAGAGACAATCAGTTCGTAGGTGCCGGTGGCGGCCAGCTGAGTCACTTTGTCCTGCCATTCGGACTGATTAAAACCGCCTTCAACAATTTTAACCGAGGCTGCCTCATACTCCTGGGCCGCTTGCTCTACACCATCGGCCAGCATCTGATAAGTAGGACTTCCGGCCAGTGCACCCGGAATAAAAACGGCAATTTCGTACTCCGCCGGTGCTGCGGCTGAGCTGCTGTCGGCAGTTGTTTCTGCATCGGCCTCGGAGGCTGATTCCTGGACAGCTTCCTTGGGACTGCAGCCTGCTGCCAGAGCCAGAACCATCGAAACGAGAAGAAAAACAATAAGCTTCGGGACACCAATAACATGGTTTCGCCGACCCTTCAAGAATTGTGTGGACATATAAATCCTCCAATAAAAATGAGTGGTAAGGTCGGTCTTTCGGGGAGATTTACGATTAGATATATTAATATCTTCTGCATCTCCTTCTCCCTTCCAGACTTACACTGTCGGTAACGGAATTTCACCGTTTCCACCCGTTCTCACGGGTTTGCGGACTTTAACCGCCGGTCGGGACTACGTCCCTCCCTCGAAGAAAACACTAACGTATACAGCATACGTATGTGCACTGAAGATGTCAAGCCGGCTGTTTTGTCAGTCTGTTTTGTCAATCTGTTAGCTAAGTCAAGCCAGTTTAGATTGACTTACCAAGGGCGAAGTGGTAGCTTCATTTTCAGGGGGAGATGCGTTGGCTATTGAGACCGGCAGGGGACAGCTAGAAATTAACAAGGCCGAAGGTCCAATTGTATGTGCGGTTGATGTCGGTACTTCATCCTTAAAAGCCGGGCTTATTGATGCCGGTGGTTCGCTGATAGAGTGGGCTCGCGTTCCTTTTGAACTGGAAGGGCAGGGACCCCTTGAGACTTGGCCGGCCGAATCCTGGTGGGATGCTCTAATATCGGCACTTCACTCTTTTTCTAAGCCCTCGTTAATAGCTGCAATTGCAATAAGCGGGAACGGTCCTACTATCGTGCCAATCGATCGCAACGGAAAAACCCTCAGTGAAGCCTCTCTTTGGATAAATAAACGTGACAGAGCGATAAGTGGAGAACCCTCCTTTTTTCTACCGAAGGTCGGCTGGCTGGCACAGAATAAACCGGAGGTATATGAAGGAGCAGCAGCTTTTTTAGGCTGCCCGGAGTACCTTGCATTTCGACTTACGGGGGAGGCTTCGGCCTTTACTCCATCCGGAGAGTTTGCTCCCTATATTTGGAATGAGTCCGGGATATCCGCCTATGGCTTTGAGGCAGATAAGTTTCCAAGCCTGCTGAAAACCGGAAAACTTGCAGGCAAAGTACACCGGCAGGCCTCTGAAATAAGCGGGTTACCTTTTGGAACCCCTGTGGTGGCTACGGGCGCCGATTTTCTGATGTCCCTGTTGGGGACCGCCGTGACCGTCCCTGGGCGAACCTGCGACCGCACCGGAACCTCGGAGGGAATCAACTGCTGCAGTGATCGTAAGGTTGTTCATCCGCAGATACGATGTTTACCCCATACCATCGAGGGGATGTATAACATAGCCGGAATTCTTTCATCTACCGGCAGAATATTTGAATGGTTCCGCAGCTTCTCAAACCAAAAACATCGCAGCTATTATGAGATGCTCAAAGAAGTTGCAGAAGTGATCCCAAGTAACGATTTACCGTACTTTTTTCCTTCCCTGCATCGCGGGGCGGTATGGGAGTTTTCCGGAGGCGCTTTCACCGGACTTGAAGCCCACCACGGAGCGGCGGAAATGGGAAGGGCGGTAGTGAGTTCAATTGGATTCGGAATCCGGGATCTGATTGAAAAAATTGAAGAAGAGGAATGTGAGGTAGCCACTCTGCGGGTATCGGGAGGGCAAGGGCGGAACACCATCTGGAACCAGATGAAGTCTGATATAACTGGTAAGATTATAGAGGTTCCAAGAATCATTGATGCGGAGCTAACCGGTGGAGCAATAGCTGCTTTTACTTACCTTGGAAGGGGGGGGAGCCTTTCCTCAGTGGCCGAAGAATTGGTAAAAATTGATGAACGCTATGAGCCCGATCAGAATGCCCATCGAATCTACTCTGAAGAGTACAACTATTATACCAGTCACTGCGATCGGATCATTGCTGCCCTGGCGGATGCCCCACCTTCAAACACAAACTAATAAGTAATGCAGAAAGCTCATTTATAGTCTCTGAAGAGTCCTATTAAAGCGCGATTCTGCTTCAGCCATGCCTCGTGTTGTCTATACCCCGGACATCTGCGTCCTACTTCCTGCCAAAAGCGGGTGGAGTGATTCATATGCTTTTGATGGACCAGTTCATGAATGAGAAGGTAACGCTGCACCCCAGGCGGGGCCATTACGGTTCGCCAATTTAAGGAGATGTTGCCCCGGGTAGAACTGCTGCCCCATCGGGTTCTTTGATTACGTAGAAAAATTTTTTTATAGGGGATGCCGAGCTCCTCTGAAACTATTTCTGCGCGGCTGACAAGCCTCTGCTTCGCCTCTTTCCGCAGCCATCCTTCTAATGCGTCGGTAATCTGCTGCTGATTTGCAGGGTCCCCTGAAATGCACACTTTGTGCTGCTCATAATCTACGACTAGGCTATAGATGCTTAGTTCGGGATTTTCAAACTCAACTAGGAATGGACGACCCTCCAGGTATACCTTTTCAGTTGGATTATTCTGTTTCAAGCCTTGCTGTGTCTCCTGGATTTTCGAGACAAGCCACTCCTGTTTATGTTTAAGTACTCCCTGTATTTTACTGTGGGAAGTTCCGATTGGTGCAGAAAGGACAATCCGGCTTTCAGAGTTGATTCTCAGTCGGATATGCTTTTGCCGGCGGTTGTACTGAATGAGAATCGGGTATTCAGAGCCGCCGATTGAAAAGTAAAGGGTATTGGTGAGAGGTGCAGATTTATCCATTATTGCAGAAGACCCTCGCGCTTTTAAATTTTGATTTCGAGGTGTATTTTATTATCTTTACAACAATAGGTCTATTGAGGTATATATGAAAATTTACAGATTACTGATAATTATATTTTTGATCCTGCTTTCGATGCATGTATTTGGCGATACGAAAATTGTCGATGGTGAGATGAGTTTTGAGTTTACCATCAAGAGCGGCAATCAGGAGCTTCTGGATGACTTTTTTGAATATGAGAATAATTCGAACAGCCAGAGAGTAGTGGAGCGTGGATCGAACTATATTGTCGTACGCACGACTGCAAAGCTCGACGAATTGCGCACGGATGTTCCCTTTCCCGTTGACTCGCGTTACACTGACCAGGGCCTCGAAGAGTATCTGGATTACTCGACCAGCCGCAAGGGGATAGAAATTACCCGCGGGAACGGACAAATAGTCAAGCGGGAGTTTGTGGAAAAAACACCGATGACCAACACCGAGATAGCAAGACTTCGGAGTACCGCAGAATCTGTTACCTCCGGCGCTGCGACCCAGCACGAAGCGGTAGAGGCGGTAATGCGTTACATCCGTGAGAATGTCTCTTATACACTGCGCTCTTCGAGTAATCCGGTTGATGTACTGCGTACCGGCAAAGCCTACTGTGAGGGATATGCAAATGTAGCGGCCCTTCTGCTGAGGGTAGTAGGAATTCCTACAAAGGTGGTAGATTCCTATATTCCTCCCGGCCATATGTGGGGTTATGGACAGGAGGGGTCGGGAGCCTACCACGCCCATGTAGAGGTGTTCTATGATGATGCCGGGTGGGTTAGCTATGACCCCCAGGCAACCGTTCATTTTGTAGATCCTTTTCATATCGTAAATTATCCCAGAGAGAAGGTTGTACTCCAGCAGGGAGAGGAGCAGGATAAGCGGAATATCCTCGATATTCTTCCCTTGCCATCGGACACAAATAACTTCTTCCAACGTGATACCACCAGCTCCAGGGCCTCCGCAGTGTTTGCAGGGATGATCTACCGATCCGACGGCAGTGTAGTTCGTGATAGTTTCCGCAACGATGAATGGATGTACCTGCGCCGGGAAGACGGTACTGCCTCGGGAATTAGAATCTTGAGTAACGGTCAATTTGCTGTTACAGCTGAAGAGGAACAGGTTCTGTTTTACCGGGATGGACGCGGCGGCTGGTATGAGCAGAAGATTGATGTTGAAGGTACACGGCGTGTGTTTCAGGAAATACGCCTGGATCGTCGTGAGAATCTAATCCGGCTTGATACAGGCGGAGCAGCCCAGGTTTTTTCTTGGCAAAAAAACTCTGATAATGATTGGATGATAGAAAAAGTTGCAACAAACCCCGATGGTATGGTGAGCTTGCTCTCCGATTCCGCCCGGGTGGTGCTAAGTACAGCAAACAGCCCTATTGCCGGAAAATATGTGGTTGATGCTGAAGAGCTTGAAGCGGGGAGAACCTATCAACTCACGCAATTACCAAGGTATCTGGATCCGAATACTCCATATGTGTCAATAACACCGCCAACTGAGAGCTCAGGGGAGGCGAGCAGAGATGAATACAGTTTGAAGTTTCTTGAGCTCTCCTCGGGCCGCAGCTATGAGGGGCCGAATATCAGTAGTGAAGCTACTGTCGCACCGGTACCGGATGCCGATTTTTCAACTGTGGTTCTTCAACGTAAAGGCGCTATCACGATCACTTCTCTCCCGGAATTGACTGACGGAAAGATCAGCCCGGTAGCAATCGAAGGAGCAACAGCAAGATTTGAGATTCAAGCCGGCAGGTCCAACTATCCTGTGCATGTAACCCTAAAACGCGGGCGCCGATTCGCCTCTCTTGTCAATGCCCGCACCGATGATTCGGGCAGACTGATACTCTATTTTCCAACTGCCCTGCTTAATGATGACTCAAAAGAGTTTGTGCTGCTGCATGGAAGCCCCCTGGGCAGCCGCCGGGTGTCTCTGGAAGAAGCGCAGCAGAGGACAATTCAACTTGAATAGTGGTGTAGTTAGATAGTGGTTCAGATAAGGGATAGAAAGAATAGTGAACTTGCGAGCTACTTTAAGGGGCTAATTTGCACGCAAAAGTATTATTGACGAGGAACCATGCAAGAGATATAGTTTTCCACTATGGGGCATAAAAAGAGTAGTTCAAAAGTGCTTTCAACGGTAGAGGCAACAACCCGCATTATAGAGTGTCTAAGCCGTCATGGAGAGGTAACTCCTAACGGTGTTGCAAAGGAGCTCCAACTGAGCCGGTCAAATGCACACCGCTTGATTGCCACTCTCGAAGAACTCGAATTGGTTGAGCAATCAAAACCCGGAAGTTACAATTTAACCTTCAAACTGTTTGAGTTGGGGAATACGGTTCCCCATCGGAAGAACTTGATTGATACTGCTCGCCCGGCCATGCTCCGCCTCTCACAGGCTCTTGGTATGACGGTTAATAATGGGGTGATGTACCAAGATGAGATTTTGTACATCGATAAGGTCGAGCCGGTGAACTATCTAAAACTTGACCGCTCGATTGGCAGTACGGATCCTCTTCATAATACCTCCTTGGGAAAAGTAATACTGGCTTTTTTACCACCTGAAGAGCAGGAGGTGATAGTCTCTCGACTTAGTTTTGTTCGTACTACTCCATATACCATCTGTGACCCCAGGGCTTTTATGGATGAGTTAAAACGGGTGCGCGAGAGAGGGGTAGCCTTTGATCGACGGGAGCTCAGTAAGGAGCTGAATTGTGTGGCGGCGCCTGTGTTTGATTCAAAAGGGCAGGTATGTTCCGCAATAAGTGTGTCCAGCCCTGCTGATCGGCTAGATGAAGAGCGGTTAAAGGAAGTGGTACCGGCGCTGCAGCGCACTGTAGAGGAAGTCCCGCCTCCCTATTAGTACTGTTGCTCGAAGAATGGTGTTTAAAATACACTATTTATCTATATAACAAACAATTATTGATATGTAATTTACAAACTCCTAAGCCACATAAGATATTTTCTTTCTCAGAAAGTAATTGTTTCGTTGCATTGGCTATTCTATCACCAATCTTCGAACAACTGTAAGGGGAAAATTTTGTTGTACCAGCTTAGGAACGCTAAAAACGCGCCACAAACAAGGCTGCAAACAAAGTCAAAAAAAATGTTGACAAAACCGAAAACCTATTACACAATACTTATGTGTTACAAGATATAAACAGTCGTTCAAATAGCGAAAAAGAAACTAGTGAGAAAAAAGGCTATGTATTGGCCACAACAGTTCTTAAGGCCTTCCAGATGCTTGAATACATTGGGAACCATCAACCGGTAGTACCGACTGAAATAGTAAAAGCACTTGGATTCAGCCGAGCTAATGTGCATCGACTGTTGGCTACCTTTCAAAAAGTCGGGTATGTAGAGAAGGTTGGGGACGGCTATGGTCTTACCTTCAAACTATTTAAGCTGGGCAGTACAGTTCCTCTTAGCAGGAACCTGAGGGATGTAGCCAAACCGCTTATGATCGAGCTTATGAAGGTTGCCGAGGAAAATATCTATTTGAACGTGTTGGTTGAGAATATGGTAATAGCAATTGATGAGGTCAAAAGCTCCCATCACCTTACCCTCAACCCCGATGTAACCTATACCTATCCGGTGCACACTTGCGCATCCGGCAAGCTGTTGCTGTCGGACTTCTCTCAGGAGAAGCGTGAGGAGTTTATCGCTGAACTGCCGATGAATCCGAGATCAAGCGCAACAATTACTGACCGTGAGCAGTTCCTTACAGAGGTTGATGCTGCCGGTAACCGGGGCCTTGCCTATGAGATAAAGGAGTTCAGTGACGACCTAAACAGTATGGCTGCTCCTATTTTCAACTATCGCGGCCATGTGGTGGCAACTATTTCGATATCCGGACCTGCAATGAGGCTTACGGAAGAGCGGCTTAACAGTCTGCGTTCTCCCTTGAAAGATGCGGCAGCACGGATTTCCGAGCGCCTTGGGCAAAATAGTGAGCTTAACTGAAACAGTGAGCTTAACTGAAGTAAAGGCTTGTCTTTTCTTGAGTTATGCATGCTGTAGCTGCAGGAACCGTGAGTTCCAACAATTTAGTACAACCTCTCGAAGGGTCCTACCGCTGAGAGATATGGTTATAAAAAAACTTTCAGGAGGTAAGAGATGATTTCTGAACAAGATTTAGCGAAACTTTCATTAGAAGGAGCACCTACAATTAAGGTGGCCCCTCCAGGTCCAAAAAGCCAGGAGATTCTCACATATCAAAGTGAACATGAGAGTTCAGTAGTCAGTTATCCGAAGGGCATGCCGATGGCCCTCAAACGCGGCAAAGGCGCCACACTTGAAGATGTGGACGGCAATGTGTATATAGATATGTTCGGCGGAGCCGGAGTAATGGCTGTTGGTCATGGTCACCCGGACGTGCTGGAAGCAGCACATAAGCAGATTGATGACGTAACCCACTCACTGGACATACCTTCCGAAACACGCCAAAAGATGGTTGAGATTCTGGGTAGTCTGCTGCCGAAAGAGTTGAATCGGGTGTTCTTTGGAGGTCCGACCGGTTCGGATGCAGTGGAACAGGCGATTAAGCTGGCGCGCTACAACACCGGCCGTTGGGGCACTATTGCATTTGAAGGTGCATATCATGGTATGACAGGTACTTCACTGGCACTGACCACCGACAGCAGCCACCGTGATGGTCTTGGACCTCTGGTCCCGGGGGTACAGTTTATTCCTTTTCCCTATAAGTATCGCAATCCCTTCGGATGCCCAGATGAAGATGTAGATCTGCAGGCCGCAGAGAACCTGGAACGGGTACTCAGCGACAGCCACTCCGGCTATTCAAAACCGGCGGCGGTTATTCTTGAATCGGTTCAGGGAGAAGGCGGAACCATTATTCCGACCAAACGTTTCATGCAGCGGGTACGTGAGATTTGTGACAAGCACGACGTAATCATGATTTGCGATGAAATTCAGTCCGGACTTGGACGTACCGGAAAAATGTTTGCTTTTGAGCACTTCGGAATTGTCCCGGACATCGTAACAATGAGTAAGGCCCTTGGTGGAGTTGGGTTCCCGATTTCCGCGATTGCCTATAAAGAATCTCTGAATACGTGGCCGGCAGGTAAAACAATTGGTACATTCCGTGGAAACATGGTGGCTTTTGCAGCCGGACATGCAGCCTTGAAGTGGATGTCTGAGAATCAGATTCCCGAGCGGGCTATCGAACTGGGAAAAAAGGCGATGGAGCCCTTGAAGAAGCTTGAAGCTGAGAGTTCGATTGTGGGTGAAGTACGAGGTATTGGACTCATGATGGCTATTGAAATGGTCAAAGATAAGAAGACCAAAGAGCCGGCATCCGATTTTGCGAAGATGGTGCGCAAATACGGCCATCAGCGTGGTGTGATGATAGAAGTTGGCGGACACCATAATAATGTAGCTCGACTGCTCCCGCCGCTGGTGATAACTGAGGACTACCTGATGAAGGGGATTGAGATTCTCAGCGGTGTTATCAAAGATATCGAAGCCGGCAAGCTGAAATAAGGAGTACGTGAGATGGCAAAAAAAGATAGATACAACGTAGCAGTAGTTGGTGCCATGGGAATGGTTGGTAGCGAGATGATAAAGACTCTCGAGCGTAGAGGTTTTCCGGTGGCCGAATTTCGGCCGCTGGATGTAGCGGCTAATGAGGGCAAAGAGGTTCAGTACAACGGTCAAGGCTATAAGGTGCTGGAAGCAAAATTTGAAAACTTTAAAGATATAGATATTGCGATTTTTTCCGCTGGTGGAGATGCCAGTGAGGCACTGGCCCCCGGGGCGGTAAAACAGGGCGCTGTGGTGGTAGATAACAGCAATCAGTGGCGCATGGATCCCAACTGCCCTCTGGTAGTCCCGGAGGTCAATCCGGAAGACTTGGATGGGCATAATGGAATTATTGCCAATCCAAATTGCTCAACTATTCAAATGTTAGTTGCGCTCAAGCCTCTGCATGACTATGCTAATATTAAGCGGGTAGTGGTTTCCACGTACCAGGCGGTCTCCGGCTCCGGTTTACGAGCCTTTGAGGGACTGCGGAGTGAGGCTAAGGAGTATCTTGAAACCGGAGCGGTGAAAGAACCGAAGGCCTATGGAAACCAGATTGCCTTCAATTGTCTCCCGCATATCGATGTATTCCAGGAGGGCGGGTATACCAAGGAAGAGTATAAGATGGTGAATGAGACACATAAAATTTTGGACAAGTCCATTAAAGTCTCCCCCACCTGTGTACGGGTACCGGTTTGGTACGGACATTCTGAGTCGGTGAATATCGAGACGGAGAAGAAGCTCTCCCGTGCAAAGGCGCTGGAACTTCTGGGCAAAGCTGCAAGCATAAAGGTTGTGGATGATCCCGACAAAGAGCTGTATCCGACTCCCCTCATGAGCAACGATGAAGACCTGACGATGGTCGGACGGGTGCGAGAGGATGCTACCGTTGAAAACGGATTGAATCTGTGGGTAGTTTCCAACAATATCCGCAAGGGTGCGGCATTGAACGCCGTACAGGTGGCCGAAACGCTGCTAGAGAGAAATCTGATATAAGGCGGTTGGAGAATGACTGTGAAAGACCAAGTTGCTGCACTAAGAGACGAGTTAATTGAACTCCGTCGGGATTTTCATGCACACCCCGAACTTGGATTTGAAGAGTATCGAACCGCGGAAAAAGTTGAACACTATTTAAAAGATATTGGGCTTACATCCAAGAGGGTGGCTAAAACGGGAGTTATAGCCACCCTTGAGGGAGCCCATCCGGGACCGACACTTCTGCTGCGTGCCGATATGGACGCCCTTCCTATTCAGGAGGAGAACCAGGTCCCCTATAAATCACAGAACGACGGAGTCATGCATGCCTGCGGTCATGATGCGCACACCGCCATGCTGCTGGCAGCGGCCAAGGTGCTTGTGGGTAAGCAGGATCAGATAAGCGGCCGAATCAAATTCCTGTTCCAGCCGAATGAAGAAACGGCGGGAGCGGAAATACTAATTGAACAGGGAGCGCTGAAGGATCCGGAGCCGGATGCCGCTATGGGTATTCATATCTGGACCCCCTTAGAAAGCGGACTGATCGGCCTGCAAGCTGGAGCAGTAATGGCAACCATGGATGTGTTTAAAATTACTGTAAAGGGCAAGGGCGGACATACCGGGTATCCGGAAAGCGCAGTCGACCCAATTGTGGCGGCCGCCGATATTATTCAAAATGCTCAGAGAATTCAAACCCGCGAAATAAGTTTGATGAAGCCGACTGTAATCATGTTTGGAAAAATACAGGGTGGGTCAAAGAACAACATTATCCCCGACGAGGTTGTGCTTGAGGGTACCATGCGGTATCTCTACGAGGGCGGACCGGACAGTAGTGAGAATCCGCCAAAGAGATTAAAGCATCTTGCAGAGAGCGTGTGCGAAACCCACGGCTGCAGCTGCGAGCTAGAGATAGAGCGGGAGAATACCGCAGTTATCAACAATCCCGCCATGGTACAGCTGGCCCGCGAGACCGCGATAGAAATTCTCGGTGATGAAAACCGGGTGGTGCCGCATGCGTCGATGGCCGGCGAGGATTTTGCTGCGTATGCTTTACGTGTTCCCGCGGTATTTGCCTTTCTTGGGACAGGCAACGCCGCGAAGAAGACCGACTTTCCACATCATAATCCGCGCTTTAACATTGACGAAGATGTGATGCCCCTGGGAGTAGAGTTCTTGGTTGCAGGAGCTCTGAAATATCTCGCGAAATAAAAGGAAGGGGGGTGATGAGGAGTTTACTTTTAGGAGGTAAAAATGTTGCGTATTAGTTTACCTTGGCGTGTCAAAGACAGGTGTTTCAAAACACCGAGTTATTTGACAACGTCTGAAATAAAACCATTTTAGGAGGTACATTGAACATGGGTAAAAAATTAGTAGTTTTGATGGTACTGTTGGCTATGCTGCTTTCAGTAACCGGGGCTTTCGCTGAGGGCCAACAAGAAGGTCCTGCTGGGAAAGAGATTAACGTTCGAATGGCTTCGGAAGAGGTCGAGGGCGATTTCATGACCGTTTGGGGAAACAACTTTGCCGATTACATGCGTGAAGAGACCGACGGTATGTACAATCTGGACGTATACCCTTATGGGACTCTCGGTGATACACGTGATATCAACGAGCTGGCTCAGATCGGTGTAGTCGAGTATGTGTTTACCGATTTCGCATGGATCAGCGCGTTCGTACCCGAGGTACAGGTGCTTTCACTGCACTACCTATGGCCGAAGGACAACACCGTTGAAGTACTCGAATGGGTAGTCAACAACGGCGAGATCATGCCCTTCCTGGAAGAAGCCTTCCGCCGCAACGGACTGGTTCCCCTTGGAATCCTCTTCGAAGGCTGGCAGTGGCTCACCTCTGTAGACGAGATCAGAACTATTGAAGATCTTGAGGGAGTGAAGGTTCGTGTGATGGGTTCAAAGCTTCTGGTTGAGGACTACCGTGGATACGGTATGAGCCCCACCCCGATGAGCTATGGAGAGATCTACAGCGCACTGCAGACCGGCTTGATTGATGCACAGATTCAGCCGATGTTCGCCAACTACAGTATGAAGTTCTACGAAGTAACAAATTACTTCACTCAGATGTGGGCCGAACCCTTCTTGGGAATTCCTGTAGTAAACATGCAGCACTACGACAGTCTGCCGGAAGACTACCAGCAGATGATGAAGGAATACTTCTACAGTAACATCACCGAGGCTGCAGACTGGATCAACGAGCGAAATGCCAGCGACCGAGCTAAGATCGAAGAAGAGAAACCCGAAATTGAGTGGACCGAATGGGACGCAGCAGAAGTTGAGAAAGCAAGTGAAATGGCCCAGGTGGTATGGGAAGAAGAATATCCCGGTATCGCCGGTGAGGGTGCCGTAGAAGCACTTGAGATCCTCCTCGAGGATATTGAGAACGCTAAAGCCGCTCTCGGAGTGGACTAAAGTATGAGTGCGGATTTCCCGGGACAAAGGTCCCGGGGGATCCCCTTTATCCCTTAAAAAGGTGATGTTATGAGTAAAGAAGAAGGAACAGGAAAACTAAAAGAGGGTACGAAGCGCATCGCAAAATTCATTGGACTCATGGTTGACTGGACCGAGGTTACCATATTGGCAGGCGGCACTGCAGCTTTGACGGCGTTGCTGATTGCCAACGTGATTGCCCGGTCGTTTTTTCAGAGTATCTACTATGCCGATGAAGTGTCAAAATTGCTCATCATTCTGGTGACGATGGTTGGGGTGAGTTATGCTGCCCGCAAGGCCAGGCATATACGAATGGGCGCCTTTCTCGATCTGATGCCGCCCAAGATGGAGAAAATATTTATTTTCATAATTTCCGGGGTAAATGTAATCGTAATGTTTATGATGGCCTACTACAGTTACCTCTATGTTGCCCAGATGCAGATGTTGGGACAGAAGACTTCGGCGCTCCAGATGCCGTTTTGGACTCACAACGTGATTGTTCCAATCGGATTTGCTGCGGCGGGTATTCAGTATGTACGGACCATTATCAAGAATATTGTCGAGAAGGATGTCTGGCTCTCCGCTGATCAGCAGAGTGAGTACGAGGACGAGGTCAACATAGGTTATTAGCAAAATGAGAGGAGAGTAAATAATGACTGTTTTATGGGTAAGTATGATCAGTATGCTGCTCCTGGGATTTCCCTTCATGGTGGTTCTCCTGGGTTCACTGATACTGCATCTTAATTTAGCGTTTCCGAGTTTTAACTTTTCAGTTATCGTGCAGCAGATGGTGACCGGAATGACACCGCCAGCCCTGGTGGCTGTCCCAATGTTTATTCTTGGGGCGAGCATCATGACTTCCGGACATTCGGCACCTAGGCTTATCAATATGGTGAAGGCCTTTTTGGGTCATATCCCCGGAGGTCTGGCGATTACCACCAGCGCCTCCTGTACCCTGTTCGGGGCGGTTTCCGGTTCGACCCAGGCTACTGTTGCTGCTATCGGCGGGACTATGCGTCCGATGCTGTTGAAGGCTGGCTACAACAGCCCCTTCACCCTTGGATTGATCATCAACGCCAGCGATATCGCATTTTTGATTCCTCCCAGCATAGGTTTTATTGTGTATGGTGTTGTGACCAGCACCTCAATCGGAAAGCTCTTCCTTGCCGGAATTGTTCCAGGAATAATGATCCTGTTTATGTTTTCAGTCTATTCCTTTTTTTATTCCAAGATAAAGAAAGTCGGTGTATTACCCAAGTCCAGCTGGGCAGAGAGACGGACCGCCATGAAGGAAGGAGTTTTGGTACTCGGCTTTCCCCTGATTATCGTCGGTGGAATCTACTCCGGTATTTTCAGCCCGACTGAAGCCGCCGCGGCGGCGGTTGCCTACGCGTTGTTTCTCGAGATAATCATGTATCGTACCATGACGATTAAAAAGCTGATCAATGCCTTTTTGGATACCGGTATTATAACCGGAGTGGTTTTTATTCTGGTAGGAGCCGGACAGGCGCTCAGCTGGTACCTCAGTTTTGTACGGCTGCCGCAGATGATAATGCCGGGCATCATCGGTCCCGATCCGACTCAGCTCTGGGTCATCATACTTGTGGTTATCTCCTATTTTGTTGCCTGTATGTTTGTTGATCCAATTGTTGCTATCTATATTCTTACTCCGATTTTTGCTCCCTACGTGTTGCGCACCGGTGTAGATCCCGTCTTTTTGGGTGTTTTGGTGACTCTACAAGCTGCTATTGGTTCGGCTACTCCCCCCTTTGGTTGTGATATTTTCACTGCACAGCTCATATTCCGGCGACCCTATTGGGAGGTTATAAGGCATACGCCGCCCTTTATCCTGATGCTGATGCTGGCAACGGTGCTCATTATTATCTTTCCGGAGATAGCGTTGTGGTTGCCAAACGCCTCATTTGCTAAGTGATCCACGAGGGGTAGAGCTATGAATTACCAGGTGAAACCGGGACAGGTCAGCTACGGAGAAGCAATCGGAATACTCTTGCTGGAGAACTATGTACCCTTTGTTCCCGGTGATACGGCCAATGCCACCAGTTACAACTATCCGGTGCGCTTTCAGCGGGTACCCGGTTTTACGGTAAAGCGTATTATGTCCCACGATATGTCCCTGGTGGACGACCTTATTCAGGCTGCAAGGACCCTGCAGTCTGAAGGGGTGCGTGCAATAACCGGAGACTGCGGCTTCATGGCCCTTTACCAGGATAGAATCGCATCCAATGTAGATGTGCCGGTGTTCCTCTCAAGTCTGGCTCAAATTACATTTATGCGTACTATGCTAAAGCCCGGTGGGCAGATCGGTATTATTACGGCGAATTCAAGATCGCTGGATGATTCAGTGCTCAGTGGGGTAGGGATTACCCCTGGAGAAGACCTGGTAATTCGTGGTTTGGAATCCTGTCCATCATTCTACGGTTCCATATTCGAAGAGAATGGGACTATGGATACAGGGGCAGTTGAAGCAGAAGTAGTGGAAATTGCGAACCAGCTGATTGAGGCGCAGCCGAATGTAAAACTGCTGCTATTGGAGTGCAGCCTGCTTCCTCCGTACGGCGCCGCTGTACAGGAAGCAACGGGGCTGCCGGTCTTCGATTACATTACTATGATCGATTATGTGTTTTCAGCAGTAGTAAAACGGAAGTTTTCCGGCTTTATGTAGCCGTTAACTTATTATTCATTGAGATTCTTTCAAAATACTCACCAAAAATTGACGAAGGAGGCATTATGCCGGTTTTTGATCAAACAGAATACAAGGAACGCGTCAAAAAGACGAAAGAGGCTATGCAGGCCAGGGGAATCGACCTGCTAGTGGTAAGTCAGCCTGCGAACATGAATTATCTTACCGGGTACGACGGATGGAGCTTTTATGTACACCAGTGTGTGCTGGTTTCTCTGAATCAGGAAGAGCCGATGTGGCTGGGGCGCGGAATGGATGCCAATGGCGCCAAGATGTCCACCCATCTGAACCATGATAACATTCGACAGTATGCTGATCACTACGTTCACTCCACCGAGCGTCACCCAATGAACTTTGTAGCCGATGTCATTAAAGAGAAGGGCTGGGATAAAGGTTCTATCGGAGTTGAGATGGATCAATTCTACTTTACCCATCGCTCCTTTGTGGAGCTAGAAAAAGACCTCCCGAACGCAAAATTTGTAGACGGGGATGTGCTGGTAAACTGGGTACGGGCGATTAAGTCGGACAAAGAGCTTGAGTTCATGATGCGGGCTGGAAAGATAGCCGAGAAGGTAATGGATGCGGCCATTGAAAACATCAATGTCGGAGTGCGAGAGTGTGACGCTGCGGCGGAGATTGTACGGGTGCAGTATCAGGGTACCGACGGTCATGCCGGCGACTATCCTTCAATTGTTCCGCTCATGATGGCCGGCGAGGCGACAAAGGCCCCGCACCTCACCTGGTCGGAGCGAAAGTTTAAGAGCGACGAGGCTGTCCTGCTGGAGCTCAGCGGGGTGTATCGCCACTATCACTCACCAATCGCGCGAACTATCTTCTTGGGCCAGAACCCCCCTCAGTTGATGAAAGACACCGCCGAGGTCGTGATGGACGGTCTGCAGAAGACCCTTGATTTCATCAAACCCGGAATTACCGCCGAAGATGTAGAGGCAAAATGGCGGGATGCTATCTCCCACTCCACTGTAGTAAAAGAGTCACGCCTCGGGTATTCGATTGGTCTAAATTACCCTCCCGACTGGGGCGAACAGACCATCAGCCTGCGACCCGGTGATAAAACCGTATTGAAGAAGAATATGGCCCTCCACTTGATACCCGGAATCTGGTATGAGGAAGTTGGTTTTGAAATTGATGCCAGTATCTATCTTACCGAAGACGGCAACGTGAGCTTGTTCAACTACCCGATACAGCTTTTCACCAAATAGGGGGGAGAATGTCTAAAAAGAGTAAGTCTTACGAGAGTACTGCTCACGACCTGCCCGGTTTACACTCGGTGTTTGAAGCTCAGAAGCGAATCGAGGATGTGATTTGGGAAACTCCCCTCATAGACTCCCCTGCAGCAGCCCGCGAAAGCGGGGCTGCAGAGGTGCTCTTCAAGCTTGAATCGCTGCAAAACACCGGCGCTTTTAAGGTCCGCGGCGCGGCGAACAAAATATTGGGGCTCTCCGACGAAGACCGGCGCCGGGGGGTTATTACCTTTTCCACGGGCAACCACGGGAAGGCGGTCTCTTTTGTCTCGGGTAAGACCGGTATTAAAGCGGTGGTGTGTCTGTCCGAGCATGTACCGGCTTACCGGGTGCAGAAGATCCGTGAACTCGGTGCAGAGGTAGAGGTAAAGGGGCACAGCCAGGATGAGGCGGAGGAACACTATTACAGACTGATGGAATCGCGCGGTATGGTTCCGGTGGTGCCCTTTGACGACCCGGCGGTTGTCTCCGGGCAGGGAACTATTGCCCTGGAGATGCTGCGCCGTCGTCCCGACCTGGACATGCTGCTGGTACCGCTCTCAGGCGGCGGTTTGCTGGCAGGTATTGCTATGGCTGCTAAATCGATTAACCCGGATATTACTGTGGTGGGTGTGTCGATTGCCCAATCACCGGCTATGCTCGAAAGTGTGAAGGCCGGACACCCGGTGGCGGTAGAAGAGAAGGACACCCTCGCAGACTCTCTTTTAGGTGGAATTGGACGCGAAAACCATTACACCCTGCCGTTGATACAGAAATATGTTGACCAACATGTGGTTATCAATGAGGCGGAGATAGAGAAGGCTATGGTGTATGCGTACATTCAGCATAGTCTGGTAATTGAGGGGGCCTCTGCCGTCGGGATCGCCGCACTCCAAAGCGGAAAAGTAGCGGCTGCCGGTAAGCGAGTAGCATCGGTAATAAGCGGCAGCAGCGTTGATCCAGCCGCATTTCTTAATGTGCTGCACAAGCACGTGCACTAGAGGAGGTAGGTATGGAACCTATATACATAATCAATGAAAATGAACTTAAGAGTATAGTAAAACTTGATCAGAGCGTAATTAAGGCAATCGAAACCGGATTTAGTGAACTGCAGAAGGGCAATGCAACGGTACCTCCTATCATGATGATCCCGGTGCCGGAGAAATCCGGTGAGGTGGATGTGAAGAGCGCCTATATCAAGGGAATCAAACGTTTGGCTATTAAGGTGGCCTCCGGGTTTTTTGAGAACAACAAACTCGGACTGCCCTCGGCCAGCGGGCAGATGCTGGTGCTGAGCTCGGAGACAGGTTACCTGGACGGGGTACTGCTGGATAACGGTTACCTCACCCAGGTGCGCACCGGTGCCGCCGGTGCGGTGGCTGCTAAGTTCCTGGCTCCAGAAAGTGCGCAGAATGTCGGGGTGATTGGCTCCGGCACCCAGGCACGGTATCAAATGCAGGCGCTATCTCTAGTACGGGATATTAAGACTATCCGTATGTTCAGTCTCGACTCTGATGAAGTCCGTGATCAATATGTAAAGGATATGCGTAAAGAGCTTGGCATAGAGGTTATTAAAGCTGCCAATGCGGAAGAAGTGGTGCGCAAAAGCAGTATAGTTGTCACTACCACTCCTGCTCGTAAGGGGTATATCAAAGCCGAGTGGCTGCATCCCGGGTTGCACATAACTGCGATGGGTTGTGATACCGAAGAGAAGCAGGAGCTTGAGTCGGCGGTTTTAGGGAAGGCTGATGTCTTGGCCTGTGATTTGAAGAGTCAGGTGTTCCGCTTGGGCGAGATGCGTTCGGGAATCAAAGACGGGGTTATTACCGAGGATTCCCCAATCCGCGAGCTGGGCGAGATGATCAATGGTATTAAGTCAGGGCGTGAGAGTGAAGAGCAGATTACCGTATGTGACTTAACCGGAGTCGGTGTCCAGGATACTATGATCGCAATTAAGGCTTACGATTTGGCTGTCGAGCAGGGGATGGGAACCAAAATTCCACGCTGAAATGAGGCTTGATATCCACTCCCACACACTTTCTCATATACGCATGCAGGAGTAACTAAAATGGCGAAAAAACAGGTCTTTTCGGAATCAGAATACCGGCGGCGGGTACGTAAAACCCAGGAGCTGATGGACCATCAGGGAATTGAACTGCTGCTGGTGATGGATCCAGCCAATATGAACTATCTGACCGGCTATGACGGCTGGTCTTTTTATGTGCATCAGGGGGTGCTTGTATCACTGACCGATGAGTATCCGCTCTGGTTCGGTCGTGAACAGGACTCGAACGGTGCCAGACTTACAACCTGGCTGCCGGAGTCGCATATTCACGGTTATCCTGATAAGTATGTACAGTCCCGTTATATCCACACTATGCAGTACGTGGCGGGGCTGCTGCGGGACAAGGGCTTGGGGAATAAAACCCTCGGTCTGGAGATGGACGGCTACTGGTTCAATGCAAAGATGTTTGTCGAGCTTGATGAACAGCTGCCGAATGCCGTCCTTATGGACGCAACCAACCTGGTGAACTGGGTTAAGACGGTAAAAAGTCCACCGGAAATCGAGTATATGCGGCAGGCTTCGCGAATTTGCAGAAATGTGATGGACACAGCCATCGAGAATATCGAAGTGGGGGTCTGGGAGAAGGATGTAGCGGGCAAGGTGGTAGCCGCCCAAATTACAGGCACCGATGAATACGGAGGTGATTCTCCGGCTATCTTCCCGATTATGCCTTCTGCCGAACGCACTTCTACCGCCCATCTGACCTTTGATCCCGACCGCAGCTATCAGTCCGGAGATGTAGTACTGCTTGAGTTGGCCGGGGCACGGTACCATTATCATGCCCCCCTGTCACGGACCGTCTTTTTAGGCCGGCCGCCGGAGGATTTACAGAAGGTTGCCGAGGTGGTGGTGAAGGGGCTTAATGACACCCTTAGCTTTATTAAGCCGGGGGTCACCGCTGAAGAGGTCGAGGAGCGCTGGCGCAGCAATTTGAAGGGTACCGGAGTAGAGAAGCCATCGCGGGTAGGTTACTCCTACGGACTGAACTTTGTGCCGGACTGGGGGGAGCATACGGTCAGCCTACGTCCGGGCGATAAAACCGTTCTGCAGCCGGGTATGACTATCCATTTTATGCCGGGTATTTGGCTGGACAAGTACGGATTTGAAAACAGCGAACCCTTTTTGGTCACAGAACAGGGTTGCGAAAAGTTTATTGATTATCCGCAGCAATTATTTGTAAAATGAGGTTCTCTCACACAGCCAAAGGAGTGATTCATGAAGGTATGTAAATTTGGAGGCAGCTCGGTAGCTGAAGCTGCCCAGATCAGAAAAGTAAAATCGATAGTTGAGCAAGACCCGAGCAGACGGATAATTGTGGTATCCGCCCCTGGAAAGCGAAACAAGCAGGATGAGAAAATAACCGACCTGCTGTACAGCTGTCATGCAAAGGTGCAGAAGGACGAATCGATAGATGCGACCTTTGAAATTATCAGGTCTCGATTTTTAGAAATTGCCCGGGAACTGGAGTTAACCGGAAGTCTTGAGGATGCAATCGATGAGGTTGAAGAGAAAATAAAAGCCGGTGCTTCAGCGGATTATGCGGCCAGTCGCGGGGAATACCTGAGCGGCCTGCTCATCGCCCAGTTGCTAGAAGCCGACTTTGTTGATGCGGAGCAGGTGGTACGCCTCACTGATGACGGACAGGTGCATGAAAACTCTTATCAGTTGGTGGCCCAAAGGATGATGGAACGGAAAACCTATGTGCTGCCCGGCTTTTACGGGGCTACTCTCGACGGAACTCTTAAAACCTTCTCCCGGGGAGGTTCCGACATTTCCGGAGCTATTGCTGCACGGGGGGTAGGGGCTGAGGTCTATGAAAATTGGACCGATGTATCCGGTATTTTAATGGCGGACCCGCGGGTAGTGGATCAGCCTAAACCAATAGAAGAGATTACCTACCGGGAAATACGTGAAATGGCCTCCGTTGGAGCGAATGTGTTTCATGAAGAGGCGATTGCTCCGGTAAAACTACTTGGAATACCTATCAATGTAAAAAATACCAATGCCCCCGATGATAAGGGAACCTTTATCGTTGCTGAACGGGATACCTCCAAAGCAGCGGTAGTCGGGGTGTCCGGTAAGAAACCCTACCGAAAAATAATGATTGAAAAGTTCATGCTGAACCGTTATCCGCAGTTTCCTCTTCAAATTCAAGAGGCCCTTAAAAAACTGTCAATCAGCGTGGATTTTGAATTAAAGGGTTTCGATACGCTGGCGCTGTTTGCAGCTTCGGAGGGAGAGGTTGATTGGGCAGGACTTGCCGGGGCAGTTGAAAAGAATCTCAACGCCGATAGTTGCAGTGTCGGAGAAGAGCTTGCAGTACTCGGTGTCGTCGGCGAGGGACTCGCGGCTCAGGGTCAGGTGGTTGGAATGGTCTTAGAGACCCTCAAGGAGCATTCAATTCCGGTTGAGGCACTGAACTACGGTGGATCTCCGATAACGCTGCTGGTGGCGGTGCCCCTAGAGTCTTATACGCTGGCTTTACAGAGCCTGGCCAAGGGAGTCGAACAGCTCTAATTCTGTTTCTACTCCGGTACGGCGACCTGCTCCATACGGGCAGTAAACTGACGCTGCAGTGATGCATGGATGACAAATCGAAGTTGTTCTTTGATTTTGTCATCCATGGTTTTATCAAACAGCAGAACGTGCAGGGTTTTGTTATTCGGCAGGCGCCGTTTTATGGTGATAGTTCCGGTGAGCCCCTCTATAGTATAGCCTAGGTCAATAGTAATGTCGGTCAGCTTACTGCGCATCGACAAGGGATGTTCTTCTTCCAAAGTAAAGGAGAGACCAGCCGTACTTACATCATGCAGAAAAGCTTTAATCCGCTTCTCCTTGCGAAAGAAAGAAAGATGGGTGATGTGCTTGTTGTTTGTTCCGAATCTTACATATTTTCGCTGGCCCTGGGCGTGCAGGTTGCTCAGAACATTATCAAGCTGGGAAGTAACCCCTTCAACTGTCTCCTCAGCCATCAGGGTAGAACAGTTATCCACCTGGGTAAGATACTTTTCCGCCCACTTTTTGGTTTCATTGCTGTGTGTAATGAGGAATATATCGATGGAACGATTAGAGCTCTGGCGTGAAAAGTCACGAATTGTAGTAATAAACTTGGTATCTCCCGGGACTGTATCCAGGTTGATAAAGATAATAGCACCGTTATATTGAAAAATAAGGGGAAGCCCCCGCTTATAGTCCGAAAGAGTGTATACCTCATACTCTTCTCGAATAATATGCTGTACTACACTTTGATGAAAATTTCCCTGCGGAAATAGGTAGAATAGTTTTCTACCTGCCGGGAAAAGAGGCATATCCATTTTTTTCTCCTATCCTGTAATAGTCTACATAAGACTCTAGAAGATTATACAGGTTTTCTACAAATTTTCAAACAGGACAAAATCTCCATAAACATCTTTTTTGCTGATTTTTTGGAGATGCTTCACCTCGATATCCTCTACCTTTTTAATCACTGTATGGGAAAGCTTTTTAAGATAAACCCGCCCAGTGACCGGATCGAACAAAACCTTTCTGGCGATATCGGATTCGACATCTTGCGCATCAATCGGAATCTGTTCAGTCTCTAAAAACTGAAGGGCAAACCTTGCGTTATTTGAACCGACTTTGTTAGCGGAATTCAGTACATTTCCTCCGCCGAATACTTTTGCTCGCAGGTTATTGCGGCGGGCTCCGTTTTTCAGCATTTCATTGATCAGCAGCTCCATTGCATATACCCCGTATCGTCCACTTTTGTCTGCTGTATTAAACCCTTTGAATGTGCCGGGCAGCATGTAATGGTTGAGTCCTCCTATCTTCATCTGAGGATCATGAAGGGCCACTGAAATACAAGAGCCTAGAACGGTTGAAATGTAGATTTCCTCCGATGAGACATAGTACTCGCCTGGATGAATGGTGACGATCTCTTTCTGTAAAGAATAATTAAAGTGGGTATACATTATAGAGATAGTATAAGGAGAAAGAAGGTAAGAATCAAATAAAAAGCTGCCGAAGAATTTATCTTCGGCAGCTCGATTTTACAGTCTTTGTATCGATCTTCTACAACAGCTTGTCTATAGATTGCGTTTTTCGCGACCGATTGCTATCTCTGTTTCAAGATCAAAGAACACAGCTTTTTCAAAGTGAGGCAGGAGGTACATAGTATCCCCTACTTCAAGTTTCACATTAGGGCCTACCCGGGCAATAGCCTGGTGCTTGGCGGTATTCACATACACATGGATTTCCGCACCGAGGGGTTCAATAACTCCAACGTTACATTTGATAGTTTTATCCTTAATTTCCTTTTCGTGGTAGTCAAGGTCTTCCGGGCGCATGCCGAATACAACCTGCTTACCCACGTAGTCTTTTAGGATATCTCCCTGTTCTTTCGGAATTTCTAACTTAAAGTCGCCCTCGTCAATATAAACTTTACCGCCCTCTTCAGTTACGTCGACGGTCATAAAGTTCATTGGCGGACTGCCGATAAAGCCGGCAACGAAGCGGTTAGCCGGGTCGTTGTAGAGTTCCAGGGGACTCCCAATTTGCTGGATAAGTCCGTCCTTGAGCACAACAATTTTGTCGGCCATGGTCATAGCTTCGACCTGGTCGTGGGTAACGTAGACCATCGTGGCTTGCAGTCGGTTGTGCAAAGATGATATTTCTGCACGCATCTGAACACGCAGTTTGGCATCGAGGTTCGACAGTGGTTCGTCAAACAAAAATACCTTTGGCTGGCGGACGATTGCCCGTCCTACCGCAACACGCTGGCGCTGTCCACCGGAAAGTGCTTTTGGTTTTCGATCGAGCAGCTCTTCGATATCGAGAATTTTGGCAGCCTGATCAACTCGCTTCTTGATGTCCTCTTTATCGAACTTGCGAATTTTAAGACCAAAAGCCATGTTGTCGTATACCGTCATGTGCGGGTACAGAGCGTAGTTCTGAAACACCATAGCAATGTCTCGATCTTTTGGGGGAATGTCGTTTACACGCTTGTCATCGATGTAAAGGTCGCCTTCGGTAATATCTTCCAATCCGGCGATCATTCTGAGTGTAGTAGATTTTCCGCATCCGGAAGGACCTACAAACACCACAAATTCGCGGTCATTAATTTCGATGTTGGCATTATCAACTGCCCTCACACCGCCATCATAGACCTTACCAATGTTTTTTAGACTTACAGTGGCCATTTGAACCTCCTAGGTTTATCTTATGGGTATTAGCGTAATATGAAAGTATTGCTCTGTCAATTAAAATTTACACTATTAAGTAGTTAGTACTCTTATGAGGAGGGGCTTTGTCGAAGCCAGGTCGCCAAGTGTTCTCGCAGTAATTCGTCTGTTGTTTCAGATTCTGCCTGTTTTTCAAGCCAGGGTATGATGACCTGGTCGCGAAGCATAGACCAATTGGCAGGCATTGGCGGTGGAAAATCAAGATAAGAGGCCGTTGGAATATAACCGACCAACGAGGGGTAGTAGGTAGGGAGAATTTGCTCATTTACTTTTGGCAGGCTGGACAGTCCCCCTGCTATTCCAAAGGTACGGGTACGCTTGTACTGGGTAGCGGCTAATAGCTCTTCTTGGCTTTCGGGCTTCGAAAACCAGGTAAGAAAGGCCTTGGCTGCTTCGATGCCGGGCGCCCCATGGGGTATTCCGGCAAAGAGTATATTTGGTAATACTGGGATAGTATCCTCATCCGCCAACCACCTCAATTTTAGGTTCTCCCTTAATTGCGGTGAAAGTGAGTAATAATCCGCTGCATTGGTGTAGTAGCAGAGAATCCTCTCTTTGGCAATTAACTTATATGGCGGTTCAATTAAAAACTTCTGGCTAAACTCCCGCTCTGCGGTAAGGCCGTCATTGATTTGATAGGTCCACTCACGAATTAAATCTACTGAATCTTTCAGATGTTGAGAATTCCATATCAATGAACCTGAGCTGCCTTCATGAAAGTTAGTCTCCTTTAAAAGTGTAATAAGATACATCAGAGACGAGTTCCACCTTAGGGAAAGCCCCAGTTTTGTGAATCTCTCCTCGGTTTGAGTGCTAAACTCTCGGTTAAGATCCTTTACCTGTTCAAGATTAATCAGAAAACTGTCCTGCTCCGGAAGCGGCTGCTCTGCATGAAACATCAGTCCGGGAAGTTGAAATGAAATCGGCAGCAGTACCTGCTGGCTATCGTACTGTCCCTGTTCAAAGGGTATGGGGTAAAACTGATCAGCATCCAGCTTTTTGTCCATAAACAAATTTTCCAAGGATGCAAATTTGTTGAGGTACTTTTGCGAGTTGAGCTGTACATCAATGACAAGGTCAAAATCGTATTCTCCATTGCCGCTCAGCTGGGTGCGAGGGCTGTCATCAAAGGCAATAATGATCCGATATTCATCTTGTGATGAGTTAAACAGCTCTGCGTATGAGGTGAACTCAGGATGATTGGTGCTGAGGACCGCGGTTGTACGTTTTTCAGAGGGACAAGCGGTAAATAGCAGGAGCGAGAGAGTTACTAGTAAAGTGATTGTATATGCAGGTTTCATCGCTGCTACCATACGTCTTTACACTGGGGGTTGTCAATTCCCGCAGGCTGTAGAAT
Organism: Spirochaetaceae bacterium; assembly: GCA_041686355.1. Classification (GTDB taxonomy): domain Bacteria; phylum Spirochaetota; class Spirochaetia; order DSM-16054; family Sediminispirochaetaceae; genus DSBN01. The sequence goes on from JAWLDZ010000011.1 coordinate 24,711, forward strand.
AATTGAACAATCCACAGTATATAGGGGTTTTATAAGATTACTTATCCACGTCCATTTTACCGCTACAGCACGTATCTTAAAGAAAAATATGGAGAGGCTGTCTACAGAATTTCGGTAGATGCCGGTTTTACCTGTCCCCATCGTGATGAAAACGGAAGAGGAGGCTGCAGCTTTTGTGATGAGCTTGGTTCCCGAGCCGCATATCAGGAAGAGGTGGTGGGTAATTTGATGGTAAAGGTCAAAAGAGGTTCCCCTGTAGGCCCTGAGAGGTTGGGAATAATCCGCCGGCAGATCGAACAGGGACGGGAGTTTCTGTATGGGCGTTACGGAGCTAAGCGTTATATTCTCTATCTTCAGGCATTCTCCAATACCTTTGCACCTATCTCCGAGCTGCGCCGCATTTATGATTTTGCACTTTCCAAGGCCGGTTTTTGCGAGTTCATTGTTTCGACCCGCCCAGACTGTGTGAGTAATGCCCATGCCCGGTTCCTGTCCGAGTATGTACAGCCGAATCTGGATGTGTGGGTTGAGCTGGGGCTTCAATCAGCCCATGATGTAACCCTTCGGAGGGTAAACCGCGGACATACAGTTGAGCAGTTCGAGCGGGCTTTTAATCGTTTACGTGGTGCCGGTCTGAAGATTACTGTACATCTTATCTTTGGGCTGCCCGGAGAATCGCGGGAAGCGATCATGTCGAGTATCGACTATGTTGCTTCCCTGCGGCCGGATGCTGTGAAAATACATAATTTGAATATTGCCTCCGGAACAGCTCTGTCTGCCGAATATATGGCGGGTGAGCTGGCTGTACCTGGTGGTGAACGCCATCTCGACTATGTCATCGAGGCATTGCAGCGCCTGCCGGCTTCCACTGTAATCCAGCGAATTACCTGCGATACTTCCTCCGATCGTCTTATAGCTCCCCTCAACTTTACTCCGAAGGGGCAGTTTTACCAAAAATTGGACCAGAAAATGGCCCAACTTGGGATGTATCAAGGACAACGGTACCGCAGCTGAGTCGGGATAAGTTTTTTTACTGTTGACAGCCCATTTTATTTTCCATAAAGTTATGACATGGATGAAAAAGGCGGGTCTTCGACCGATTCTGATAGCGGGTTTGTGCAAAAGGTACTATCGATCTTCTTTCGGGGAATGGATCCAGAGCGTGAAAAGCGTAGACTTCTCAAGGACATAGCCAAGGATCTGAAAAAAAAGAAGTACAAGTTCTACAAGCCGAACAGCGGGGAGGCGCTCCCGGCGCTTGCTAAATTTTTTCACGATACCTACAAAGTAATCGGCCCTTCCCAGGTGTTCTTAGAACATGCCCAGTCATCCAATGTACTCAAAAACATGATTATAGAAACCTCGCTGCCCAAAAATGTACAGGCTATACGCGATGAATTAAGTGAAGAATCTATTCGTACTAAAGCTGATACTATGGACACCAAAGCTTTAGCTAATGAATTACGGGAAAAGATGGTCAGCTTTTTTTCCGGCTTTAAGGGTGATAAGGTCAAAGAAATCGATGGCACCTATAATCTGCTCACTTGTTTTCTTCAGTTTATCCATTTTGACTACTATTTTCTGTTAAAGAAGTTTGACTCTAACCTGCCGGAGAGGGATTTTGCATACAATCCGAAGTTTGAGTCGATCAACGCCGAATATGTGAGTGATGATCTGAAAGATTTTTTAGAGATCCTGCCGCTGATTCGTAAAGATGCCGATTGGGACCATCTGTTCAACATTCTGCAAAACTATAAAGAGACTGAAGTGATTAACCGGTCAGCCTGGAAGAAACTGCTGCGAACGCTGGACAGCGTTAAAAAAGAGGGTTTATTTGAGCAGATCGTCCGCCATGCTGATAGTGATCCCTACTTTAAACCGCAATACATCGAGCCAAATGAGCGAATTGTCGAAGAGTACATAAACAAAGTGAAAACTCAGTCTGAGATGACCGTTCAGAAGATCCTCAACGAGCGGCAGAACCGTAAGGTAGATAAACTGCTGAAAATCGTTTTCGGTACTACTGCGATTTCTCGGATGAAAAACTATACCGAGAAAGAGAACCTTAAGTTCGCTAAGAAAATGCTGGGTGGTTATACCTATATAAAACCTCTGAACTACGTAAAGGCGTTTTTGTTGGATTATTTTAAGCGTGATATCAAGGTTCTCATCGATCTTTTGTTGATTCGCGGGAAGTGGTCGACAAACCTGATGAGCCAACAGCTCTCCGAATCTTTTCATGCCGTTATGGAAGTCTCTGATCAACTCCTTCAGTTTGACGATGCCCTGGGCGAGGATGGTGAGCGGGGTGCGCGGATAAAATCTTATATGGCGAGGTCGGAAAAAGACAAAAACGCCATGGTGAGTCTGCGTAAGGTGTTGAAAGAGACCAACGAAGAGGCGCTTGATATTATTCAGACTACTTCACAAAACCTCATCACTATCGGAAAAGGTCTGAAGCAGGTGCTTGAGGATTATGACAAAAAGCCGCATGAGTTAATCATGAACTGGAAGGAGATCGAGCAGTACTCAGATAAGGATGTGAAAGAAAACATCACTGAGATTTACAAGAAGATCTATTACTTTATTCAGCTTATGCAGTTCTATGTGAAAAAAGCGAAATAACACCTTTTTTGTAAGTGCCTGAAGTCTTACATGCGGGCCTGTTCCAGCTGTAACAGAAACTCTTTCCGGTCGGACCCGCCCCCGTAATTGCCGATACCCCCGGAGGCTGGGAGTATCCGGTGACAGGGCACAATAATTGAAATGGGATTGCTGCCGACCGCGCTGCCCACCGCCCGAACCGCTCGGGGGTACCCGCTTTCGGCCGCCACCTGCCCGTAGGTTCGAGTACCGCTGTTTTCAATGGTCAACAGATAATTCCACACGCTAAGTTGAAAGGGGCTCCCATAGAGCCTTAAACTTACTTCAAAATTGATCGCTTCCCCGTTGAAATAGGCTTCGAGCTGCCCTTTTAAAGCATCGATGTGGGAGATACCCGTGTAGGTTGTGTCGCCGGTATCTGCAGCGCGGGTACCGGCGAGATAGGTGCGCAGGGCGGAGGGGAGCCGCACGCCCGGAGAGCGGTAGTCGGCGAATCCCGCATACAGCAGCTGCTCTTCGTCGAAGAGCAGGTGGAAAGGCCCCAGGGGAGTAGGCATTTTGGCGGCGGTGAGGGTAGTCATGTTAATAGACTATCGAACAACCCAGCTGCATGGCAAGCCCCGGGCTGGCGGCGGCCGGGGTTTCCTCGGCGACGGCGGCCTCCCAGGCGTAGGTGTCGAGGGGCTCTCCGGTCTGTATCGTCGCAAAGCCGAGCAGGGTAAAGCCCTGGAAGAGGTTCCACGAGAAGCCCGGGGTAAAGCGGGCGGATAGATCAATCGGGTTTACCAGAGCCCTGCCCAGCAGGCTGAATCCGCCTCCAAAGTCGTAGCTCACCTCACCGTAGTTAAATATACCGTAGTCCGGATAGTCGGTCGAGTGATCCTGGGACCAGCTGCCGGCCGGATGAACCCGGGCTTCGAGCCTAAAACTGAGGGTGTCGTCGTAGCCTACCGGAAACATGGAGTATACCCCGGCGGTGTACAGCTGCCCCCTCCAGAGGGCGTCCGAGGCGCCGGCTGCAATGTGCTCCGGGTCGGGCAGCTCCAGGGAGCTGCTCAGGTGCCAATCGAGCCACAGGTTGCCCTGCAGACTCAGGTAGAGGCGGTGGTAATAGTAAGCCTCCTGCAGGGCTGTAGGTGCAGGGTCTTCTGTAATTCCGTCGCGCCCGTCGAACAGATAGCCCCCCTCCAGTTTAATCCCGCCGGGCTTGGCAACAAAGCGGAGGCCTGCCCGGCTCTCTTCCAGGCCGGCGGGCTGGG
>JAWLDZ010000011.1:28673-58504 GCA_041686355.1 Spirochaetaceae bacterium
CGCGCCCGTCGAACAGATAGCCCCCCTCCAGTTTAATCCCGCCGGGCTTGGCAACAAAGCGGAGGCCTGCCCGGCTCTCTTCCAGGCCGGCGGGCTGGGCGTTGCTTAGCCCCGGGCTTACCAGCACCTCCACAAAACTGAAGGGGCCGAAGTAGCGGGAGAGGGAGGTGATCCAGGCGCTGGGGTCTTCAAACTCCTGCTGCATCAGATTTGCTCCGGTACCGCGGCCGAAAATCTCGTCGGCCGCGTTGAAGATGAGCCCCTCGCCCCATGAGAAGGGGGCCTTGCCGATGACTCCCCGAAAGGACTCGAAGCGAAACTTGCCGTAGGCGCGGCTGATGGACTGCAGCGAATCGATGCCGGTGTCGTTGGGGATGATCGCCGCAGTCAGCTCGAACTGGGAGCGCACGTTGCGGTTGCCGGTCTGGTCTATCTTAATCGAGGCGCTGCCGGCCCCCGAATGGAGCCAGCTGCCGTCGGCGGAGCGCTGCACCGAGTTGAACAGTTCCAGCTTGGTGGTTATGTCGCTTTCGGCGGCAATGGGCAGCGGCAGGATGAGCAGCAGAATTGCGCCAGCCAGAGCCCCTAAGGCGGCGCGTGCCTTCACCGCTGTGATGGGGCCTACCATGTCAGCTCCTCCAGGGAGAAACGGCTGGCTGGAATATCAACCCCGATTTCGATCGATTCGATTACGAACTCGGTGGAGCTGTTGCGCTTCATTTTGTCCTCGATAATAAAGTGTACGGGAAAGGTTTTACCCTTCAGGCTGCGGTACTCCTCCATCCGCATCTCCTTTAGGAGTTTCTCGGACAGACTGAACATATGCACCCTGCGGGTGACAAACATTTCACTGTCTATCCAGAGTATTTCCCTGGGATAGGCTACGCCGCGTCCCTTGGCCTTGAGCTCGACTTTATAACACTCCTCTCCATCTACACTTTCGGTTCCTAACAGAGTGGCATCGTAGGAGTCCAGCAGCCCCTTGCCGCCGGTCATATCCTCGTAGGACATGTCTGAACCGAGCACCGAATCGCGCAGGGCGGCCCCCTGCAGGCGGATTACCTCCGCCGCATCGGGAAAGTAGAGGTAAATCTCGTCGTCGGTTCGGAGAATTTTCTGGCCCCTCTCCTGTCGGCTGGTAAACTCGATCAGGGTCTTCTCCTCGCCCTCCGCCCAGGACTTGAAGGTGGTGACCTTCTCTCCAAAACGGTCGCTGATACTCATTTTCCCTTCGGAGCGGGAAGTTTCATGGACCTGGTTTTCCTCCAGTTTTTGGATTATCTCCTCGGCGGATATGGCGAACAGGGGCAGGCTGCTCAGCATACTCACTGCAAGCAGTATACCGGTTATCATTAGTATTTTTTGTCTTTTTTTTGGGATGGTGCACATGATTACACTCCTTCTAGTAAATTGTTGGTAAATTGCCCGGAGGGCATTAACTAAATCGCCCGCAGGGCTTCTATCGGTTCGATCTTGGCCGATTTTCTCGATGGAATAAACGAGGCGACCGAAGCGATAAAGGTTGAATAAAGAAATACAAACAGGGTCGATTTCAAGTTCAGCACCGGTCTTAGGATTTGAGATACCTCCATATCCACACCCTCCATTGCTGCTGAAAAGTTGAGCCCGTAGATGGAGAGGGGATAGGTAATGCCTATACCGGCCAGGACCCCGACGAATGAACCGATGGCGGCAATATAGAATGCCTCCAGGAAGAAGAGGCGAACTATTTCCGGTCCGGTCATTCCCATTGCATTGATAGTCCCGATCTCCTTGCGGCGCTCAAATATTGTCATCATCATGGTATTTATTATAACCGTGCTTCCCAGCAGAAAGAACATTAGGGCGATGATAAAGTAGACGGTATCGGCCATGACAACAAAGGAGTAGGTCTGGCTGATGTTCTTCCACATGCGGGCCTCCAACTGGGGCCGGCCCCAGTCGGTAAGGCTGCGGTCGAGGCCGGCGGCGAACTCCTCCGCCGAATGGTTATCATCGAGCTTGATCAGAATTTCACTGACCGAATTGTCCATGCGCAGGAAGTACTGCACCCGGTCCAGGGGGGCTTGAAAAAAGCTGTTGTTGAGCCCCCCAAAATTGTAGTGGGACAGGCCGGTGATTTCAAAGGTAATGGCGTTCATTCCTCTGCCGCGGGTTTGGGTAAGCAGGGTAAAGTTGTCTCCAATATCAAGGTTCATCTCTTTAGCCAATCCGGTGGCTACCAGCACCTCGTTCCGTCCGTTCCGGGGCATGCGCCCCTTTACCACGTACTCTTCAAGTCCCTGGTACTCCGCTTCCCGTTCAAAATCCACCCCCTGGCCCTGAGCCCGGTAGGTGTTTCCCTCCTTATAAATGGCGGTGGGAAACTTGATGCGCGGGGAAATCGTGCGAACCCCGTCCATGGAGTCCAGGCGCGCGGTCAGTTTGGTATAACTATCTACGCCCAGATGCAGGGGGTTCAGGTGCTTGTACTTTTCGAATTCGCTGTGGTGGATACGTACCTCGCCTGTTACAAAGGTCTGCAGGTTGTAGGCTACATCCTGCTTCATCCCTTCGATCAAGCTGAACATGAAAACAAAGGTCATCGCCGCTATCGCCACCGCCGACATCGATAGGATACTTCGGCGGGTATTGCGGCGAATATTTCTCCAGGCAATTTTGCGTAATTTCATCTCAGGTTTCTCCTCTTTTGGCGGCGTTACTGGTAACGCAGGGCATCGGTGATCTGCAGTTTCAGGGCCTTACGGGTTGGGATAAAGGCCATCAGGACCGACAGAAACACGCCGGTGAAGAAGGCAGTGAAAATGGTGGCGGTGCTCCACAGTCCGCGCATAATACCGGTAACTCGGTAGCCCATATCGGCATCGCGCATGAGAGCGGAGTAGTCGACGCCGATATTTACCAGCGGGATATTCAGCAGCACCCCGATTAGTACCCCCGCCGAAGCCCCTATCAGTCCGATTCCCCCGGCTTCAATCAGAAAGGCAAGACGTATCTCGTGGCGCCGCATACCCAAGGCCCGGAGCATTCCGATCTCTCGTATTCGTTCGTATACCGACATCAGCATGGTGTTGGAAATTCCGACTGCCGCAATGATGAAGACCAGAAACAGGATAACCTTGCTCCCTGCACTTTTTGACGCAGCAAGAGCTACGAAGTCCTTTCCCAGAATATTCCAATCGACTACCGTGAGATCGGGCCGATTGCTCAGCGCAACAGAGCGGATTTTGGAAGTTTGTTCCTCAATGTCCGCCTGGTAGGCAAAGCTGGTATCGATCTGGCTTACACTTCCCTCCATCTGCAGGTAGTAATCGGCGGTTTTAATCGGTATAAATATGCCGGTGCGGTTGACCACCGGATTAGGGGTATTTGCGAGCCCGACGATTTCCAGGTCTATCGTCTGGAAGAAGCCCTCCTTGGTTCGGGTAACGATGGTCAGCGGGTAGCCCACCTGGGCACCGATATCCTCGGCCAGCCAGGCGCCGACAACTGCCTCGAGGCGGTCCTCTTCCAGAAAACGGCCATCACTGATTGATTCATCTATAAGGTAGACCTGCGGGTCCCTCTGCGGATCGATAGCGGTAATTTGGGCTTGAATCGAGCCGGACTCGGGATAGGGGTCTTTTTGCATGATCAGTTCACCCCTAAAAATCGTACGGGGAGCGGCATCGATACCGGCGGCATCCAGCTCTTCAAGTATGGGCTGTGGCTTATCAATGCTGTGCTTAAGTGGCAGATTCTCATGCTCCTCCCAGAACTGTGTATTCATTATACGGGCCGAGCCGGTTTCATAGAGCATCAGGTTGCGGGTGGAGTCTTCCTCTATGCCGACCAGCATCGAGTCGATCAGGATAAACAGGGCCAGCCCCACTGCAATGGCAATTGAGGTAATCATAGTCCGCCGTTTATGACGGAATAGATTCTTAAAAGCTAAATTAACAAGGAATTTCATGTAAACCTCCCTTACCCGCTTATCCGCGGCTTCCGACTTTAGTACCGCCGGCGGCACGCTGGGTGATCTCATCGCTGTGGATCAGGCCGTCATGCAACCTGACCAGTCGATGGGCAAAGTCCATTACCATCTGGTCGTGGGTGGAGAAGACAAAGGTTGTGTTGTGTTTTGCATTCAAAACCTCCATCAGGTCGAGGATATCCTGGCCGGTCTCGGAGTCGAGGTTGGCCGTCGGCTCGTCGGCCAGCACAATATCCGGAGACTTTATCAGTGCCCTGGCAATTGCCACCCGCTGCTGCTGTCCGCCGGAGAGCTCCGCCGGCTTGCGGTGCATCATCTCTTCCAGCCCCACCTCCTGCATTATTTTTACGGTGCGCTCATGGAGTTCCTTCTCCGTGACTCCCAGCAGAGAGAGGGGAAAGGAGGCGTTTTCATAGGCGGTGAGTACCGGGATAAGGTTGAAGGACTGAAAGACAAAACCGATTTTCTCCCGCCGCAGCAGGGCCAGCTCCTTTCGGCTTTTCTCCGCTATGTTCACCGAGTCGATGTGAATGCTCCCCTCATCGGCGATATCCAGGCAGCCGATCAGGTTCAGCAGGGTGGTTTTTCCCGAGCCCGAGGGCCCGGCGATGGACAGAAACTCTCCGTTCTGTATCTCAAGGTCTACCCCCCTCAGGGCCTGAACTACCGTCTCTCCGGAGCGGTACTGCTTTTTTAGGTCTTTAATCTGTATCATTTTCTTCTCCTGCTTGCTTATCTTCTTCATTTTTTTGGTTTTGCAGCTTCTGTAACGCCGCCAGTCCGGCGGGGCTTCCCAGGTCCATGCTTTCGATGGCTGAAGAGGGCATCAGCATGATGGAGCCTTTGCTCTGCCGCAGGCCGTCGTAGACCATATTCATGGCCCGCAGCTGAAAGGCCTGGGGATTTTCCCGGTAAAACTCGTTAGCCCGGGTCATTTTTTCAGCAACTGAAATCTCCGCATCCCCTAAAATCTCCCGGGCCTGCTTCTCCCGAAAGGCCTGGGCTTTTCGGCTCATGATGTCCTCCAGCTCCTTTGGAATGATAATATCGGTAAATTCAACCGAGAGAATGGTGATTCCCCAGGGGTTGGTTTTGGCATCCAGGATGCGCTGAAGTTCCCGACCCACCTCATCCCGTTTGGAGAGCAGGGTATTGAGGTCGTGGCTGCCGATGGAATCGCGAAGGGCGGTCTGGGAGGACAGGGTCACCGCCTCTAGAAAATTCTCCACTTCGAGAATCGCCTTCTGGGGATCCCATATCATCCAGAAGCAGATGGCATCAATATGCACCGGCACATTGTCCATACTAAGAGTGCGCTCGGCGCTGAAATCGGTCACTCGAATCCGTGTATCAACCTTGTTCGCGATGCGGTCGACGAAGGGAATCAGGAAAAAGAGCCCCGCTTCCTGAACCCGCTTGAATTTACCCATTCGCAGAATGACCGCCTTGTCCCAGTGATACATAAGCTGGGTAGTGGAGGAAAGCATAAGAGCGAGGGCTGGTATCAGATACGCGAGGGGATCCATGGAGGCGGAAACCTGGAATAATACAATCCAGCCGGCCAGCAGGGCAAACAGCAGCATATTCCAGATTGACACTAATGCAATAATGATTCCCGATACCACAACTGCCAGGGTAATTCCCTGCAGCTCCATATCTGTGAAGCCGAGCCCGGTTAGTTCAAATACCGCCACCGCGGTAACGGCCAGAATGATAAGTACCAGCAGCGAAAAGGTGTTGAAGATAAAATCCTTTTCCAGGTGAAATGACGGCAGGTTCTTAATTCGGGTATACCGTTTTCTTAAAAAGTTCATATGTCTCCTCCTTGCCCGGTTTTATTCACGGTCCTGTAGCTCCTGCAGATGATCGATGATGTCCTGGATAGTAAAGCCATAAGATCCGGCTTTTGAGAGGAAGTCCCGGCTGATTTGGCTTAGGATTCTCTCCCGTTCGATATCATCAATCTCGATCTGTTTATCTGAGATAAAGGTTCCGGTTCCCTGCTGTGTGTTCACAATCCCTCTGATTTCCAGCTGATTGTACGCCTTGGCAACCGTGTTGGGGTTGATCTTAAGGTCCACCGCCAGGCTGCGCACCGTCGGGAGCTGATTGCCCTGCTGCAAGCGGTTGTCGGCAATTGCCATTTCTATTTGAAGAATGATCTGTTTATAAAAGGGGACACCGCTTTTGGGATCTATTGTGAACTTTAGATCTTCCGTCTTTTTAGGTGCCACAGTGTGTGCCCTCCCTATTCAGATTTGTTCCGTTGTACTATACATATAGTACAATAATAAAATAGACCCTTAGTTCAAGTTTGTCAACAAGACTTTTGAAAAAAAGCTGAAAAAAAGCTGAAAAAAAGCTGGAATTTTAACGGGACAAATTGAAGCAGACCGATGAAGCAGGTGGTGGTGTTTAATAGGAGGAGTTATGAAAATAATTACAATCGCAGGTTTTCCTGTACTGAAGACATCCCTATCTTCAGGCCTGATCTTAGTGTTTAGCTTGCTTCCGTTGATAATACTCATGTCCCCGCTGTCGGCTTGCACCCAGGCTGCTGCAGGGGATGGGTCGTCTGAAAGCAAAGCCCTTCAGGCGTCAGTTTTGGACGCCTTGGACCAGGAATCACCGGAGGAGTGTTATGCCGGCTTGCTGGGATTACATTTGCAGTATCCCCGGGCCCTGTCACCGATGATTTATCTTGCACAGATAGATTTTGCTAGTGGTAAGACGATTGCAGCAGAGGCGTGGCTTCAGGCGGCCCGAGATTCCAGCCGAGATTCCAGAGTCGAAGGGAGCTCACCGGACTCTGCGTTGGATTATGAAACCCAGCTCATGTGGTACCTTTCAGCGCACAGCGCCTATGAGCGGCAGGAGAATCTGAAGTGCCTGTCTTACCTGGAGGAGATGAAAACGGGAGCCGCACCTGAGATTCCCCCGGATGATCATGTTCGGAGGGCGGAGTTATTCAAGCTTGCCCGGGTGCTGAAGGTAAGGGCTATGATGCACGGCAATGTGAACTCTCAAGGAGGGGACCCAAAGGCCGTATGTGATCTGCTGAACCTGGTGTGTGAGAGCAGCCCGGAATTGCTCCCGAAGGAGGTTCTGCTGCAGGGAGCTGATTTATGTAGTTCCGTGAATCGTCCTGAGACAGCCTCGGTTTTGCTGCAGTACTATTGTCGAAGGCGAGCTTTCGATCCTGATTACTGGGAAATTACGGCGAAGCTCTGTGAAGACTGCGGTTTAGATACGGAGGCCTCACTTATCCGGCATGAGGCCCAAACTTTTTTACAGCCGGAGCGGGTTGCGTCGGTGAATTTTACCGGGGCGGATGAAAAGCTTCTGGAGGCGGTACGTTGCTTTCAATCGCAGCAGTGGGAAGGGGCCTTCGAACTGTTGCATACACTCCTCGATGAGGGCAAGCTGCCGAGGCACCGCTTTGCTGAATATATGTATGCGGTCAGTCGGCTTTACAGCCGCCCCCGGGAAAGAGCTGCAAGGGAGAACTATACAAGGCTGGCGGAACTGTACGGAGATGAGCAGCTGTATTTTGTACATCTCTATCGAGCCCTTTCTGGAGAGTTTTCCGGGGCGGCTGACTCGAATGGCGAGGCGATGAAACTGGTCGAGCAGGCTCTGCGCGGCTGTATTGCAGCAGGTCCGCATACGGAGTGGGCCGGTGATGCACGGTCGTATTTGGCGCAGTTGGCGGGCTTGCCCCAGGAACTTGAAGCCGAGCCCCTGCTGAAAGAGGAGATGCAGCGGCTGGCCGGATTTGTGTGGGAGGGCGGCTCACCGCAGCTTCTGGATCCGCTGATTGAGACCTTAGAGTGGCCGGAGAATCGTTATACCCTGGAAGCAGGGCTGATCCTGCGGCAGCTGCGGGTTATACCCGGAGTGGACATGTACATTGCACGGCGAGGTGAGTTGGCCGGTGAAAGGGGAAAAGAGCGTATCCGGGCTATCCTGCAGTTCTAAACGCCTGTACGCGGAGTCTCATGTGCCGTACATGCGGCCCTTCATGTGGCGGCCGCCGTCGATAAACAGAATCTGTCCGGTGACAAAGCTGTTGCTGCTAAGGAAAAGCACAGCCTGGGTGTAATCCTCCACCCGACCGATCCGCTGTAAGAGAGTCCCGGCCTTGTACTTTTCCAGCAGCCGGGGATCGTTTTCTTTGTCAGGCAGGATTATTCCGGGAGCGATGCCGTTTACCCTAATAGCCGGTGCCAGCTCGACGGCCAGCATCCGGGTAATGTCGTGCAAGCTGCGTTTACTCAAGTGGTAGGCGTAATGCTTAGAATCGTAGTCTACCATCCGGGCATCCAGCACCTGTATCACCGATTCGGGGTTTCGACTTTTGGCGAAGGCCCGGCTGAGCGCAAGCGGGGCATAGGTATTGATGAGGTATGATTCAGAGAGCTCCTCAAAGCTCATGTTGTCCCAGGTTGAGCGGGGATATATGGACGCTGAGTTTATCAGGATGTGGGGAGACATACCTTCGGCATCCGCTTTTTCAAGGATCTCTTCCGGGCTGTTTGGCTTAGTAAAGTCCCCCTGCACTTGAACTACCCGGCGGCCCAGTTCCTCTATGTGGGCTGCGGTTTCCGCGGCCTGCTGCTGAGAGCTGTGATAATGCAGAATGATATCCGCACCGGCGGCGGCACATGCAATAGCTGCCGCCGCACCCATTCGGTGGGCAGCTCCGGTAATTAACACCTGTTTCCCTTCCAGTCTCATGGGTATAGTGTAGAGCATTGCCCAGCCTATGTCAGCCAGTCTAAGCCTTTGAGAGCGAGTATAGGCCTATGATTTCCAACTAGAATGAGCGGCGAGAGTGCCGCAGTGCCGAGGAACAGCATTGCCCAGGAAACGGTCGCTCCAGTGGCAATTACAACTGACAAGCCCGCAAGAATTCCAAAGCCCTCAGAGGATCCCCACAACAGAGGAATTACACCGGCAGCGGTGGTGAAGGTTGATGCGGTTAAAGAGGGGAGTTTTGTGCAGAGTGCCCGGATAAGATCGCACTGTCTAAGGGGCGCTGAGCTTGTGTCCGACAGCAGGACTAGTCCGTTATTGACGCTTATACCCACATTTACCAGAAAGCCGGTGAGGACTGGAATAGAGAGCGGAATTTCCAGCCAGTACAAGGGCAGCAGGGGGACTGATAAGGTCGGCGGGATAAAGCTCAATACAAAAAGAGTTCGATATATCTGGTTGTAACAGGAGTACAGCAGCAGGGGGACTATAATGGAGGCCAGGCCGATAGCCAGGAGTACCCAATTGCGGTGAGCCCGTTCAACTTGTAAGGACGGTGCAAGTTGTGTACTGTAACCGGCGGGAAGTTCAAGCCGGTCGAGAACTGCCGAAACTGAATCGACCGCCTGCTGAATCTTCCCCGCAGGGGGCAGCACCGAAAAGCCGGAAAAGAGGGCCTGGTTGCTGCGTCTTAATACTCCCACTGTATGTACGGTTTCGAGCCGGGAAAGAGAAGACAGGGGGATACTGCGTTCCGTTCCCATCACTTGAAGGGAGTTATAAAAAGAAGGAAAGTCCCCGGCCCTGTGATTTGCCCGCAGTCTTACATCCTGCTGAGGCATAATCCCCAGTTTGGCTGCCGGGGCGCTGGTGATAAGTTGGTGCAGCTGTTCGGCAGCCTCCAGCGGACTTATCTGCTGTCGGGCAGCTGCTGCGCTATCAAAAGTGAGTCTGTAAATCGGCGGAGGGCTTTTGAAATGGTAGTAGAGTTGGTAGTCAGGATGATGTGACTGGATGAGCGCCGCGGTGTGCTTCACCTGTAACCGGAGCTCCCTCTCCTCGCTGCCGTACATAAGTACCTGAAAACTCTTCTGGTGGGTGTTTTGGGAGTCCCTAATAAGAGTGGCCTGAGGCGGGAGAGAAATACGGTGAAGCGCCCGCTGAACTGTGCGGCTGTCACGACTATGCCGGCAGATAACCGAAAACGACGCCTGACCGTTGTGAGAATCGACTGTGAGAGCTTGTACCTGAGGCAGCTGCTGTACCTTTTGAAAATAGGAACGCAGGCGCTGGTCGATATATTCTGCTCGGGTCCCGGAGGGAAATTCAATCCGCAGATGAATTGTACGCTGCGAGATGTGGGGGAAGTAGTGAAACTCTAAATTGCCGCTGCAAAATAGAGGCAGTATGCACAGGGAAATATAGATGAACAAACATGGAACAGCTTTTCCGCAGAGGGGCTGCAAGAGGGGAGGCAGATATCTGAAGCGACCATGGAAATGAAGTTTCATCTGCACGTGTACGGGTGCCGGTCGGCAGAAACGGGGAAATACAACCAGCGTCCACAGGGTTCCGCAGGTGAGAATTGAAGTCATCACCACCATGAAGCCCTCTAGGTTACTTCGGATCGAGATAGGCAGGAGGAGAATTGGTATGAAGATTGAAATGCTGGTTATATTGGACAGAAGGACTGGCGCACGCACCGCCGCAACTGCGGCGGCTGCTCCGCGACTGCTATTCTCTTCATAAAAAAGAACCGCCGCATCTACCAACAATCCACAGCTCACTGCAATTCCGGCTAAGCCCATAATATCCAGCGAGATAGAGCAGAGCGAGAGGGCTGTCACTCCGGTCAATAATAGGATAGGCAGGGTACAGAGCATAAGAACTAGTTCCCGGTCAAGATGGCCTACCTGTACGATAAGCACACAGGCTACCCCCAGGAGACCGACGAGGACTGTGACGGCGGTAGTATAAAGAAGTTTCTCCAGTTCTGTACCACGATTAAAAATTATATGTGCGGAGCGATAATTTTGAGATAGTACCTGTAATTGACGGCACATGCGTATATGCGGCACATCCCTATCAGCTGTGGCAAGTACGATATGCTGCTGCTGTCCGTTTAATCGATGGATGGAGGAGAAGGAGGGCTCAGGGGATGAACTGTGTCCAACTACCCCCTGAAGCTGTGGATCCTCAAGGAGTTCTGTAGGTGGAACCGATACGGTTATTGGGAAATGGGAATCATCAGAACTGAGGGAAAAGGCAAAGCTGCGGTCTTGGAGCAGAGCAGCGGCTGTATACGACGAAATGTTCCGGCGGGAGACAGAATGTGAGTTGTATTCTAGATTTAGTGTGCGCCCCTTCTCGTCACTGGAATGAGAGAGGGAGACACCGGGTAATTTCTCGGCTTCTGCCTGAAAGCCCTGGGATGCGACCTTTTTATCGAGGGGAAAGGCAACCGCAAAGATCGGCAGCACACTCTCTCCCTGTGCCCGTACTTGAGGATGATGTGCATCCCGGGGAAGCTGATAGATCGCTTTGGCCAGGTTAACCTGGACTTGAGATAGGACCTGAGCGGCGGACGCACTGTGTGTAAAGGTAAGATGAATCCGGCTGCGTCCGTTTTTGCTTTCAGCCAGGCTGTTTTGCAGCCCCTCCAATGTGGAGAATGCGCCTAACAAGGGCTGCGTAATTTTGCTGTCGATTTCCTTGGCGCCGGCAGGGGGCCAAGGGGTTTCTACCAAAAGGTGAGGTCGGGGGAGGGCAGGGTAGAGCGCCGGACTCACCCCGGTTCCGCACAGCAGAAAGCCTGCGAGCAGGCCCAGACCGGCAAGGAGACCGATTATATACCTCTTCATTCCGCCTCGCTTTCGGCTATTTGAGAAATGTCGCACAGTTCTCCCAAGGGGACACTGCTGTTGCCACTACCCCCGCGGATGCTATCGATGAAAATCGGAAGAGCAGCCAGCTCGTTGACTGTTGAACTGCGGCCGTAATAAAGATGTACCGGAATCTGGGCCGAGACACTCTGTGTATCCGGTAGAGAGCCAATTTTATTTCCGGCAACCGACAGCTGCAGATGAGAATAAAACTCATGATGACTTGCCGTGGCAAAGGGGCTATCCTTCTGCTTGATTTCCAGGTTGAAGCGCCGGGGCTGAATCGATTGCCCGCTGTCGGAGTCCTTCCTTCGAGCACCGGCCGGGTTGCCTAAACTGATTAGATTGCCCGGGTTGCTCAGATCGTGCAAAGCGCTTAGACCGCGCAGGGCGGTAAGGGGTGAAATAAGACAGTCTATACTGATGTGCTGTGGATGCACTCGTAGTTCCCAGTACTCAGAGGCGGTGCTGCAGCGCTCGATGTGAGAGTATTGAGGAACTCCGGCGGAAAACAGGGCAGGCGGAAAACGGCTGCGAAAGTGGGAGCTGAGTGCAAGGCATGCGTTCTGAGGGGGAAGCGAGGTCTTTAGGAAGTAAGAGCGGGGACTGGGGAGAATCAACAGCGTCCCTGCGAGCAGGCCGATCAGGATGAAGAGGGGGATGAGTCGACCGAGGGGCACTCGGGGGTGGAGTTTGGACGAAAGAGAGGGGTGCTTAAGGGGTATCCGCCTCATTCCCGACAGGAGTATCCCGCAAAAAAAGAACCAGCATACCCCCTGCAGTACCTGTGCATAATTTAGAGTACCCCTTGCGAACAATGCTCCCGAAGGACAGCTTCTCAGGAGAGACGAATGGAAGGTCAGGCTGTTGCGGATTCCCTGCTGAACAGCTCCGTCAACGATGTCATGCAGGGTGATTCCCAGGCCAGTTATCAAGGCTGCGGAGGCGAGGGTAATTACACACAGGTCAACTATCTGCCCCAACCAGGGGCGGGCGGCTGCAGAAAGCAGTACAGTTATTCCCGGTACTGCTATGCAGATTCCAATGCAGCGGGAAGGGGTCAGGGGAATTTGAAACAGGGTGTGTAAACCGAGCACCAGGGCCCAGGACAGTAGGTATTGCCAGATAGTACCATTGTCGTGTGGAGTCGGAGGAGAGGAGAGGCAGGCGGAGAGGAGCAGGCCCGCAGAAAAAAAGGCGCATAAAAGTACCACCGCCCCTATCACGGAGAAATAGGTGCCCCCGTTGAAAGTGATATCTTGAACCACATCAGTTCTCTGTACTGCCTGCCGGATATATCGGAAGAGAATGAGCTGCTGGAATAGCTGCAAGTGGTGACTCCCCTGAATAGAAATTTCTGCTACCCGCCATTCGCCTTCGCCGGTGGGGGTAGCCCCTCCGGCAAAGGAAAAGTCAGAGGTGGCGATAAAGTGAGTCGGCCTCAGCTCTTGCAGCTCCACCGAAGCCAGTTCCTGCAGGCGAATTATGTGGGTGCCCGTGCCTGAACTCCGGGGAATCGGCAACTCCAACTGCTTGAGATCGGTAATGTCTGCAATACTGCTTTGCATTTCCACCCCTATCTCGCGCTGTTCCTCCTGCTGGACACCGGAATAGAAATGAAACAGGGAGTGTTGGAGGTACTGCTGTATATAGAGGGGGGATATCCTCAGCCGGGATAGCTTCTCCGGATCAAGACGTATGACTATTCTGCGAGCCCCGAACCCGCTGACCAGGGCCCTTTGAATGTTTGGATTCCTCTGCAGCTGCTCCTGTAGCTGAGCAAGTTCAAGGTTCCGGATAGTTTCGGTTTGGGGTTTTAGGGAACAGCAGAGCTTCAAGAACGGCGGTTCAGAAGGCAAGGGCGTTATAATCGGCCTGGAGGCTTGATAGGGCAGCCGATTTTGTATGCGGCTCATACTCTGTTGAACCCGGCTGATACCTGCTAGAACCGGAGTACCCCTGGGAAATCTCACCCTCAACAGCAGTTCGGCCTGGGCAGATTCAGTCTCTACATGAATCTGTCCGGACAAGGTGCGGAGTTCCTCCTCGACGAGGCCTTGCATCGATCTGCGTACTTGTTCTTTGCTCAAACCCTCCGCCGGTATCCGAACCATGATCTGTGGAGTATCCGGTACCGGCCGGCCGGGTATAACTATTCGCGGCAGGCAGAAGAGCATACAGATGAGCAGGGCTGTCTCTATCGGCCGCGGATTCATAGGTTGTAACTTTTCCTTACTGTACCGGCAAGCGAGTTTCCAAGGGAATCCTTCAGATTCTGATCGAGCTGCAGGTAGAGCAGGCCGGCAGCGGGAAAGCGGTTGACAGCAAAGGAGAGCCGGAATACCGAATCCGGCTGCAAGCTGCATAGCTCTTCACAGGCGGCATTAGTTACCTGCTTCAGCGAGTGAAGCTGAATACCGGCGGCAGTATTTGTGGCGTATAGACCGAGTGCCTGCATCAACTGAGGGGTGGAGATTTCCGCTGCGTCGGAGTGGCTGAAGGCAAGCTCCATCGCCGCCTGTGATGAACTTTCACACAAAAGCAGCTCGTTTAAACGGATACGGCGGAACTCAGATTCCGCTGCGGTATCATTGCAGAAGGAGACCCCCGCTAGTTCAACCCTTTGGAGTCCCTCTCCGTCCCATTGCAGATAATAATCATGCCCGCCGAGGTGCAAACGGTACAGCACCTCGGGGTCCAGCCGGCTAGGCGGCAGCAGACTTACCTGTTTGTAATTCTCACTCCAGTTGAAGTCGAAGCCCGGATTTGGCTGGAGTTGAAGGGTCTCCTCCCGCGGCTCTGATAGTGCGGGCTCGGAAAGGATAATCGAAAATTCCTGGCGGTGTCCGATATGGTAGGTTTTACCTGGTATCACTTCAGGGTATTCCGTTCCCTGATCTGAACTAAGGCGGAACTCATCCACCGAGATCTCCTGCCGGCTCCGGACCTCATACTGCCGGCGTACCGTCTCGGATATGTTTCGTCCTTCTGTATCGGAACAGCGAGTTGTAATTTGCAGCTGGTAGCGAAGCTCCGGGCTGAGCCCGCAGGACGGGATAAATCGAAGCCTGGAATTATCCTCCTCCCAGATGAAGCTGCCCTGTATCTGTGGGGAGGTCTCAAAGGCACTGTAAAAACTTGCGGGGCTTACAGGTTTGTTGAAGCTGATAACAAACTCTGTGGCCGGATCAATAATCAAGTTATCAGGATCCGGGGTTATACTACTAATTTGAAGAGGGCGGGGATCGTCGCCGCATGAGAAGTTTCTCACAAAGGGCTCGGACATGGGAACACCATCTTCCGAACGGGCGGTAAAGGCTATACGGAGGGTGCAGCTTTCCGATGAGGGAAGTGTGCGGGGGGTGAAGGAGAGATGGGCGGAGTCATGCCATTCGAAACTGCCGTCGATCGGGTTTAAGCCCTGGGAAAAACTCCAGGCCGATTCTACGGAGGATCTGTCCATATCACAGGAGAACTGCACTGAAATAGGCTCTGCCGACTGCAGGATAGGGTATGGATTGAGGGCTTCAACTGTGGGAACCTTGTGCAAAAAACTCAAGTAAGGGCTGCAGCCGATCAAGCATCCGCACACCCAGCACTTCACAAGGTACTTCAAGCAGCCGCAAGGGGGCGGGTTGAATTTTACCTTTTTCATGGGCTTACCCTCACTGTCAGAGTTTCCCCGGCGGCGGGTTCATCGGAAGGGGAGACTGCCAGGGAGAGCGAGTAGTAGCAATCCCGCTGATTCGATTGAACTCCAAAGCCCTGCATCTGAACCAGCATCCGATCGGCATCGGGCCACATAAAACTTACTATGGCGGGGGAGGGTAAGTCAGGGGGGAAGAGAGTTGAGACGGCGGTCTGTCCCTGCAGCAGCCCCCGGCTCTCCTCATCCGATACCTCCTCAGAGTATTCCACTAGAAAGCTGTAGTTTCCTTCCTCTCCATCCGGTGTAATATCAATCGCCTCCTCTGCCTCATCCCCTGACTCATCCGGATCAATGGAAAATCCGTCTATCTCCTCTCCAGTTACCCGCAGTACCGAGGGCAGTGCTGCTGCGGTGTGAAACTGCCGGGGAGAGGTAAAGATGATGTTGTGAAGGATGCTCTGTGAAGAATATGGATTTATACTGCAGCGGTAGGTAGTAGCTTGGGAAAAGCTCTCATCCGGAATAAAAACGGAGTTTAGAGAATCCTTCCAATAAAGAGAGCCCCCGCAGAAGGGGTCAAGGGTAAGGGCCGACTCGAACTCATCCTGATCAACCGGATAGTTCAACGAAAATTGAATACTCTCCTGCGGGCACAGTTCCGACAGCTCACCTTCGACCCTAGGAAAATCCTCCTCCCAATTCATCTCCACCGGCGAAATATGGAGTTCGATCGAATCGGGGCTCTCAAAGTCACAGACATAATAAGCGGAGGGGTAGGGCAGAGAAGAAAACTCCAAGCTGTAGATTGTATCCTTTGACCAGCCCTTCTCCGGGACCAGGCTTAGGGTGGTGGAGCTGCTGTTCCATACCAGGCTGTACGAAGACAGAGGCGAGAGTTGCAGATCCTGTGTTACCGCGGCAGCTTCGACTGCTGCCGGAAAAGTAAGCTGTATTGCTGTCTGTGCTTCTATTTCACTGCCGCTCGGGGGCTGATACACTACCTCCGAATCTGAGCCTCCCGGCGGGTGTAGGTAATAAAAGGGGATGAGTGTCTGTAGTGTACGGCGGGACCCTCGGGACATGTGCACGGTACCGCGCAGTTCAAGGCTGTAGCGGCCCCCTTTTTCCAGAGACTTCGACGGGTAGAACTCGAGACGGTTGTCCTGCCATTGGAAAGTTCCGGGAATCTGACCTGTGAGGCTTCTCAAGCTGAACACGGCTTCAGCTGAGCTGCGATCTATACCGGAGGCAAATTCTACTGTGATAGTATCGTCGGCGCTAAGAATTGAGTTCCGCTTCTTTGGACAGGTGGAAATAATCGGGTCGGGCTGCAGTTGATCGAAAATGAAACTGCATTGAAGCAGAGTAAGACTGATGACGAGGGTGAAGGTACATTTGCAGCATCTGTACAGCCGCAGATTAATACGATAATCCATATCTCTCCTCCTTGGATTGCGGTTTTGAGATCACCTCTATCTGCATGCCCTCGCAGAGCAGGTCTGGGGGCGAAACAATAATTTCATCTTCCCCGGAGAGTCCTCCTTCTATATATACTTTCTCAGGGCATGTTTTTACGATCTGAACCGCTTGTCGAAAGGCATGCTGTCGCCGGACTGTAAACACCGCTGCTTTTCCGGCTTCGAGAATGCTTTGTTCCTGCGGCCCGATGAGTGCCTGCTTTGGGAGGGTATACACCCGACGGGGCTCTTCAGTCCGGATTGTGATGTGAGCTTCCATGCCGGGGATAATATCCGCGGGGGGTGAGTTTAAACTGCAGAGCACCTCGAAGCTGCTGCTGTGCGGATGTATAACAGGCCCTACTTGCCGTACCCGGCCGCGTATCGAATGGTCGTGGCGGGGCAGTTTAATTTGAGCACTTTGATCCCGCCGGATTTCCGGACGGTGGGATGCGGCGACCTGGGCCTGAACCTGCAGTGAGTCGGTTTCAACCAGGGTGGCCAGGGAGTCTCCCACATTGAGGTAGGATCCGGGAAGCGCGTGCAGCTCCGAAAGATAACCGGAGTCTGGTGAGCGTATCGAGCAGGCCTGTTGCCTGTCCTCGTTGTGATGAATCCTGTCTTTGAGCTCGGCAATTCTACTTTCGGCAGCTTTAATATGGATGTCCCCCTGACTGGCCACAGACTGAAGATACGCAGCCGCCCGATCTACAGGCTGCGGGGATGGTTCCGACAGTTCAGCTAATTCGTCGGTCAGGTCCTTATCCCTGAGTCCGATCAGGGCTTCATTTAATTGATTCTCCAGATTAGAGAGCGAGGCCTCCTGCTGTTCTAAATCTAAGCGGTATTTCTGCAGCGCCGCGGTGGATATCCCCCCGGCTTTCTCCAGTGATTGGGCTTGTTGGTATTCCAGTTCGCTGTGAGCGCAAAGCGTGCGGGCTTGTTGCAGCTGCCGTTGTAATCGTTCAATTTTCAGCAAATGACGCTCGGCCTGCCGCTGCATCTCAGCCCGATTCATTTGAGCCTGCTGCAGGTCGATCCGCGCTCTGGTGAGCTGTTCTACTAAAATATTGTGCTGAAGTTCAAGCTGCGCGGTACTGATGCGGATTAATACTTGATCCTTTTCTACCAGCTGGCCGCGCTCACTCCTCACTTCCGTCACTAAACCTTCTACAAGACTGCTGATGACATGCTTCTCAAGACTCACGACTGTCCCCGGCACTGATATTCCGGCAGCATATTCCACTGCCTCGGGGGAACAGGTGTGAACGGGCAAAAGAGTCCCGGCGGGAGTATCGCCGGGATTTTCGGTAGTTTGGCGTTTTTCTCTGCCTGCCTTTGAGCAGGTCGGAAAGAGAGCCGAGAGCAGGACAAGTGAGAACGTGAGAAAGATGAGTAGATGTATTGATCCACATGTTGACCTCGTAGTCCGGTTACTGCTGTAGGGCATGGGAACCTCCATAGGACTCAGGGCTCAGACTTTTCAGCACCCCCGGGATATAGCGGGATAAACCACAGGTTTGTAAAAGAGAACACTCCATTTCCAGGCAGCTGCGGCTGATTCGATACAGTTCGAGCAGGCTGTCCGTATATGTCTGGTGTGTTTCTACCAGGTCGCGAAGGTCTTCATCTCCAAAATCAAACTGATCAGCCTTGATGCTGCAGCTTTCGCGGTGCAGTTGGGTCTGCGCAAGAAGGTTCTTCTGTACTTCTTTCAGATGGGATAATTCGCCGTACAGTCTGAGGGCTCGGGTACTCGCGGAAGAACGGGCCACTTGGAGCTTCTGCCGGGCCTGCTGCAGCTGCAGGCGAAGCATGCTTCGCGTCTCCGACGTTTTTTGTGAAAAATCAACAGCCCCATGGGCAGATGAACTGCCGGCATAGGTATAGGAGGAGTAGTTGGAAGTATTTCCGGCGGCGGCTTCCATTTTTCCGGCTCCGCCGCTCAGCTGCAGACCGAAACTGAGGGACGGAGAAGCGGGGGGGAACTCAGAGCTCATAAAATCTATACGGGCGAAAACTAAGGTCTGCGGGCAGAACTGCCGGAGTGCAAGGGAGTACCGGTCGGCGGTAGTGCGGCATCGAATCTCCTGTTGGATAACCTCGGTATTGTTCTTCTGAGCCGCCTCTTTATAAAAGGCGGGCTGTGAGGGCAGCTGAGAGCCGATGCTGCCGGTATAAAATCGAGGTAAACTCCCCTTCAGCTGGGAAGTCGGCGGGCTCTCTGAACCCAGAGACAACTCAAGCCGGGAGTACAAATTCTGTAAACGAAGCTCCTCGGCGCCCACTTCCAACTGTTTGGTTTCATACTCTAGACCAAGCCGGCGATAGCGCTGTGCGCTGATAGTGGCCGAAGTATGCTGTTGATCGGCACTGTGCAGATGCCGGGAGTATAGCTCCAGTAATTGCTCCATATGCTTTAGCGCTGTCTTGGAATAGAGAATATTTAGACAGAGTTCGGTAATTTGCGAGCTAATTGCCTCTCTCCGCAGTCGAATTTCTAGCTTAAGCTGCTCCAGCTTACGGGCCTTCTCCTGTTCGGAGAACCAGGAGCTGCCTTGATCGGTGAGCTCTACCTCAATCCCGACACCCAGCTTATGAGTAAGTCTGTAAGGCTCCTCCAATCCGTAGCTTTCACTGCCCTCATATTCTACAAACACACGTGGAAGACGGGCCCTCAGCTGGGGGGATAAGCTGCTGCGGGCTTGGTGGAGCCTCTTCTCTATCTGCTGCAGCTGCAGATCGGACTCTTGAGCCTGCTGAATAGCCTCTGCGACAGAGATTGCTTCGGCCGCCGCTCCGGTGCTTCCCTGCCAAAACATACTCAGCAGGAGAAGGAAAGACTCAAGGCACAGGAGGGGCTGCTTCATCGTTCTTTTCCAGGTGCAGCAGACGCAGGGCGATTTGTCTGAATTCTCCTGCTTTGCTGTGAAGGCCTATGTGGTGATACATCTCCGCCCGGGTCAAATAAATTCCCGCAATGCCGGTTACACAACCGGCACCCCATTCAAGCAATGCTACTGCCTCGGTGTAGTTTCCCTGTTCAAAGCGGCACTTTCCTAGGAGCAGCAGCAGTTCCGGATGCTCCGGAATTATCTGGAGATATGGTGAGAGCAGCTCGTACGCCGGCTCGGGATGATTTTCCATTAGAAGGGCTCGCGCTTTCCATTTATCCATACGAAAACCATAGGGAAATTGGGTCTCACTTTTCTCCCATATGTTCAGGGCTTCTGCATAACGGCCGGCAAAAAATTCCTTTTTCCCGGACTCCAACAGCTCATCGAATATACCCGCTTGCTGCTGAGGACTACCAAGGGGCACAGAGTCGGATGAGTAGCTTGGGCTGCAGCCCAGCAGCATCCATATGCAACTGCCTGCCATCAGTTTTTGAATCCGGCATCCCATCAATCTAACCTCCTTTCATGGATATAGAGGCGGGTTGGAGCTTGTGTGCTTTTTTTTATGGCGGGGCTGAAGCACAGCCGTGTGTGTACCTGTCTTGCTTTATGAGGAGGAGTGTATGAAAAGAGAAATTTGTATTGCGGCGGTGCTCTGCTGCAGCCTTGGCGGTATCGGAGGCTGGTCCGATTCCATGTATCATCAGGACCCAATTCAATCCTACATCACGAGTGTGCAGGAAAAAAGTCGAATTTACAGCAGACAGCTTCGCAGAGCATCCCAAGCCGAAGGGGAAGCTTTGCTGCGGGAGTATAAGCACGAGCTTCGGCAGCGCGCGGAAGAACTGGTATCGGAATGGCAGGGGGAGCGGCAGACAGAAGCGCCTGCCAATGTAGATCCGGCGGAGGTTGAAGAAGAGATTGAAAAAGCGGTTGAAAAAGTCCAACAGTCCATTGGAAGGAGGCGAGCAGAGTATCTCCGTCAGTTTGAGCGTCTGACCGAACTCTATGCCGATCGCTATCTGGAGCCGCAGCTAGCTGAAAGGCGTCAGAGCCAAAGCAGTACGGCTGGGGGAACCGGCCCGCTGCAGCGGATAAAAGAGGAAATGCAGTTGTATGCGGGGGGTAAATCGAACTCATTCTCGGCTCTGGATCAATGGGAGAAGGCTGAGTATCAGCTGCTTGATCAAAGGATGGAGTGGGAGCGGAATATCGAAAACCGCTACGCCGACGAGTTGAAACAAATTAAGGCTGAGTATCAGCGCATTGACGACCAGACCAGTTGCCGGTTGGAAGCACTGCAGCAGCACTACGATCAGGGTCTGCAGCTTTGGCAGCGGCGGGAGCAGGAATTTGATTCCGCGTGGAGCGTGGAGCTTGAGCAGTTGAAGCGTGATGTGGACGAAAGAAATGCTGAGGCTGGAGAGCTGTATGCTCACTTGGCCGGTGCCTATCACAATTCCCAGGCGCTGATTGCCGAGGCGGAGGCCCACTTGTATGCGGGGGAAGATGTGTCGTCTTGGCAAAAGGTGCGCGCTGAGGAACTGGAGGCGTGCACAGACATTGAGGCCGCCTACATGGATTTAATGCGTCCGGGTATGCAGGTTCCCGCGGCACTCCTAGAGCAGGAGATGAGCGGGGTGAAGATACAACTTGAAGCAGTCGGAGGACGAGTGGATATGCTGCAGTCTTTAGTGGACTTTATCAACCTGCCGGAGGAGGAACGAGATGTGGTGCAGCTTCAGCAGCTAAAGAGCGGACAAGCCGCAGAGTACCTCCGGCTGTTGAAAAGCGAAGGGGTGTTAAGTGAAGCAGCTGCCGAAGCGTATGCCGGCTACATTCTCACCGGAATAAAGGTGTCAATTGGAAAAGGGGATGCAGACGGGATCTTATCCGAGCAGCAGAATGAACTAAAGAAGAAACTTCAGGCTGGGCGCGAGGAGTATGCACAGCTCCAGGCTATATATGAACAGTTCAGCACAATGTCTTCTGCCGCCCGCGATGAGGCTGGAGGCTCTGCAGAGTTGTTGCAGCAAAGCTTAGACTTGAAGTCTCAGGCAGAACTCCATCAGATAACGGGACAGCTCGAACAGGCCGAGGCATTCCTTTCCGCTCGCCGACAGCTGTATCGACAAGAAATATCAGAGCTCAGCTCCCAGTTCCAAGAGGGTCTTATGAGTTTGTTTCCCCAGATGCAGATTCAGTGTGAACCTATCCACCTAGGCAGCTCCCTTAACGGCGAAAGTTGGGACAGCCTTCAGGTCATGCCCGACGCAGAGGAGTATGCCCAGCAGCCGGAACTGCTGCGGCGGGATGCTCTGATTTGGGCAAATGAAATGGAGCGGGAGCGGGAATCGCAGCGGCTGGACTCTTTTCTAAAGGAGTGTGCCTTGGCTCTGTACCATGAGGATAATGAGCTTCTTGATCCGGGCTATGCTTCGAATAATCAAATCTACAAGAAACTGCAGAGTAAACTGCACAGCTCCCCTCAACACTACTTGGCAGCTCCTGCCCGAGGGGCTTACAACTCTATTGCAAAGGATGCGCGCAAGCTGAGACTGTATCGTTTCTACGCCATGGCTATCCAGGCACAGCCCGATCAGACAGCTTCGCCACTAAGCCAGGCGGCGGTGGAAGATCTGGGAGAGCTGCTATTTAAGGAGATCGTGGAGCATGCCCGGCGGAAGTCCACCGCTCTTAATCGGAAGCGCAAGGATTTATTAAAACAGGCTAAAGTTTATGCGGGATTAGCAGCTGCATGTTATGCAACCCTGAATGTTCCCCGGGGAGCTGCATTTACTGCCGCTGCGGCCGGGTATGCAGCTACTGCTGCGGATGTGAAAGCGAAAAGAGACGACATGAACGCCCTGAAAAAGAGTGTATCGGAACAAGCCATGGATGGCTCTGCAGAGCGGCGGCAGGTTAAACAGGAGCTGGCCGGCCTATCCGTCAACCAGTCAGAACTCCACCGTATAAAGGGGCGGATTGCCTATCTTGAACAGGAGACCCACAGCGATGAGTATTGGAGGCAGCAAATAAAAAATGGGAAGGGAGAATTTAACTTTACCCGGTTTTATGAGGATGACGCTTTAAAAGCCGAGCCTTTGTATCAATTTATGAACGCAGCTGCAGTCGGGGACAGCTCCGTCTCTGCATCCGCATCTATCTCTGAGGAGCCTAAAGGCACGCTCACCGAATATATACAGAAGCTTATCGAAGCTGCTTCCGAGAGGAACGAAGCGCTGGCGGAGCTTCGCCATGGGCTGAATGCACGGCTGCTGCCCGAACTTGCCGAATATCCTGCAATAAGTTCCCGAGGAGCGGTCTATCCGCGACTGGCAGAGTCGGAGCTGCAGCTGCAGAGTTTATACGGCCATGGGCAGGCGGCGTTTAACCTTTCTGGTGGACTGGATGAGGCGGAGTTTGCATCAATGCTTTCGCTGGTGCAGCTGGGGGGAGTAACACGTGTGATGAAGGCCCGCTCTCGCAGGGCGCAGCTTAAACAGCAGTTACTTGATCAGAAAGGTTTGTGGGAACAGCACCTGAGCCTGACAACTGCATCTCAACAAAGTCATAGAGAAGCACAGCTTGAGAGGCTGCGGAAGTCCAGCCTGCAGTGGGACCGTGATTTCCGCAGGGCCTACCTAGAGCAACAACAGACCTGGGGTCAGCGTCTGAATAAGCTTCATGGCGCCCGTAGTGTCTGGCTGGAGCAGACCCTGCATACTAAGGCCGGAGAGGTATGTGCTCGGGGAGAGAACTTTTTGAAGCTGAATCCTCAAGGGGCGGTGAGAAATTACACATTAGTTTCAATGGATCAGCTACCAAGCTGGGAAGCACCGGTTACAGCCAATTATTCCCCGACAGAGCGGGATGTGTTGAAATTGGATGTTTCAGGGATGGGCGGTCTTATTCCGGAATTGGAACAGACACGCAGCAGCTATACCGAGTACCGGCAGTCTGTACACCGGCTGTATGCTGCTGCACAACAGCGGGCCGAACAAGCGGCACAGGAAGCGGGACTGCAGCGCTTTTCTCTATCCCTTCAAGAGCATCAGCAGCAGCTGACCCGATCGCTGCAGCAGGCGAATGGGATGGTAGCTGACTCCCTGCACAACAGCTTGCGGGCGGCGGGATACCGTAAACACGGCAGCTCCTTTCAGCGTAACGCTATTGTTGATGTAACTTACTTCGAACATGAGCGTGAGCTGCAGAGCATAGGGGAATACCGCAGTTACCAGCTGCCTGAACTCGATTGGCAGCAGCGTCTGCAGGTACTGTGTGGACAGGTGAAAAGTGTGAAAAACCTGGAGAGCGGGTATCGTCAACTATTGGAGCAGATAGAAGCCCAAAGGCAACTGGTGTTTGGCGGATACGACGAGAATAGGGAGTCCCTCCTGCAGCAGGTGGATACACACATTCGGCAGGAATTTCAGCAGGTGGCGTTGGGCTTTACCGGGTCGGCCGGGTACCGGGAACATAAAGACTTGAAGGGGCTTTTCCACTGGCATGTCGGGTACGCCCCTAAAATGAGTGAGAGCGAGCCTGAGCGGGTTCAGCAAAAGGGGTATGGTCAAACCGGACGAATATTGACCGCGTATTATATAGATGAAGCCCGCCTTGGGCGGGGGTTGGGAATGATGGAGAGCGCTGGTTGGGACCGACGATTATGGGATGATGATGCTGATAATGACGGCGAGGCCGACAGCTGGATGCGGGCGGCAACTATCCGAAGTGTAAGTGATTTGGGTATAAAAACCGTCGCAGGTCTGAGTCTGGGGCCGCTTGCCGCGGTGTTAACTGGACTGAGCGATGATGCATTCTTTGCCGTCGCGGATACCGCCGCCGGCTACAAAACCTGGGATGAGTCGGCATTTGCCTTTGGGAAGCAAGTGGCGGTACAGGCAGCGTCTGCCGCGAGTGCCGGTATCTGGGACACTCTGAAGGCAGTTCCCGCTTGGGATGAACAGGCTGGAGTGTTCCGTAATGTGCTTCCTGCGGCGGGAAAGGCGGCGGGGGGGCAGTTAGTCCAGTCCGGTGCAGCAGGGGTCAATTATACCCATTCCGACGGCTGGGACTGGGACTATGGGCGTTTTTCCGACAGCCTGTATAACCCGTCGGCCGCAGTGAAGGTTGGTCTGGCCGCAGCCGGAGCATTTAGCAGTGCAGTAAGTCACAATCAGATTCTGCAGAAGGAGCATACCATTGGTTTTGCATATGAGGATATTGAAGATATGAGGTCCGGAGTTGCCCTGAGTGGCGACCTTCTCGCTAGTGCTGTTGAATACAGCCTTACCGGTGAAACCAGCTGGAATGTATTGGGAATTGAAGGGAACGGCCTTCTGGAGTTCCACTTGGCAGATGGAGACGCCTCTTTTGCCCTCGGCCGCACTGGGCGCCGTATTTCTGCTGAACGCCTTGCAGAGCTCTACCAGGGGGGCCAGCTGTTTAGCCTGCAGCAGCGGATTGCAGGTTTGAGCCGGCAGTACAGCGACCCCTATGAACGCCGGAGTGTAGCAAAAATGCTGCGCTTTCAAGCGGGATTCGGTGATGACTATGGTCGGAGAGTGTTAGATGAGATTTTAAGGGGAGATGTGAGACTCTCGTTCCTCGGACAGGAAGAGCACGGCGGATTGGAATACCGCGGACGGACACACATCGACAGCAGGGGAACCAAGGAAATTTTGATCTCCCTGCAGCAGCATGAACGCCTGTTGGATCCATCCCTAGGGCTAACTCTGCAGCATGAAGCCCATCGGGATGGCCGGTACCTGCCGAACAACACCCAGGAGACCCTGGAGGCTGTACTCTCCCATACAGCCATGGCTGCCGGGATTTCCAAAGATCACCTATATGGTAGTGATTTTCTAGGTGAGGATAGTCTGGTTTTGCAGGATATGGCTGCTATTGCATCTGGAGAGGGTGGACTGGCCGCGCTTAAGCGGAAGTATGATTCCGAGGGTGACTATTGGAGAATTACCTCTGATGGCGATTTGCTGTGGGATGGTTCCCACCACCTGTGGGGAGAGAACGGGATCCTGCTGCAGACCCACGCCCCGGGTTCCTTCAGCCAGGATGTGGCCGACTACATGGGGGTTAGCCGCGGGGAGGCACTGGATTTAATGCACAAAGCCGGATTTATGTGGAACGAATCGATGGGCACCTATCAGAAACAGGCTTCCGATTTCAGTTTGAAGGTTCGACCGGAATTAGCGGCGCACTACGATCTGCTGCGCCGGTTTAGCGAGCGGCCTGTCGTTGATAATGGAGCGGTCAACAGTCAAAGTGCCTACGCCTGGGCTTTGCGGGAGCATCATTATCTTACACAGGGTATTCAGAGGGGAGGGGCGGTTGACCCGCAGTATGCTGCAGCCATGGAGGTACTGCTCGCCGATCCTGTGGCCTTTCAGCAGGCAGCCGGCCTGGTTGATGCGGCGGAATTTGAAGGCATTAGTTCCAAAGCAGAGCTGAGGCAGTATTCTCAGCAGCGCTTAGAGACGGCGGTTACCGGCGCTCCCCTGGATGCTGCGGCGGGTAATGGCTACTGCCTGGCGGAGTCTATTGCAGCCCATTATGTGGACACCTTTGCCGAGGTCGATTGGGATGATATCGAGGGCGCATTTCGAAGTGTTGAATGGGGATCGAGTTTTGATACTTCCACTGGATGGGTCGGTGATAAGCAACGTTTTTCGGAGGAGCTCTCGAAAGGCTTGGGGGTAGATGCGGTGGTAAGGGAGTTTCGGTTTAACTCTTTGGATGAACTGAAGGTTTTCCTTCAGGAGAATGCCGGAAGCGATGTTTTTGATGACATCTCTTTTGTTGCCGATTATGGCGGACATTTTACACATGTACGAAAAGACGGAATTGAATTAAATTCTTATCAGGGTTGGAGTCACCCTGAAAACGAATCCGAAGCCGGACCGGAGAACTGGAGGCTGTATGGCTGGGATTACAGCAAAAATTGGTAATTAAAACCTTCACGAGTGTCGATCTTTATGATATGATCACCTAAGTAATATATAGAGGAGAATCACAGTGAGCCCATCGGACACATTAGTTTCAATAGCGCAAGCAGTAATTTTCTTTTCAACAATTGGTATAATTATTTTTGGGCTGGTTCAATGGAACCGTGAAAAAGTCGCTCCCGCCGAGGCGGAAGAAAAAAAGTAAACCTACATAATAGAGTACATTTAATAACCGAGGACTTCTTCCGAAAAGGATGAAGACCTCGGTTTAGTTTGTAAGCCCGTCAGAGCGCCCCTAGGGCCTCCGCCTAGAGGTTGTTTAAGGATTCTATCGCCGCATCGTAATTTGGGTGGTTATGATTTTCTGTAACTATTTCGATGTAGCGTATTATATCGGTTTTATCAATGAGAAAGATGCTTCTATTTAAGAGTCTGAGTTCATTAATCAGAACTCCGTAGTTTTCACCGAAGGATGCGTAGTAGTGGTCGGAGAGGGTTTGTACCCGATCGATTCCGGCCGCGCCACACCAGCGTTTCTGCGCGAAGGGAAGGTCCATGCTGATGGTCAGCACTTCAATCTCTGGTGAGAAATCAGAGGCCATTTCATTGAACTTTCTGGTTTGCGCATCGCAGACCCCCGTATCGAGGGAGGGGACTACGCTAATGAGCTTTACCTTTCCCTGATAATCTTCCAAACTTGTCGGAAGCAGATCGTTGTTGAGTACCGTAAAGTCCGGGGCGGCATTCCCAATCTGCAGCTCCGGTCCTATGAGGGTAATTATATTACCGCCCATTTTTGTTACTTGTCGCTCCTCCATAAAAACTCCTTTATGCGTGGATCACCCAGCCTTCCGTCGCTCGGGCTGCTTCCATGAGAGCCTCGGAGAGCGTCGGATGGGCGTGGATCATTTTAGAAATGTCGGTGGTGATGAGTTCCGAAGAACGTGCCAGCAGAAGCTCATGGATTAAATCGGTAGCTTGAGTTCCGACTATTCGGGCACCAAGTATTTCTTGGGTTTTTGTACTGTAGATAATTTTGACCATGCCCTCGGTTTTTTCGATTGCCACCGACTTGCCGGCGCCGCGAATTGGAAAAGAGTTGGACGCTGCTTCATAGCCCTGCTCCTTGGCCTGCTCCTCTGTATAACCAAACCCGGCAACCTCAGGCTCGGTATATACACCGGCGGGAATAGTGGTCGGGTCGAGTCGCGGTTCAACCTTTTCGCCGGCAAGGTGCTCCACAACCAACTCGGCCTCTTTGGAGGCAACGTGGGCTAATTGGGGAGTTACCGACACTACATCTCCGACGGCATAGATTGAATCGACCGATGTCTGATAGTAATCGCCGATCGGAATAAATCCCTTCTCGGTGGAAATGCCCACATTTTCCAGACCAATATGCTCGGTATTGGGGGCACGGCCGACCGTTACCAGCAGGGTCTCGGCCTCCAGGGTTTTGTTTCCCTTTTTGGTTTCTACGTCCAGTATTACCTTGCCATCCTCTTTCCGGGGAGGTGAAGCCTTTGCACCGGTATACATTGTAATTTTACGCTTTTTGAAGGAGCGGGCCAAAACCTTCGCCGCTTCTTCGTCTTCGGTTGGAAGAATGTGGTCCAGCATTTCCACCAGGGTAACCTCCACCCCAAAGCGGCTCATGATGTGGGTAAACTCGCAGCCGATTGCTCCGGCCCCCAGGACAAGCATGCTCTTCGGTAAATCGGTTCGCATTAGGATGTCATCGCTGCTCATAATGGTGGTCCCGTCGAACTCAAAGCCCTTGAGCTCCCGGGGTCGTGACCCGGTTGCAATCAGGATGTTGTTCGCACTGATTTTCTTGTCCTCATTCACAGTTACTTCATGCTCGCCGGTGATGGTACCGGTTCCCTGTATATACTCAACCTTGTTTTTCTTCAGCAGAAAACCGACGCCCTTTGAAAGTTGATCGGCGGCCTTGCGGGACTCTGCATGCACATTCCCATACTCAAAACCTCCAAGGTCCACCTTAACGCCCATACGTTCCAGGTTCCCTATGGAGTGAAAGTTTTCAGCCTGATGTACCAGTGATTTAGAAGGAATACAGCCGATATTCAGGCAGACCCCGCCGGCCTTATCCTTTTCGATTATCCCCACTTTCATTCCAAGCTGGGCGGCCCGGATTGCCCCTACATAGCCCCCCGGACCTGCTCCTATTATTAATAAATCATAATCAAACGCCATACTGCCTCCTTAAAGCAATGCCTGCATCGGATTTTCAAACGTAGCCTTCAAATCGCGCAGGAAAGCGGCTCCTACCGCACCGTCAATAACCCGATGGTCACAGGAGAGAGTCAACTTCATCTTATTATCAAACGAAATTGAACCATTTTCAAGCTCTACCGGCTCGCGGGTAACTGATCCAACCGCCATTATGGCCGAGGCCGGCGGGTTGATGATAGCGGTAAACTGTTCAACCCCGTACGTCCCCAGGTTGCTGATGGAAAAACTGGCGCCGCTGTACTCCTCAGGCTGAAGCTTGCCCGCCCGGGCTTTAGCTACCAGCTGCTGTACCTCGCCGTCTATTTGACGAATACCCTTGCCGCCGCAGTTACGGACTACCGGAGTAATGAGCCCGTCATCCAGGGCTACAGCCAGTCCGATGTCAATTGAGCCGGGAATGTATATCTCTTGTTCCTTCCAGGCGGCGTTGACAATGGGGTGCCGTTTGATCGCCTCCGCGGTCAGTTTCATGATAAAGGCATTCAGGCTGAGTTTTGCTCCGCCCGCCTTGAGGCTCTGCTGGTTAATCTGCTCGCGGGCCTTGGTAAGCGGATCGGTGCGCAGCGAGCTGGACAGATAATAGTGGGGTGCGCTGTATTTGGATTCGGACAGCCGTTGGGCGATAACTGCCCGCTTGCGGCTGATTTTCAGGTGTTGCTCTTCGATTCCGGTGGAGGAGACCGGAGGCTGGGTGCCAAGTCCGCCGCCGGGGGCTGGTGCCTTCTGTACAGCAGCCTCGCCGGCTGCTTGGACGGTAGACCGGGCCGAAGCTTGTGGGCTGCCGCCGGACTTCGCCGCTTCTACGTCTTTTTTGACAATTCGCCCGTCCGGGCCGGATCCCTGTCCCTGCAGGGCCGCCAGGTCGATACCGGCCTCTTCGGCTATATTGCGAGCCAGAGGCGAGGCCTTGATGCGGCCGCCCTCAAGGCCGCTTGCACTTTGGCCTCCGCCGGCTTCCGGAACTTTGCCGGGCGTGCCGCCGGCTGCCGTGCCGCCT
>JAWLDZ010000012.1:0-13916 GCA_041686355.1 Spirochaetaceae bacterium
AGTTCCACTGCTTGCCTTAGATGCTCCAACACAGGTGAATGACGGTACCGGGAGTGATATCGATTACACAAACGACACCTCTGGGTATAGTGCGAATTGGGATCAGATAGATTGGGGTAGTGTCGGCCAGGAACTCTCTAATGACGACACATTAGGCTACTATATTGATCTTTATAAAAACGAAGGCTCCGGCTGGGAGGAAGTAACTGATGGTAGCGATGAAGATTTAGACAGTAGTTATCCCACTCTACCTCCGACACAAATTACAGTAAGCGAAACTCTCACTTCAGGAGTCTGGTATAGAGTCAAAGTCACCGCATACTGGTCTGGTACTGATTCTGCAGGTGAACCAGATCCCGAAGAAAGTGATCCGGCATATTCGGACGGTTTTTTAGTAAGATCCGGGGCCAACGCAGAACTCTCGGTTTCTCCGTCCACCTTGGAGTTTCAGGAGGGGGAGACCGAGAAGCCCGTTGACTTGAATATTCAGGCCACCGGGGCCGGCGGTTTTACCATTACCAGCATTTCCGTCGAAAAAACATTTCCCAATAATGCCGTCAGCACCGAACCGGTGGAGAGTGTGAATATCTCCCTCTCCGGCGGCGGCAGCACTACCATTTCCAGAACACTTAATTTGTCCTCCTTCGATCGGGCCCAGGCCCTCGGCGGCAGCCAGAGCGGCAGCCTGACGGTAAGCTACCGCATTCAGGGCAGCGACTCCTACGGCAACCCGGTAGAGGCGGTGGCGGATGTTCCGGTGAGCGTCAGCGCGGCGTTGCCTTCGGATCTGCAGATTACGGGGGTGGAGGTCGAGCTGCCGCCTTCGCCGTACTACGCCGGCGACGTGGTTCAGAACGCCCGGGTGGTGATACAGGCTACCGGCAGCGGGCAGGTGAACGGTCAGATTCTGATTGATGATGAAGAGGACTGGACGGAGGAGAACACTTTTTCGGTGAGTGTGGACGGACAGACCAGCTTCGACATCGAGGGCGAGATTCCAACCACAGACCCGGGGGAGCACAGCGTCAAGGCCGAACTCAGCTCTCCGATTGAAATCTCCGGTGAGGCGACCTATACCATCAGCGATCAGACGCCACCCTTTCCTCCGGAGACCCTGACTCTGGTTACTGACGTAGCCGAACTGAGCGATTTCGACGGGCAGGCCGTAGTCAATAGTGATCAAAGCGCCGGCTACCAGGAGTTTGTCTTCAACGGTACCGCTAAAATGAAGCTGCTCTCCCTGGAGGATACCGAGCTCGAAGAGGTAACGGTGACCGACCTGCGGGTGCGCTACGATAACGATGACCCAACCAAGGCCAAAATTAAGGGAGGTACGGTTGAAAAAGAGGCCGAGGAGGAAGAAACCTTCGTTACGGTGGCCGACAACTATCTAAAAGTGAAGAAGGTGAGTTTCGACGGACAGGATACCAGCAAGATACTGGTGGATGCGAAGCTGGCGCTTCCCAAACTGGATAATAAAGAGATCATGGACGTGGAGGGCCTGGTGGTCAAAACCGGCGGAGTGGAGGGCAAGAGCTTTTCATATCCGGAGGAAGATCCCAAGAGCTTTAAGGCCTTTGGCATGGAGTTCGGCATTCACGATGTGAAGGGCACCGGCAACGCCCTGATAGTGGGCGAGGACGAGGCCAACGACCGATACTACTTCACCATGTCCGGCAGTATCACCATGGAGTCAAAGAAAGGTACAACTACTAAAAAGGACAAGCTGACCACCTTCCAAAACCTGACGTTTTTTTCCGACGGCGACATCGACGGGGCAATCACCTTTTCAAAATCCTTTGATCTGATACCGGATAAGCTGAGCCTTACCGAAATCAAACTGGAGAGCGAGGCCGACGATTGGAAGCTCAAGCTCAAGGGGAAGCTGAAGGGCCTGCCCGAACCTTTGGACGTGGCCAATAACACCGAGTTCGAGATTGCATTCGATAAGGACGGAAACGCCTCCGGCGGTCTGGTGGTGATCAAGGAACTGGAAAAGGACAAAAAGGGCCACAAGCTGGGCGGAGATGATGAGTCGGAGTACCCTCTTGGAATCGGCACCCTCGATCTCACCTACCTACAGATGGTCTTTGAATATGAAGAGGGAACATTTAAAAAAGACCATAGCGAGATCAGGCTGGGGGTAGATTTTTACCTCGACGTGCAGGGCGAGAACGGCGAGGAGAGCTCCGATGACGGGCGGCGGATCAGCTTCGGCGAGCTGAATGCGAACGGTGATTTTGAGGGGGGCGTACGGCTCAATATGGAAGGAGATTTCGACTGGCGCAACCCCACCAATGCTGATGTACTGAAAGATAAGCAGCTGACCCTGCCCGGGCTGAACCTGGCCATGGAGGCTATCTCGGTACAGAGCGAGCCCTTCGGGATAGCCATGACCGGCAGTATCGTCATGGGGATGGACGGAGTCTCCGGGGGAATCAATTTCGAAAACCTGGTACTCACTACCGACGGTACTATTTCGAACTTATCCGATGCCATTCAAGGCGGCCAGTTCGAAGTGGCCGATTCACTGCAGGTAGAGGTGGGCGATGTCGACTGGAGCACCAGCCCCACCGACTTGAGCTTTGAGAGCAACGAGACCACCGGCGAAGGCGCCGGCCAGGCACCGCAAAAGAGCGATAAAGTTGTAGCCGTAAAGAACTATTTCAGAATCACCGACGCCTCGGTTACCGTTGGGGACAGCGAGAACCCCAGCATGAGCGGCGGCTTCGACGAGTTTACCTTCTACGATCCGGTGGACGGCGGGCGCAGCTTTGTGCTGCGGCGTGCGCAATTGGAAACGGTGGATATCGAGATCATGGCGGACGTAGAGTACAGTGCCGACCTTCTGCTGCTGGCGGGCACGATGAGCATCCCTGGTGATATTGAGGCGGCGGTGGTCGGCAAGTTCGGCCGGCAGGGCGACCAGTTTACCATGGGAGTGTTCGTGGCGGCCATCGGTCTGAATATGACCGTTGCTCCCGGAGTGTTTCTGGACGGAATCGGTGGAGGGGTGTTCGTGAATCCGGTGGAAGCCGATATCGAACTGGTGCGCTCCATTGCCGGATTCAAGCGGCCCGAGCTGGAGGGGGAAATTTCCGAGAAGCGGCCGGGAGGAGCGCAGAACCCCGGGGCCTTCGCCCTCATGCTGATGGGGGACTTTTATGTGGCGAACGATAACCTGCTCTCGGGACGGGCGCTGCTCACCCTTACGGCCAACTATTTTGCCCTGGACGCTGAGGCTTCCTATGCGGCGAATACAGTGGAAGGGGTCGGATATCTGGCGATCGGCTGGGACCCCGGCTATGCCGAGGGAAATATAAACCTTAAACTGGACTATTTTTCCATTTTCAAGGGTGAAGGAAACCTCGGATTCTACGTATACGGCCCTAATACCTGGGGTGTCGCCGGTGAGTACAACCTGTACATGTACGATCAGAAATACGGGGAGATATCTACCGGTGAACTTTTTATCGGGCCTCCCGGCCTGATGGTACGGATGGATGTGACCCAGGGCATGGACCTGAAAGTGGTGTCCGGAAAAATCGTCTACGAGGGAATGTTCTGGTACTGGGCGGAGCCGGCCTCTTCGAAGTTCGGCCTGTACGCCTCGGTCACTGCCCAGGGGGAGATTCTAAAGATTGCATCGGGGAAGGCCAGCCTGGAGGCCGCACTGATAGCCCAGCCCTCCCTGTTGATCTACGCGGTGGGCTCGGTAAAGCTGGAAGTGTTGAGTGTCGAGGTGTTCAAAGGAAGCATGTGGGTTTCGGCGACCCTCGGCGGCTTCGATGGCGGCCGGGGAACCAAGAGCCAGTATGACCAGATGATTGCCGACGCCCGCAATATGGCCGATGAAATGGAAGCGGCCAAGGATGAGTTGATGGCCGATTTGGAGGCTGCCCAGCTCGAGCTGATGCAGCTGTCTCCGGAGCAGCTGGAGGCGGCGGGCATTGCCCTGGTGGAGGCCAACAGCAGTGTCTTCAGCACCTGGCGACAGGTGTATCAGAACAAGGAGATCAACAAGTGGCCCGGGGGCCTGCCGCCGGAGCTCGAGCTCATCCGGTCCAAGCTCTTCGGTCCGCAGGCGCAGCAGATGGCGGCGGCCCGCAGCCAGCTGGAGAACCGCCAGTCTGAAATTGCCTCCCGTCTGAGCGAATTGAACCAGTTGCAGGAGAGTGTGGTCGAGAACTTCGAGAATTATGAAGATATTATACTGGAGGATCTGCCTTCGGTAGCGGATCTGAGTCAGGGCGGGTCGCCCTTCGGCGGCTTCACCAGCCAGACGGTAACCGTGAACGGGCAGAGTAAAACGGTAAAGGTCGGCTTTGACCTGGATATGCAAAAGGCTGAACAGCAGGTGCAGTCCCTCGCGTCCATTCGTGAGCAGTTTGCCGCATATCAGGATGCCTTTATCGAACAGAGCGGAAGAATAGATGCCAAACTCCGGGACCTTGACCGGATACTGTACAACGACCGCTACAACCTTTCCGAATTGAACGAGGCCTACACTGAACAGTACCAACGGGTAAATCACTATGTGAGTGCGTATATTGAACACCAGATAGAGCAGAGGGAATATGCCGATTCACAGCTAAACGCTATCACCTCCGGAGCAGATGCGGCTGTGGTAAGTGAAAAGAGCGAGCAGCTGCTCGACGGGCTCTCTCAAACCGAACTGCAGGATTGGATAGAAGACCGGGAGTTTATTCTCGAGCATCTGGTTTCATCCGGCGGAGAAGATCCGGAGAATGTAATCCAGGAACTTGATCAGGTGAGCCCGGAGACCCGCTTTGTGGAACGGGGACTGACCTTGTGGTGGGAAATTCCTACTGCCGGTTTTAACGCCCTGAAGGACAACAGCGAAGAGCGACTGGCGGCACTCGATAGTGTGTTCGGCAGCAACATGCGGGCCTTCCGAAACACCTGGTCCCAGTCTTCCCTGCTGGTAGACCGTATTTATAACCGCAAGGCCGATCTCTACGCCCTTCTGAACGAAATGTACGATCAGCTGGCCCGCTACGGCCATGGTGATATCGGCGTACTGGGCAACGGAAACGCCGCCGGTTTTGAAGGCCTTTCTGAGGCGGGACTCGGTTTTCGCACCAGCGCTGCGGCCTCCGGCATCAGCGCCCAGGCGGTGTCTGTTTCGGCCGAATCCGAATCGACGGAAATGGAGCCGGCGGTACTGCAGCTGGTTTCCGACAGCAGTTCTATCGGTTTTACGGGAGACTCGGCGGCAGTTCCCGGTGCCTCCAGCCCGACCTACCAGGGTACCGCCTATTTCGGAGCCGCCCAGGAGACGCGCGTAAGCGATATGGTAGATGCGACGAATTGGAGCTGGGTCCCGGTGAGCACTTACTTCAGTGCGAAGCGCGATGAAATTGCCCCCTATATCGAGAATCCGGTGTTCAGCTTGTATACCGGTTCTGTCTCGAGTTCGAATCAATTCAGTGCGGTGGTGGAAGCGGATTTTTCCGCCGAGCATCCGGTTGAAGTGGTAGAGTACAGCTGGACCCTCCAGCCCCATTCTGCCCAGAGCAGCACCGGCGATGATGCTGAGGAATCGATCCAGTCGCAGTTTATCATCCAGCCCGGAGAAGTGGAGAAAAACAGCAAAGAACTGGCCGAACAGAGTGCGGGCCGTGCAGCGCCTGCCCAGGACAGCCAGCCGGGGAGTTCCGGCGGCTTTTTGGGAGGACTTTTCAGCACTCCGATTCAGACCGAAATAGTCGCCCACTTTTTCATTCCCTGGTTTTCACTGGGCAGTGTTTCAACCCTGCAGGATACCCTCCTGGCCGAAAACTTTGACCCTGACACTTACGCCCTTACCATCAAAGCCCGGGGGGCCGGCGGCACCAGCAGCATCCGCCTGGGGCGCATCGATGTGGACTTTTTTGACCCGGACCAGGACACAGGTCCTTATAGTGCCTCCCTGGACAGCAGTGATTCCACGCCGCCCTCAACACCGCAGGTGCAGCTGCCCTTTACTTACAGCGCCCGGGCCGATGAGATATATGCCTCCTGGTCTTCCTCTGACTCGGAGTCGGGGATTCAGCGCTACGAGTACGTGCTGGTTCCCTATTCTGAAGAGGGAGAAGGAGAGGTACAAAGTGCTGTGCTGTCTGAACCGGCCGGAAGTCAGACCCTGTTCGGCGGCCTCGGAGCGGTGGGCCCGCAGCAGGCTATGCTTCAGGAGCAGGAGCAGGAGCCGTATGCCCACCTGGATTGGCAGAATGCCGGTTCGCTGAGCGAAATGAACATCCGCGGGCTGAGTCTGGAGCATGGACAGCAGTATGTCCTGCGCATCCGCGCCACCAACGGCGCCGGAAAGATGAGCGTGGGCAGTTCCGATCCCTTTACCGTTGATTTGACTCCCCCTGAGGAGGCTGAAATCGACGAATTTGTACAGCAGTCCGCCGATGCGCATCCGAACTCCTTCCGTTTTCGCATTGCCCCGCCGGAGGACCCGGAATCCGGCATCAGCGCCTGCAGTTTTGCCCTGGGGAGCACGGAGGGCGGCAGTAACCTCTATTCCTGGACTCCGGTTGCCGAAGAGCCGCAGTTTACGGGCAGCAAGAGTATCAGTGTAGCCAACCTGGCGGTGTCCCAGGAGCAGGAGCTGTTCCTCACTGTCCGCAGTGTGAACCAGGCCGGAATTGCCGCCGATTCCACTGCAGCAGTAACGGTAGAGTATAACGACTCTTCACCACCGGCGGCTGTACAGATAGCCCTGCTGCCGGAGCGCTATTCCATAGACACGAGTTATATGCAGATAGGCTGGTCCGTCTCTCAGGATTCCGAATCCGGGATCGTATCCTATGAATATGGAATCGGCACTACGCCGGAAAACCCCGATTTTAAGTGGTGGACCTCGGTTTCCCGCAGTGAAGAGCCATATCTGATCGGTTCGGCCAAGGCGGATGCCGACGACGGCAGTGGAAGATTCGAGCGCATAGATGGAACTAAGACCAAAGGTACGCCGGATGCTTCCGGTAAAGACCTGCTCAACCGCCGGCTGGTTCAAAAGGATGACCTGCAATCGGACTACAAAATCGAACTTAACGATCTGCAGATGGAGCATGGACAAAGTTATTATGTATTTGTTCGCGTACACAACGGAGCAGGCTTGAGCAGCCTGAGTAGCGCCGGACCGCTGATAATCGATACGACTCCTCCCGAGGAGCTGCAGCTCGAGGTACTGGAAATAGATGAGGAGGAGGGTACATTTGAGGCTGAGCTGAGCGCCAGTGATTCGGAGTCGGGTATACAGGCCTACAGACACGGAGAGAACTGGATTTCGGTGGCCGGGCAAGGGGGAAATCCTGAGACTGTCTCCATCAGACTCACTCTGCCGATTCCGACCCAGCTGATAGTTACGAGTTATGCCCCGGCCGTACAGGTCCAGGTAATGAACGGAGCGGGTCTGACTGCGCCTGCCCAGCTGGAGGTGTTGCAATGAGACTCAAACGGGTGTGGATTCTGCTTATGATAGTACTTCCCCTGCCGCTCCTGGCCCAGGAAGGTCCCCTGTTGTATCTGGTAAGCGACGGGCAGAACGTGCATATCATTCTACACAACACCCCATCGGAGGCCGACGGCTTCAAAGCCTACCGGCGGGGGCCCGATGACAGTGCCTTTCTTCCGATGACCACCAGCACCGTAACTGCGCTGAGCGATCCGTACCAGGCGAATGAGCTATTTCAGTCGGATGCCGAGTGGCTTGCACGCAGGTTTGAAACCAGCGATCCCGTCCGCTTATGGCGAAAAATACAAGTCAATCGCGGCTACGCCCGGGCCTACAGTCTGGTGAGCCCCGGGTTGCGGATGGCCCTGGGCCGGACCCTGGTAGACCGCAGTGTGAGCCCCGGCCGCACCTACCGCTACAGAATAGTACTGGTGGACCGCCGGGGTGCGGAGATTGAAAGGGTGAACCGCCGCATAACGGTAAAGGCGGCCGACGAGGTGGAAGCCCCGTCCGCAGTCTCCGCCGAGCAGGAGGACGAAGATTTTCTGATCAGCTGGGGCTATCGGCCGTACAGGGGGCGGGCCAGCGACCTGACCGTGGGCTTTCATGTGTACCGCCGCACAGACAAGGCTAGTGAAGACGGGCAGGTGCAGCGGATAAATGATGCCCCGGTCCTGCGGATTGAGGATTATCTGAGCTACTACGACAACGGGGTCAAGGAGGGGGTGAGCTACCGCTATGGGGTTCAGGCGGTGGATATGATCGGGCGGGTGAGTGAAATCGTCTATTCAAAACCTGTTCAGAGAAGGGATACGAAAGCGCCCCTGGTGCCCATGGGACTGACTGCCATAGATACGGATGAGGGGGTGCGGCTTTTGTGGAACCTCTCGCCGGAGGAGGATGTGCGCTCCTACCACGTGTACCGCAGCGATAGCCTTGAAGGGGAGTACACTCGCATCAACGCGAAGGCACTTCCCTTCGACACTCCTGATTTTACCGATACACAGGTGGTACGCGGACAGGCCTGGTTTTACAGGGTCAGTGCCGTTGATGCCGCGGGTAATGAAAGCGCCCCCTGCGGGGCGGTCACTATTATACCCGCCGACAGCGAGCCGCCGGCAGCGGTGAGCGGCCTTTCGGGGGAGGTGGATCCGGAAAAGCGTTCGGTACGCCTGCGCTGGAACCCTTCCGCAGAGGCCGACCTGAAGGGCTATTTTGTATACCGGGTGCAGGGAGATGAGAATATGCTGCGCATTACCCCCGCGCCAATTGCCCCTGTGAAGCGGCCTGAGTTCAGCGACCGCAGTGCCCACAAGGACGGTCTGCTGCCGGGGGCAGAATATCATTATCTGGTCAGCGCAGTGGATAACTCGGGCAATGAGAGCGAGCGGAGCAGAATCAGCCTGGAGATACCCGATCTGGTGCCGCCCCGCAAGGTCTTCTCCTTTAGCGCCCGCAGTAACCGGGAGGGACATGTCGAGCTGCGCTGGCAGCCCAGCCTGTCCCGGGACTTACAAACCCACCGCATCTTCCGGATGGATGCAGACGAGAAGCCCGGGGTAATTGCGGAGCTGGAGGCTGCGGAAACCTCCTACCTGGATAGCGAAGTTCAGCGGGGAAGGGCATACACCTATTTCGTGGTCGAGGTGGATAGGGCAGGGAATTCCAGCGAGGAATCCCGGCACCGCCGGCTAGTGCCGGTGGATGCAACTGCTCCGGGTTCACCGCAGGAGTTGTCTGCACAGCGAGAGAAAAACAAGGTTCGCCTGACGTGGCAGCCCCCGGAGGACGAGGATGTGGTCGGGTACCGGATTTACCGGGCTGCTTATCCAAAGGCCAAGATCCAGCGCGTCGGCCCTGAACTAATTGAGAGCAGCGAGTATATCACCCCCTTGACCACCGCTTCGGCGGTGTACACGGTACGGGCGGTGGATACCTCCGGCAATGAGGGTGACGGGATATCAGTGCAACTCGGGAGGACGGAATAAATGCAGGCACTTAAAATACGCAGGCTGCAGCTGTTCACGGGGATAAGTGTACTGCTGCTGGCCCCCGCTTTCCTGGCTGCGGAGGTGACCATAGTACGAAGCCTCCCGGAGAGCGGGACCAACCAGGCCGAAGCCAGCTGGAAGCGGCCTTCTATTCCGGTGGAAAGACCTCCGGCTGCGGAAGTTGAGACTGCCTCGCGGCTTAGCGGCCGTGTAATTGTGGGCGGTTCAGGTTCTGGTACTACTAGCTCGGCCGCAGTAGAGGACTGGTCCACCGATTCTCAGCTGAACTACCGCAGCTACCTGGGCCAAAACGGACTCATGGATATTCAGGCTCAGGCTTTTCGCGACACCGGTATTGACAGTTTTACTCAGCGGTATCTGGGCAGCCTGGCTTATTCAACGCCCTCCTTTTCCATGAAACTGGCGGGCAATTACGACCAGAATGAATCGCTTGCCCTCGACGGACAGAGTCTGCGGACTGCGGGAGGGGTGGGGCTGAATATTGCCACCAGCGATGAGGTCCGCTATCCCTTTCAGCTGCAGTACTCATCATTCTGGGATCAACAGGAGTATGAAGATCTTAGTGATGATGAGTTAGAGGAACGGCAGCGGGCGGACCACTCCATGTCCCTGTCCTCCGAGCTGCCCCTGGGCATGCTGCGGCTGAATCTGGACGGCGGATTCGATATTCACCACGACCGTCTGGAGGATGTGTCCACCCGGGGCTACGGCGGAACCCTGGGCGCTAGCTTTCCGCTTTCCCCCGTGATAGGCCTGTATGCCGGAGTCTCTCCCCATTATTCGGAGACGGAGCAGCAAATTTCCGAAGAAGTGTTTCAGGAGCGCTCGTTGGGAAGCGACGCGGGGCTCCTGCTGAGCTTTTCCGAGCGGCTGGAAGGGGAGATCCATGCCCTTCGGGAGGATACCTGGCGCAGCGACCCCGATTCGGCCACAGAAGAGCTGTTCCATACTGAAATCTGGAAGGGCAGCACTGAATGGAGTCTGATTGCCCCTGAAGAGCTCACCACCACCGCCGAATATCTGATTTCAAGAGCAGCGGGGGGCAATGTGAGCCATGATCTGGCCGGCGATTCGGTCTGGGAGCAGGAGGAGGGGCTTCTGCGGCGGGCGGGAGCGGAGGCCCGGCTGCTAGTAAGCAATGCTGAAAGCGCTACGGTCGGCGACGGGACCAGAGAAAGCCTTCGGTGGGGCAGTTTTCTGGTGGTGGCGCCGGCGGATGGAATGAAAATAGATACCAAGTATGCGGCAAGCCGTTCGGAGGACGAGGACAG
Organism: Spirochaetaceae bacterium; assembly: GCA_041686355.1. Taxonomy (GTDB): domain Bacteria; phylum Spirochaetota; class Spirochaetia; order DSM-16054; family Sediminispirochaetaceae; genus DSBN01. The sequence goes on from JAWLDZ010000012.1 coordinate 10,749, forward strand.
CGATACTACGCAGCAGCATAATGCCTCCAGCGACTATAGTCATACGCCGATGGAGGGTTTCTCCTATGGCCTGGCTGCGGCCTATGCCTATCATGACAGTACCGATGAAAGTTCTTCTACTTATTCAGGGAACGGACGGGTGAACCTGAGCCCGGTATTCGGGTATCGGCGGCTTGATTTGGGGGTGGCGGAGTTATTTGAATTGGAAGATGAGCCGGGCGGACAGAACCTGCTGTCAAAAAGCTCTTTTAGCAGTTCAATTCCGCTTACAAAACAGTTCAAACTGCGGTACCTGTTCAGCTGGGAATGGGTGGATCTGGCCGCGGAAGGGGCTGCGGAGGGCTCGGCCTTTCAGCACAGCGCCGGCTTCTCCGTCGGCGGGTCGCCAATCCCCTTCCGGATGAACTCGAACTACCTGGTGGGCCATGGATTCAGGGGACTGCAGCATCAGGTGGATGCGCAGCTCGATATTCCGCTGCGGGAATCCTTCAGTGTGATCTCCAAATTCAGCTATCGTTATGCCGAAACTGTTGAATATGAAACCCCCTTTCTCTTTTCCACCTTTGCCCATTATGAGTTTTAAAACTGTCCGCAGGCTTGCCCTGGCCGGGACGCTGCTGTTTCTGTGTCTATTTTCGGCGTATTCGAATGACCTGCAGCAGGCTCTTGATTTGTATAACCGGGGAAAATTCGACCAGGCGAAGAGGGTGATGGAATCGCTGCGGGACCAGGGGCATCTGGAGGCCCCCGGTTTCGCGCTTCTGGGGCTGGTGTATATCAATACCGGTGAGCTGGATGATGCCGAAGGGGCAATAGAGCTGGCCTCTCGCCTAGACCCGCAGGAGTACCTGGTGCGGCTGGCCCGGGCCCATCTGCATCTGCACAGAGAGGAGTACAGGCGGGGGGAGCAACTTTTTTCAGAACTGCAGGAGGACTACCCACGCCGCAGTGAAGTACTAGCGGGCTTGGCGGGGGCGCTGGCGGGACAGTCCCTTGAACTTATTCACAACCAAGAGTTCGAGGCTGCGGCGGAACTGACCGAAAGGGCGGTTGGGCTGCAGCCGGACAATCCCCGGCTGCTTTCCCACAGGATTGCAGTTCTGCGCCGTACGGACCGCAGAGAAGAGCTCGAGCAGGCCTATCGCCGCTTATTGGAGCTGCAGCCCGGCAGCGGCGATGCACATGCCGGGCTGGGAGTTCTGCTGCATGAGCAGGGTGAGCGTGAGGCGGCGCGGGCTTACCTCAAACAGGCGGTACACTTTGATACTGTAGATCCCGAGCCTTTTCTTATACTGGGCCGGCGCGCCGCCGCAGAGGGCGATACGAATGAAGCCCAGGGATTGTTGCAGGAGGCCGTCGGCAAAGCGGTACAGCTCTTTAACATGTACCGAATGCAGGCTGCCCGGGAAATGGACAACCGGACTGCCCAAGATGCGGAGCACCTGAAGCGTATCCAAAGCCTCTCGGATCAGTCAAAACGGCCGAAGCGCCTGCTGGAGGAGTCTTTGGCGGCTCTGAGCGCTCTGTACAGCGATCCGGAGGAGCTGCTGGCGGTAGTGCGGCGGCTGGCCGACTGGTACTCCTCTTCGACGGATGTGCGGACTGTGCTGGCTGAACAACTGATGGCCGCCGGCTACACCGCCCAGGCACGGGAGGAGTGGCGGCAGCTCAGCGAAAGGTATCCCTTTTACTACCGCTCCCATCTGGGACTTGCGGAGTGCTATCGGAGAGAGGGAGCCGGAACGAAGGCCGCCCTGGCGGCGCGGAGGGCCCTTGATCTGGCCCCTGAGGAACCTGAGGTGTATGATCGCCTGGGGGCGATCTACCGTGAGCAGGGCAAGCCGGAGGTGTACCTGCAGGTTCTGGAGCTGCGGATTCTCAAGGACAAGTACAATCCCCTGCTGTACCGCAAAGCCGCCGAGGCGGCGGAAGAGCTGGGCCGCAGTGAGAAAGCCGAGCTGTTTCGGGAGCGCATTCAGCTGCTGCGGGAGTATCAGGACGCCCAAAAGCCCGACTAAGGCCTGGCCCACACACAGCCCCGCATTGATGCGGGCCGCTCGGAAGCCTTATACTGAAGGCATGATTGACGAAAAAACCGCCGCCGAACTATTTACACACGCAATGAAAGTCGAACCGCGAACTGTCACTCCTATGGGCTACGGCCGCTTTTCCGACAGCTTTATTGTGGACGGACCGCCTGTCCCTGCAGACTCCTCCGACCCTTCGAATGCGGCAGCCACCACAGCCGAGACGAAGGGCTATGTACTGCGGATTGCCCCGCCGGATTCGCTGCTGCAGCTGTTTTACGAATACAGAATGATGCGCCAGGAGCCGGAAATCCACCACCGGGTAACCGCAGAAACAGACGTGCCTGTCCCCAGGATTCTGGCACACGATTTTACCCGGCAGCATATCGATCGCGATTTTCTGGTGATGGAGCTGATGCCCGGCCGGCCGCTGACGGAAATCGGCCCGCAGGCCTCCGCCCGGGCGATGGAGGAGCTGGGCGGATATGTTGCCCAGCTGCACAGCCTGCAGGAACCCCAGAACCGTTTCGGTTACGTCGGCGTCCACAACTGCATGCCGCCGCAGCCCGACTGGAGGTCCGCCTTTTTCGAGATGTACCGGCGGCTGCTCGACGACATTGTAGAAACAGCCATCTATGACCGGGAAACCGCTGACTGGGCGCTCTCGCTGCTGCATTCGCATGCCCCGGTCTTTGACCATGCCGAGGTTTCGCACCTGTGTCACGGCGACCTTTGGGTCGAGAATATACTGGCCACCGCCGACGGAGAGGTGACGGCGCTACTGGATTTCGACCGGGCTTGCTGGGGCGACCTAGAGTGGGACCTGGCGATTGCCGATTACTGTGGTATGACCCGCGAGAAATTTTGGCAAGGGTATGGTCGGAAGGACTTTCGGGCGGGGCGAGCGGCAAAGGTCCGCCGGCTGTTTTACCTGCTGTATGAACACCAGAAGTACATCGTTATTTCGATGAGCAGCCGCCGAAATGACCCACAGGGAGCCCGGCGCTATGCCGAGCAGTCGCTGCAGATTATGCGGCGCTTCAAGGAGAGCGGCCGGACCGACATCTAAATAAAAAGGGAGCCTCCGCTTCGAAGGCCCCCCAGAGATATAAAAACAAGAGATATAAACAAGAGATATAAA
>JAWLDZ010000012.1:14016-38927 GCA_041686355.1 Spirochaetaceae bacterium
AAGGAGAGCGGCCGGACCGACATCTAAATAAAAAGGGAGCCTCCGCTTCGAAGGCCCCCCAGAGATATAAAAACAAGAGATATAAACAAGAGATATAAACAAGAGATATAAAAAGAGGAGTGTTAGTTGCTGCGCTTCCAGCCGTATTGTCCGCCCGGCTGTTGGTAGCCGCCATGGTATCCACCTCGGGGTGCTCTGCCCCCGCCCATCATACCGGGACCTCTGCCATACGCAGAGCCGCCCATCATGCCCGGGCCGTGGTACCTCTGGCCCCGTGCATAGCCGCCGGTGCCAAGCTCGTAGTCCTGGCCATTTACCGTTACTTTCTCGAGCCGCAGGTACTGCTCATCCTCATCACTGCTCCAGCGGGTTCCGGGAATCAGAAAACCTTCGACGCTGATGGTCTGGCCGTTTTCGACCTCTAGGTCCTGGGCCAGGAACATCGGATACATCAGCTCGTATACCTCGCCGTCGGCGCTGTACAGGCGGGTATGTCCGGCGGTAAACTCGACTGTACCGCTGATCTCCAGCTGCTCCAGCTCTTGCGACTGAGCCGCGGGATTGTTAGTCCAACCGTAGGGACGAGTGCCGGGCTGGGCCGGTTCGGCCTGCTCCTGCATACCCTCGGCCATCAGCGGCATAGCGGCCGCTGCCAAACTCACCATCAATACTGTTAGAAAAATTGAACGCTTCATATTAGTGCCTCCTTGAAGCTTGTTTTATGTTACAAAACAAACATAGGGCAAAGATGTGAAGGAAATGTGAAGCAAGTATGTTGATTCTCTCTATATGTTGAGAAATGTGCAGAGAAAAGCCTATTCTTCGGGCTTGTCGGACGGGTTTCTGTGTTCGGTAGGCTTTGTTCCATCTGCCCGGTGCAAGCTCGCTCGCCGGTTCTCGTGCCGTTCTCCCCTGCGGCGGACAAGGAAAAAGGCGGCAAAGGTGGTGCGCGGATAGGGGTGATAATGCTCCTGGTGGCGGCGGGGGAGGAAGGGGACCAGCATCAGCCGGGAGAGGCTCAAGATCACAAATGCGGCCAGTACCACTCCGATAAACAGAAACAGCCCGTTTGGTCCGAACAGGCTCATGCACACACTGGCTCCGTAGGGACCGGCGGCAGAACCGATTCCGTAGAAAACCACTAAGGCGCTGGCGGCGTGTACCATCTCGCTGTGGGTGAGTTGGTCGTTCAGCAGCGCGATAGAGAGGGAATACAGGGGCATACAGAAAGCGCCGAATAGAAAGGTCAGCACGTACAGGGGCATCCCGGCGGCGCCGACTAAAGCGATGCCCCCGGCGGCAGCGGCGCTGAGACCGGCTCCAGCCAGGATGGTGATACGGCGGTCGCTGCGGTCGGATATCCAACCCAGGGGCCATTGGGAGGCCAGTGCACCCACCGATAGGGAGAGCATAAGGGTCCCGATTCCGCTTTCATTGAAACCCGAATTTTGCCCGAATAGCGGAGCCATACCCCACATTGCTTCAGCGCTCATGCCGCTGAGAATCACTCCAAAGCCGGCCATTGGCGATTTTGCGAAGGTTCTTATTGGGCGGAAGGGGGTTCTATCGACTTGGGGGACTCCTGAAACCTGTGCGAGGGCCAGGGGGACCAGTGAAAGGGATACCAGAATGCTGGTTACTGCAAAGAGTTCAAAACCCGCCGGGGGCCAGATGGCTATCAGGGGCTGTCCGGCTCCCATGGCCGCCAAATATACCAGGCTGTACAGGCCAAGGATGCGGCCTCGGTTATAGGTAGAGGTGGAAGAGTTCAGCCAGCTTTCAACAATCACCAGCATTCCGGCGATAAATATACCGTAGAGGCTGCGAAAGAGAATCCAGGCGATAGGATCAATTACAATCAGATGGGCCAGGGAGGTAGCTGAGGCCAGGGATGCAAAGGCGGCAAAGGTGCGTACGTACCCCACAAAACGAATGAAGCTAACCACCAGGATCGAACCGATGATAAATCCTATAAAATAGGAGGAGATGATTACTCCTATCATCTGACTGGCGAAGCCTTCTATATTTCCACGAAGGGCAACAGCGGTGCCCTGCAGGGCACTGCCTGCTCCCAACAGGAACACGGCGGTAAGTATTGCGGCTATGGTGGTTTTTGGGTGCTCTTGTTCCTGTATCTGAGGCTGCATAATTCTACCTACCATATCTTAGCGGGCTTGGGCAATAGCTTTTTTTAAAGTCAAATAGGGGTAATGTGGAACAGGGGGATTAAACTTGACCTTCCCCTTCTGTATTACTATGTTAAAATTACCTTAATTACTGAAAGGAGAGCGGATATGGCACAATTTGATATAACTTTAATTGAAGATTATCGCAGTATTGCTGCTGACGGCGATGAAAATAGTATCGATCGGCTCAGATCTACGTTTCTAGAAGATTTACCGGAAGAGTATGACGGGGAGGCCCTTTTTGGTGAAGCCGCCGAGCATTTCGAGGCAGAGGAGCTTGGGGCTATTTGTGCAGAGCTTATTCTTACTTTGACGGCCTCATGCGAGCGTGATGATTTCCATAACTGGGATTATGATCATCTGTCATTTATTATTGAACTATCCAACCAATACGGGTTTAATCTGCCCCAAAACTTGCTAAACGGCTTGCCGGAACAGCTGATCATTCTGGTCGATTCAGAAAAAATTGAAAAACCGGGGTGCGATTAACTTTGAAATTTTATCAATTTTCTAAAATAGGATGCTCTTTTTTCTATTACCCCCCTTTTCGATAAGGTTTTTTTTTAGTAGTTTAGTAGAAGTTCATTGATATCTTTTCTTCACGTCCAATCTTCACGCAGAACACCTTAAAGAATTATTGTTGAAGAGTTTATTGATGTAGAAATTTACCGAGGGGGAAATATGAAAATTGAGAACAATAAGGTTGTAAGTATTGATTATACCTTAAAAGATGATGCTGGCGAGGTACTTGATACTTCTCAGGACAGAGAACCGCTTGCTTTTATTCATGGAAGCGGCAACATCATACCGGGCCTGGAAAATGCTCTGGAAGGGAAAGAGAAAGGAGAAGAACTGGCTGTGACTGTTGAACCGAAAGAGGGATACGGTGAATATGACGAATCACTGATGTTTGAAGTAGGGAAAGAACAGTTTCAGGATGCTTCCCAGATCCAAGAGGGTATGCAGGTTCAAGCGCAAAATAACGACGGCCAGGTACAGATTTTCACCATTAAATCAATTGGCGATGAAAAGGTGACTTTGGATGCCAATCATCCGCTGGCCGGCCAGACCCTCCATTTCGACGTAGCTGTTTCCGATGTGCGTGAGCCTACTAAGGAAGAGCTCGATCACGGCCATGTACATTAGGTAACGCAGGAATTAAGAAATGCGTATATCACGCAAAAAGGGCTGCCCTAGGGGCGGCCTTTTTTTGTCCTGTTGCTGTGCTCCTTGAAGGGGTATTTGATTTTATATATACTCACCTCAGGCAAATCTTATGTGTAACTGAGAAGGATGATGAGTTTATGGCTGAATGTGAGTTTATTAAGAACTGTCCCTTTTTTAACGGCCAACTGGCTGAAAAGCCGGTAGAAATCGAACAACTGAAAGAGGATTATTGTAAAACCAACAGCCTGCGCTGTGCTCGGTATATTATTGCAATGGCTCTGGGCAAAGAAAAAATGCCTCCCGATCTCTATCCGCATGAGAAAGAAGTTGCATATAAGCTGATCGCGGAAGAGGGCTGAGAAAAGACAAGGCGCTTAAGATTGAATAATCTGCGCTTCCCTTGAGAGGGTATGCTCAGATGGAAATTGCAGCTGCTTCAGCACCGTAAGCCAGCTTTCTGCAGCACCCAAACTTACCGAAAAGGTTTTATGGGTCGTCGGGTGCTTGAATTGTAAGAAACAGGATTGTAGAAACATCTCATCACTTGCAAATACTTCCTGAAACAACCGGTTTTGACGTTTATCTCCATGCAGATTATCCCCAATAACCGGGTGACCCAAGCCATCCAGATGGCTGCGGGCCTGGTGGGTCTTGCCTGTCAGCAGCTCTACCTGGACTAGGGTATAGCGGGTCTCCCGCAGATCCCTCATCTCAGCCGGCAGTAGCTCCTGGGGCAACGTGCCGTGGGCCAGGGGCTTTATCCGGCTTTCAGCCGCTACATACTTTTTCTCGTCGCTGTAAAAATCTCGGATTGGACGGTCGGTGAACACCTTCTCGGCTAAGTGTCCGCGAACGAGGGCCAGGTACTGTTTTTTCACCTTATGCGCTTTAAATTGAGCTGTAATTGAGGCGGCCGCGTCCTTCCGCAGGGCAAACACAACTGCCCCGGAGGTGCGGCGGTCCAGCCGGTGGCAAATGAGTACCTTTTTTTGAACGATCCCCCCCAATATATTTATGCAATTCGGCTGGTTTTGGGTGTAGTGGTTTGGATGCATAAGCAGTCCGGAGGGCTTATCAATGACGACCAATGATGAATCCTGATGCAGGATAGGTATGTTCATCGGACTCTCTTCGCTAGGCCTGAAAAGCTGCCAATGACTGGGTGAAGGGCGCACGGGCCACTCCGTATTCGGTTACAATTGCACTGATGTAGGTGTGCGGGGTAATATCGAAGGCCGGATTATACACCTCTATCCCGTCGGGAGCAATTTGGCATATGCCGACGTGGGTAACCTCCTCTCGGCTGCGCTCTTCAATCGGGATTTCCCGGCCGCTTTCAATTTCATAGTCGATAGTAGAAACCGGTGCAACCACGTAAAAGGGCACCCCATGCTCCTTGGCAAGAACCGACAGCATGTAGGTACCGATTTTATTACTCGTATCGCCGTTGGAAGCGATGCGGTCGGCCCCCACTACTATTAAATCGATCTTTCCCTGCTGCATTAAAAAAGCGGCGGTACTGTCGGCAATCAGTTTGGCTGGAATTCCCTCCTGAACCAGCTCCCAGGCAGTGAGCCGTGCTCCCTGCAGTCGAGGCCGGGTTTCATCGGCATATACAAAGACCTCCTTGCCCGCTTCCACCGCCGACCGGACTACTCCCAAGGCGGTTCCCCAGCCGGCGGTGGCCAAGGTACCGGTGTTGCAGTGGGTTAGGATATGCGCTTTTTGGGGAATGAGGCTGTTTCCGTGGGCTCCCATGCGGCGGTTGGTCTCGACATCCTCCTGCTGAATGGCTTTTGCTTCGGCTAACAGTCTTTCGGCGATCTGCGCCGGGGTTAACGCAGAAGATGATTCAGCCAGAGCCAGCATTCTTCGGACCGCCCACCTGAGGTTGACCGCAGTGGGCCGTGCTTTTATGAGCACATGGCAGGCTTCGCGGAGCTTGGAAAAAAACGCCTCGTGGGGAAACTCCTGATAGGCAGCTGCTGCCAGGTACACTCCGTAAGCTGCGGTAGCTCCGATTGCCGGGGCTCCGCGTACCACCATATCGCGGATGGCAAATTCTACCTCTTCGTAGGTCGAACATATATACAGCTCGCGGCTGAGGGGTAGTTTTCTTTGATCAATGAGTTGCAATGAGCTGTTGGTAAATTCTAAAGTTTTAATATCGTGCATAGAAATCGTATCCTTATGTAAAAAAGTGTATGTGTAACTAGTGTTATGCTAGAAGGGTACTCTATTTTAGAAAAAATGAAAACTCCGGAGCCCCGACCGGAGCCCACATCGGAGTCCCGGGAATGAATTTATTTGCCCATTTTCGACTTCATAGCCGCAAACATGTCCGCCACTTCCTCCGGGTCTAAATCTTCCTCGGGCTGGTGTATTTCAATTAATTCAGCCGGGATCTCCTGAAGAAAGGGGGATGGGCCGGACTCGCTTATTTCACGCATGACTCTACGGGTAAGACAGCTTGTCATATAAAGCTTCTGTTTTGCCCGGGTAATTGCCACGTAAAAAAGACGCCGTTCCTCTTCCAAGTTATTGGGGTCCTCTTCCACCGAACGAGCATGGGGAATGAGGTGTGCCTCCACCCCCGCCAGAAAGACAATTTCGAACTCCAGCCCCTTGGAAGCATGGATAGTCATTAGGTTGACCTTTCCTTTTTCATCCTCCTCATCATCATCCCGGGTAATCAGCGAAATGCGGTTGAGATAGGTGTAGATATTCGGATCCAGGTTGTCCGGGTCATTCTCCCAGCGCTCGAAGAGGTCTATAAAGGTTCCTACATTTTTGTACTTCCAGCGGGCAACCTTGTCGTTGGTCGAATGTTCCTGCAGCAGATGTGCCCAATAATCAATCCGATTAATCAATGAGCGGGTTGTCTCGGACATCTTTTTGCCGGTTAAAATCCGTTCGCGGTAATACTCGACCAAGCCGATAAACTCTTCCAAATTCTCCTTGGCCTTGGCAGTAATGGGTGCGTCCGTGGCCCAGCGCAGTGCGGAAATTGTGGAGTAGAGGGAATACTTCTTCTCCTCTGCGATACTGCGAATTTTCTGAAGGGTAGTTTTACCGATTCCCCGTCGCGGAGTATTGATTACGCGCAGCAGGTTCATATCGTCATCCGGATTGGCGATGACCTTAAGATACGCAATGACATCCTTAATTTCCTTGCGCTGAAAAAAGCTCTGCCCGCCGGACACACGGTAGGGGATATTCTCCGCCAGCAGGCCGTTTTCAAGGACGGCGGTGAGGCTGTTGGTCCGCACCAAAATCCCGAAGTCGTGATATCGGTATTTCTCCCGCATCACCAGAGTTTTGATCATCTCGGTGATAAAATCGGCCTCCCGTAGTTCATCCTCCGGATAATACAGCTCCAGGGCCTTCCCCCCTTCGATACCGGTCCACAGTTTCTTGGTTTTGCGGTTTTCGTTGTGTGAGATTAGCCCGTTCGCCGCATCTAGTATGTGACGGGTGGAGCGGTAGTTCTGTTCCAGCTTGATTTCGATTCGCTCGGGAAAGTCGCGTTCAAACTGCACGATATTTAGATAGTTCGCCCCCCGCCAGGAGTAGATTGACTGATCATCATCGCCCACCACGCAGATGTTTCGCGACTCAGATGCGAGCAGCTTCATCATGCGGTACTGAGCTAGGCTGGTATCCTGAAACTCATCGACCATGATGTAGCGAAAACGGGAGTGGTAATACTCAAGCACCTCGGGATACTCTTCCAGCAGTTTAATCGGCAGCATAATCAGGTCGTCAAAATCTACCGCGTTGTACACCTGCAGATGCTCCTGGTACTCCTGATACATCGGTTTTAACGACTCAATCTCCCGGGTCCAGCCGCTGCGGCCGGTCTTGATGGCAGAAAAAATATTGGCGGTTTCATAAAAGTCGACCTGGTCGGCGGTGATATTCATCTCCCGGGCGACCTCCTTCAGCAGGGATATCTTATCCGACTGATCGTAGATGCTGAAGTTCTTCTTAAAGCCCAGATGTTGTATATGGCTGCGCAGCACTTGAACCCCAAAGGCGTGGAAGGTAGACAAGGTAAGGTTCGAGAGGCGCTTGCCGGTTAGCTCCCTTACCCGGCCGGTCATCTCCCGGGCCGCTTTGTTGGTGAAGGTAAGGGCAATAATAGATGATTGCGGTATGCCCTGTTCCAGCATATGGGCAATGCGAAATATTATCATCCGCGTCTTGCCCGATCCGGCTCCTGCTATAATCAGCAGGGGTCCGCTGAGGGTTGAGGCGGCAGTATACTGTTCGGGGTTGAGTTCCTGTTGTAAATCTATCGACACGTAATTTCCTTAATGGTTATTGCCTCGACCGGGCAAATTTCATGACAGCAGTAGCAGCGGATACATTTAGATTCATCAAGCTTCACATAGCGCTGCCCGTCGGGGTCTGCGGCAAACGAGAGCGCCCGGGAGGCACAAATGGCAATGCACTCTCCGCAGCGGATGCATTTTTCTCGGTCAAATTTCGGCGTCGGGCGCGACCTTGTCTCTAATTTTCGAAACAGCCGAAAGCGCATTAAAAAGCGGGATACGGGGCCCCGCTGGGATCCGCCGATCAACTCGAACTGCCCTGGCCGAGCCTCGTGCAGGCTCAATCCCTTGAGCTCGAAGTCATCGACACTGTTGATTCCATCCAGCACTCCCAGGGCGTGCCGGTTAGTAGGTATCGAGTGTGGATCATAGCCAATCAAGCGGGAAGCGACAAGGTCCAGGGCCAATGTACTTCGACTTGCGGCTATCAAACCGAGGGATCGGGGAAAACCGTTTCCCGGCCCGGGCCCTTCCATGGCTACTACCGCGTCCATGAGTGCATAGTGGGGCTTTACTACCTGGAGGAGGTCGATCAGCATCTTGGCAAAATCATCCCGGCTGGAGTATTTAACATGCAAGCCCGCTTTCGCATAGCCGGGGATAAGTCCATACAGATTTTTCATAGCTCCGGTATAAAACATGAACTGGTGGGTCTTGAGCTTGGGCAGGGATATAACCATATCGACTTGGTCCATAATCTTGGTCAGCTGAAAGCTGGATTCAATCAACGGCTTCTGGAGGGTGAACTCCCTTTTTCCAGTGCGGAAATCCGCCCACTCGGCCCCCTCCTCATCGACCACCTGCCGAATACCGCAGCCGCGGCCTTCGAAATCGCCCAGGTGTACTCCCGGGCTGTCGCCGACCAGGATACGTTTTGCACCGGCGGCCTTTACATAGCGAATTACCGCGCGGACAAACTCCGGGTGAGTCGACAAGGCTCGCTCGGGAGCTGCGTCTCGTAGAATATTCGGTTTTAACAGAACCCGCTGACCGGCAAGCTCCAATCCGCCGGCCAGTTCTATTGCCTCGGAAAGTGACTTGGCCAGCTCATCTGGTTTATAGGCGGCACAACGTACCAGTGAAACGGGAACTTTCATATTGTCCTCCAGGTTGTCCTTCAGGACCAGATGTACTTTTGGCAACCATAACTTATTTTTTCATGAAAGGGCAAGTGAGTTCAGAGCTTTTCTCCTTTTCAATCCTATTCCACCCCATTTCAAATTCAGAGATAATCAGGTAAAGTGGATCCATTATGAACCAGTATAAATTCAAAGCGGTCTTTTTTGACTTGGATGGCACCCTGCTGTACACTCTGCCCGATATCGCCGGGGCTGCAAATCGGGCCCTCGCCGTCAAAGGATTTCCGGAGCATCCGGTTGAAGCCTACAAAAGCAAGGTGGGCTGGGGCTTGGACGAGACCCTGCGACGGGCCCTTCCGGAGGAGCTCCAGAATACTGCCTCCACGGCTTCCATGGTCGAAGAACTTACGGTAGAACTGCTTCGTGAGTATCGACGCCTTCCGTATCAGTATACTACCCCGTATGCGGGGATCCCCGAATTGTTAGAGGATCTCCGGCAGCGCAGCATCCGATTGGCAATTTTATCGAATAAAGAGCACCTCTTAACTAAGACTATCACAGCCGAACTCCTTCCGCAGGTAGAGTTTGAGGTGGTTCAGGGGGCTTCGGATAAAATTCCCCCTAAGCCCGATCCCCAGGGGGTGCAGCTTCTCTTGCGAACTGTTGATGTGCTGCCGGAAGAGGTGCTGTACGTTGGCGATAGTGGTATAGATATGGACACAGCGGTGAGCTCTGGTCTGTTTCCGGTCGGAGTGTCCTGGGGATACCGGCCGGTGGCGGAACTGCAGGAGCGGGGAGCGCGGATGGTGTTGAACGCACCCGAAGAACTTCTGTCTCTTTTTCCCGTATCTGTTTCCTGATTTAGTTTCCTTATTTATATTGGACAGAATGTGAGAACTCTTATTATACTGGAAGAAAAGAGTGAATAACATGAGGTGGTACATATGAATGAAAGCGAACTTAAATCGGCAGCCCAGGAATACCTGTCTTTAGAGACGCATTCCTACTTCAAACAGGAACTGCAAAAGGTTCTGGATCAGAATGATATCGATAGCTTGAATGACCGATTCTATACCCAGTTGAGCTTCGGCACCGGCGGTTTGCGCGGAGTGATCGGCGGAGGCTACAACCGTGTGAACCCCTTCATCATCCAGCAGGCAACCCAAGGTCTGGCAAATTACATCAAGAAAACGACAGATAAAGGCTCGGTAGTGATTGCCTACGATTCCCGCAATTTTTCCGACCTGTTTGCCGAAGAGGCGGCCCGGGTTTTGGCTGCCAACGGAATCAAAGCCTATCTGTTTTCAGGACTGCGCCCAACTCCCGAGCTCTCCTATGCGGTACGGGCTCTGCAGGCTACCGCAGGAATTGTAGTGACCGCCAGCCATAATCCGCCGGAGTACAACGGATATAAAGTATATTGGTCCGACGGCGGTCAGATTGTACCCCCCCACGATAAGGGTATCATTGAAGAGGTACGTAAGGTCTCAACCCAGATACATCTGATGGCTCGTGATGAAGCCCAAAAGAAGGGGCTTCTGATAATAATTGATGAGCAGATTGATGCCGAATACCGGCAGGTTATTAAGGAGTGCAGTCTGCGGCCGGATTTGCTGAAGCAGCACGGCAGTGAACTGAAGGTAGTTTTTACTCCCCTCCATGGTACCGGCGGGGTGATGCTACCCCAGGTATTGGGTGAAATGGGAATCGAGGTTATCGAGGTTCCCGAGCAGTCCGAACCCGACGGCAACTTTCCTACGGTCGAGTCTCCCAACCCCGAAGAAGCCTCGGCCATGAAAATGGCCATCGAACTTGGAAAGGAGAAGCAGGCCGATTTAGTAATGGGGACCGATCCCGACGGTGACCGGTTGGGAATTGCCGTTCCCAAGAATATTGTACCCGGCAGCAATAGTGAGTTTCAGCTGATAAACGGAAACCAGTTGGGAGCTCTGCTGGCGGATTACATTTTTCAGTCCCGTAAAGAGCTGGGAACACTGCCCGATAAACCGGCGTTTGTTAAAACAATTGTAACAACTGAACTTCAGCGCTTGATTGCCGAATCCTACGGGGCCACCTCATACGATGTGCTGACCGGTTTCAAGTATATTGCAGATAAGATCAAGCAGTTTGAGACGAGTGGTGAAACCTATGTTTTTGGCGGAGAAGAGAGTTACGGCTACCTGGCAACCGATAAAATCCGCGATAAGGATGCCGTATCGTCGGCTTTTCTTACCGCCGAGATGGCCCTTTACCACCGTACCCGCAACAAGTCCCTGCTCGACCGTCTGAATGAAATATATCGGGAATACGGGTATTTCCAGGAAATTCTGGTCTCCCGCGCCTTTAAGGGGATGTCCGGTAAGGAGGCAATGGACGGACTGATGCAAGGACTGCGCGAGAATCCCCCCGCCGACGTCGGTGGAATTGAGGTTTCTCAGGTAAAAGATTACTACCAGAGTGCCACGACCGGTTTGCCCTCATCAAACGTGCTGCAGTTTATCCTGCAAGACGGCAGTATTGTGACAGCGCGGCCTTCGGGTACCGAACCGAAAATAAAATTCTATGCCTCCTGTCGGAGTACAGCCGGTCAGGAACTGGAGCAGGCTAAAGCTGAGGTTGGCAGGCGGCTGGATAAGTTCCAGGCCACCATTGACGGCTGGGTTGAATCAGCGCAGAAATAGGTGCAGAATTGGCACAGCGGATCTCTTCGGAAATCCGCTGATTTTTTATTAAGAAAATAGCCGAATACGGCTATTTTCATCGTTTCACATGCCACGAAGCGGCATGTGAAACGATCATGATTTTCGGAGGCAGGTATGAAGAGTTATCGTAAAGAGTTATGGTTTAATACGAAAGAGCGCTATCAGTTCGTCCATATTTCCAGGGATGTACAAGAGGCCGTTCAAGAGAGCGGGGTAAAAGAGGGGCTCTGTCTGGTAAATGCGATGCATATTACCGCCAGTGTATTTATCAACGACAATGAATCCGGTTTGCACCAGGATTACATGGACTGGCTGGAGAAGCTGGCACCCTACGATCGCAACGGATATAACCACAATGTGGGGGAAGATAATGGCGATGCTCACCTGAAGCGCCAGGTGATGGGACGTGAGGTGGTAGTTGCGATAAGTGATGGCGCACTTGATCTTGGACCGTGGGAAGCGATTTTTTACGGTGAATTTGACGGACGTCGTCGAAAAAGAGTTTTGATCAAAATTATCGGTGAATAAGGCGGCTGTAAAATGAAAGGCTATTTTCATTTTCTGCGGGAAGTGCCCTTCTTTCAGAACCTCAATGACGAGGACATTCGGGATATCATGCGCTACTGCCGTGAGGTAGAACTCACCCCCGGAAAGGTCATCTTTTATGAGGGGGAAGCGGCCGACCGTTTCTATATCGTCATGGAGGGGGAGGTTGAGGTCTGGAAGGATTACGACAGCCCCTATGCGGACCTTCTAGCAGTGCATGGTATTAACAAGCTTTTTGGCGAGATGGCATTGGTAGATAATTTGCCGCGCAGTGCTACCGTGGTCACACGGACCCGCTCCCGTCTGCTGTACATTAACGAAGAGGAGTTTCAGCGCCTGCTGAAGGAGAACTCCCTGGTAGCCTTGGCTATTATTCGCTCCCTCAGTGCCATGGTTCGTAAAAGCAACCAGAGCTTTGTGGAGGACCTCCGCGAGCGCAACCGACAGCTTCAGAAGGCCTATGATGAGCTGCAGGCAGCCCAGGACGAGCTGCTGCGCAATGAGCGGCTTACTACTCTGGGCAAGTTCTCCTCTATGATCCTCCACGATATTCGTAATCCGATCTCGGTAATTAAGGCTTATGCGGATATGCTTTCATTATCTTCTGGTAAAGCAACTTCTAGTGAAGCAACCTCTAGTGAAACTTCGAAAGAGACGAAATATCTGGAGAAAATTAGTTTTGAGACCGAACGGCTCAACCAGTTGGCCAATGAACTGCTCGATTACTCGAGGGGTGAAATTCGGCTCGATATGGGTATCGTCTCAATACCCGATTTCTTTCGTGAAATCTGTGATTTTACAGACCATCGGTTTACTTCGAAGGATATCAAGGTGGAGTGCTCCTACGACTACGACGGTCAGGTAATCATGGATCATAAACGAATGCTGCGAGTATTTACCAACCTCCTGGAAAACGCCCGTAAAGCCCTTGGCCGTCAGGGCAGCTGCAGAATTTCGGCGGTTCAAGAAAATAAGATGATCAAGTTTTCAGTTCGCGATGATGGAAGCGGTATGAGTCAGGAAGTGTTGGACCACATTTTTGAGCCCTTTTATTCTTCTTCCCCCAACGGCGGTACCGGTTTGGGAATGGCTATTGTAAAAAGTGTAGTCGAAGCCCATCACGGTACGGTGGAAATTGAAAGCAGCGAGGGGCAGGGGACCGAAGTACTCATTAGAATGCCGCTGCGCCTGTAAGTCCTGTCCTAGCGATGCAGACAGATACGGCTTTCTATAATCTTTTGCACCTCCGCGTAAAAGGTGGAGTAGTAGAATCATATCAATTCTCCCTTTACTTTTTTACAGAAACTAATTAAAATATGTGATAGGTAAAGAAAATAAAGATTTTGTTAAGGAGTAAGTATGGGTATTAAACCTGGAAAGAAATTTTACAAAGAGAAAAGCCAATGTACAATAACCGAACTTTTCAATAAGAGCGATTCCAATCTAAAGTATCTAAGTGCGGCTCAAATGGACATATGGGGAGGATCCGTCTCTCCGCAGCTCTCATTTAAATATGAAGAGACTTTAATCTATAATCTTAAAGATACCTGTGAGGTGGAAGTAGAGGGCCATAATTACCGCCTCGAACACTACGATGTACTCTACATTCCAATCAACACCGCTTTTACCGTGCGCCACGCCGGCGGGGAAGCAGGGCTGCTGTATATGTACCGAGCAGTCGGGGATAAGTCATATCCCGTCCATCATTCAAAATGGAAAGAGATTAAAGAAAATAAAGACCGTATTCGCTACCTGAATAAAAAAGAGGTCTATCTCATGTTCGATGTGGCTGAGCAAGCCAATAAGTTAATTGCCGGCTATACCTTTTACGAAACCTACACCAGGGCCTGGCCGCCGCATAATCACACCGACCAGGAAGAGGTGTACGCTTTTATTGAGGGGAAGGGCGCCATGGAGGTGTATGAAGACGACGAGCATAAAACTTTTGTAACCTCCGTCGAAGTTGGCGACCAGGTGACCATTCCGATGCTGAACTACCACCCGGTGTTCAGCCATGACGATCCGGTAACCTTTATTTGGTGTATTGCCGGTGAGCGGTACTGGGTGGGAGATAAAAACAAAGACTTCATGAAGGGTAAATCTGAAGAGATCACCACCTAACACAAGATATGAGCACGATAGACTTTGATGCGGACAATCAGATTGTTTCACTGTATGGTAAGAAAAGCAGTTACAGTATAAAACTCTACAACAACAGTATGCCCTTGCATCTTCATTGGGGGGCAAAAACCAGTATATCCGCATCAAAGTCATTTTTTCCTGCAAATGACCGAGGCTTTGTGATCTGGGCTAAGGATAATGATAGCTCCTTTTTAGTGGAGGAGATGCAGTGTGAGTACAGCTTTGCGGAAAACGGTGACTTTCGGCTGCCCGCCTTTCGCATTAGGGATGGACAAAATTACCCCATCACCGGTCCTTTTGAGCTTACACCGCATATCTACCGGGGGAAAAATCCGATCCCCGGTCTGCCCTCCGCCCGTCCCGGAGATGCACAGGATCTTGAAACCCTAGAACTGCGCATGCATGATTCTAAGAGCGGTTTATGGATTAGCCTTTCTTACACCATGTTTCCCGAGTACGACGCGGTTACACGGCACGTGCGCTTTTACAACGAAGGCAGCCGGCCGATCAAAATCGAAAAAGCCGCCAGTATTTCTCTGGATATGTATAACTGGGAGTATGAACTACTTTATCTGCACGGAGCTTGGGCCCGGGAGAGACAGTTGCAGCGCCGCCCGCTTCAAAGCGGGACTACCGCCTTTGGCAGTATACGGGGAATCAGCAGTCATCAATTTAACCCCTCCTTTGCGTTGGTTTCTCCGGAAACCACAGAATTCTCAGGCGAAGCCTATGGGTTTTCTCTCGTCTACAGCGGAAACTTTCTCACCGAGCTGGAACTCAACCACGATAACAACCTGCGGGTAAACCTTGGCCTGCATCCCGATACTTTCGAGTGGCAGCTGCAGCCGGGAGACAGCTTTAATACTCCCGAAGCCCTTATGATATATTCTGATGAAGGGTTGAATGGCATGAGCCATAAATTTCACGGCTTTATTCGCGACCATATTTTTCCACCCGCCTTTCAGAAAGTTGAACGTCCTATCCTATTTAACAATTGGGAGGCAACCTACTTCGATTTTGAGGAGCGGGGTTTAGTAGAACTGAGTGATATTGCCGCCGATGTAGGGGTAGAACTGTTTGTGTTGGATGACGGCTGGTTCGGTGAGAGGAACACCGATCGTACATCCCTGGGTGACTGGAGTGTAAATACGGCAAAGCTGCCTAACGGACTGAAAGGGCTTGCAGAAGAAATTGAAAAACGGGAGCTCCAATTCGGACTCTGGCTTGAACCTGAAATGATTTCTCTCAACAGCAAGTTAGCCAGGGTACATCCGGATTGGTATATTTCTATCCCCAATCGTCCTGTTGCTGAGGGACGTAATCAGTTAGTGCTCGACCTCAGCCGCAGCGATGTGTGTGAGTTCCTAGTTGAGACTTTAGAACAGATTCTATCCTCGGCATCGATCAGTTATGTAAAATGGGACATGAACCGGTATCTGACAAATGTAGCCTCTCCTCAATTACCGGCCTCCCAACAGCGAGAGCTGTATCATCGTTACGTACTGGGACTGTATCATGTGCTGGAGAAAATTACGGCTAAATATCCGAAGGTGCTTTTTGAGGGCTGCTCCGGCGGCGGTGGCCGCTTTGATTTGGGAATTCTGTATTACATGCCCCAATACTGGACCAGCGATAACACCGATGCGGTGTCGCGAATCAAAATACAGTACGGGACCAGTCTGTTTTTCCCGCCTATTTCGATGGGAGCCCACGTGTCAGCCGTTCCCAATCACCAAGTCGGGCGAACTACTTCCTTGGAGTTCCGCGGGCATACCGCCATGAGCGGCAATTTCGGGTATGAGCTGGATCTACGGGCACTTTCGGATGCCGAACTTCGGCAGATTACACAGCAAAGTGCATTTTATGCGCAGCACCGCCGGCTGCTTCAATTCGGCCGCTTCCTTCGGATCAAAAGCCCCTTTGAGTCATCTGATGCCGCCTGGATGTTTATCAACAGCGCAGAGTCTGCTGAGGATTCCTCTGACCCTGATTATTTTATCCTTTTTTGGTTTCGCCTGCATGCCGAGGCGAATCCCCCCTCGCCACGAGTAAAATTAGCCTGTCTAGACAAGAATGCTGTATATGAAGAAGAATCGAGCGGTCTTAGCTATACCGGCAGTGAAATGATGCACCGTGGAATAATTCTGCCGCAGCTGGAAGGGGATTATGTATCACAGGTATTCATTTTTACAAAAAAAGGCCGATTCGGATGAATCGGCCTGTGGGTTAGTGCCGGAGCAACATATAGTAAACTGGGAGGGGAACTATATAATTGCCGCCGACACTCTTATTATCGTCTTCCAAAGATAAAACATTAGTTGTCATTAATTAAAATATCAAAAAACAGCGAAACTTTGTAGCTTTTTCCGCCCTTGATATCAATTTTTTTACTCACTGAGTAATCTCCAATTCTTACCAGCACCACATGTTCCCCCGGATCGGTCTTTAACTGTGTTTCAGACCCCACTTCAACCTGTTCTCCATTAAAAAAAACAACCGCATCATCCGGGGCTTCAAAGCGTATATTTGCTTGCTTTGGCTCGAGTACTGCTTCTAATTTGGTGGTCTGGGCTTTTTCTATACCAATCGATTTTGAGTAAGTAAGGTAGAGATCGCTTTCTATAGTAAGTTTATGCACACCCGTGGAAAGGATAAACCGTTCTGAGCTCTGTTCTTGCCGTTTTCCGTCAATGTGTATCTGAATATCATCAGGGTCAACATCTTTAGGCAATTCAAGCAGCAGTGCCCCTTTATCAATTACGACCGGTTTGATGGTGATTTTGAAGCGGGATTGAGACACATTGGAGGGAATGCCCTTCATTATTGGATCAATGCTAAGCAGGAGGGGATAATCCTCTGGTCGTGGGTGGACGCTTACAGTGGAGCTGTCCAGGGTCGACCGTTCCCATCTCCCTTTCTCCCTGAGCGGAATATCTACAAATGTGTTTTTCGCTGATGGAAATGGATCGGAATAGATTTTATTAGCTGAATAGTCACTGATGTCCTCTCGGGGAGAAGGTGAGACATTGCTGTACACACTCAGCAAAAAACTCTCTCTGAATTGCAGTGCCGCCTGGGGGGATTCCACTTGAACTACTATACCCTGCAAAAACTCGCTTGATTCAACCCGTATTTGACATAACTCACGCAAGCCAACAGATATGCTTGTATCCGAATAGCTTTCGTCGACCATAAGCGTATGCTCTACTTCACCCCTTATCTGCTCGGCTTCTAAAGACAGGGAAGGGAAGAGCACTATCACCCCCGTAAGTACAACAAGTATTCTAATGGAGTTTAATCTGTGGTAGGTAACAGCTTTGATGGATCCCATGATTCTCCTGCGTTTCTAATTTCAAAGTGAAGGTGCGGGCCGGTTGATAAGCCCGTACTGCCCACTGTTCCTATTATAGCACCTGCACTATGCTTGTGTCCTGTTTGAGTGTAAATTTCTTCAAGATGCCCATAAATTGTAGAAAAATTTCCCTCATGCTGCAAAACTACATAGTTCCCGAGGACAGGATCTATACCGACAGCCGCTGTAGTCCCTCCTCTGGCTGCCTGTACCTCAGTTCCCTGGGGAGCGGCAATGTCTATACCGTGGTGAAAGCGCTGTGAATGGGTAAATGGATTTGTCCTTTTACCATAATGTGAGGAAATCACCCCATGGGGAAGCGGAAAGCGAAAAAGGACATTCAGAAAAAAAAGTCGTTCGAGGGGATGAAAGCTTTCGCCGCGGAGGAAATAATAAAGCCTTTTGTGTGAATTCTCAGTCACGTACACTACCGTACCAAGCTCCGGAGCTTGTACTCGCCATGCGTGCATGAGCTTTTCTATGTCATTTTTTGGCTTGTCGGCAATAAATATTCCCGGGTTGTTGGGAATGAGTATCTTCTCTGTGCTGCGCAACATCTCCGGATTACGGAGTCCGTTCAGGAGTGCTATTGTCTCATAGGGCAAGTTAAATCGTGCTGCAATCGAGAATAGAGTATCCTCGGTAGAAGGGGTATAGGTGAATAGGTTCAATGCCGGTGGTGGGTTATCGGTATGAACAGCCCGATAATATCGGCTAATATCATCGGTGACTTGTCGGAACATGGGGTCGTCCCGGTGCAACCTTTCTATTTTGGGGTAGATTGAATCGAGTCTATTTTCCGCATTTGTGAGTGTACTAAATAATAGAAAAGGAATACTCATCAGCAGATACCGTCTTAAAACTCGGTTCATTAGCGCAACTCCATCACTCGCTTACCGCATAGACCTTTTTAGGGTTGTGCAAAGAATAGAACCCCTATCAGGCCAAAGGATAGAAGAGTACATGCAATTCCGGCTAGAAGGGAGACAGAGCCAAAAACTATCAGTGTAAGATAAATAAGAATAAGTGCTGCCAGTACCTTACCAATACGCTTCAGCGGGAAGATGAGAATTGATGTAGTGCTGTAGCCCTGACTTTTAAGCTCATTGATGCTGTTCCCAATGTGTTTTAACAACAAAAGCAAGATACCCATAGCACATACAATCAGCACTGCGATTGTAAAACTCGTTCGCCCATTGGTCGCCCAGTACCAGAGCGGCAAGGTTATCAGTGCGGAGAGGCTCGCTACACCAAACGAAAAGGCAAGTACCCGTAGGACTGCCTTAAAAAAAGTAATATAGCCCTGGGTGATACGGGATGATATTCTAATAATTCCTGTGCTCATTATAAGTTGTTCCTCTGAAGGTACTCTACAACTTTTTCATGTTCTCTATCAAGTTCAAGGGCTGCAAAAAGAGTACGGGCACGCTGTAAGTATTCTTTACCTGTTTCAGTCTCTTCCATTTGAATGTGGCTGCGGCCAAGCAGAAACAGGTCATGGCCAATACCGACACTGTTTTCAGTTAGCTTATCATATTCGAGGGCCTTCTTGGCATGATCGACAGCCCTTTCCAAGCTTTGCTGCTGCAGAGCAATTACTCCAAGCATGTAGTGGTTGGACGCAATTTCAAGCAAGTTATCCATTTTACTGTTGAGCGCAAGTGCTTCTTCAAACTCTCTTCGGGCTTTATCCAACTGGTTCTGAGCTCGATATACAGTTCCCCGGTTATGCAGCAGTATTGCCAGCGTTGCTGTTGAGTTTTCTGTATCTGCTATAAGCGACATTCCTCGTTCAAACCAGTCGAGAGCTTCTGAGTGGCGGCCGGAATGGAAAGCAAGTTCACCTAAATTATTATAGGTTTCTGCGGCGGCTTTTTTAACTTGAAGCTTCGCCTCATCAACTGGACTGAAAGTGGTTAAGCTGGATGCTGCAGCTTGAAACATCTGCTCGGCCTCTTTTGTGTAGCCCTGAGCCAAAAATGTCTTTCCCAATGCATTGTAGCAGACAGTTTTCCCCAATTGATCGTCAATACGAATATAACTGGTCAGGGCCAGGGTATACATTTCAGCGGCTTTCTCATAACGAGCTTCAGTATAGAAAGTGTTGCCATAGCCGGCAAATTTCGAGGCTTCTAAAGCTGTAGCCCTGGGTGGTTCCTGCTGCTTAGGTGCTGAAGAGCAGGCTGTGATTAACAGCACCCACAGAACAGCGCAGCACATAAAA
Organism: Spirochaetaceae bacterium; assembly: GCA_041686355.1. GTDB lineage: Bacteria > Spirochaetota > Spirochaetia > DSM-16054 > Sediminispirochaetaceae > DSBN01. The sequence goes on from JAWLDZ010000012.1 coordinate 33,749, forward strand.
ACGGCGGATCGCAGTTGCAGATAGCTGCATAGGCGTTGGTGTAAAAAACTCATCAAAACTCTCCGTCCCGCATCCCCCTAAATGTTGAGGGGGTGCTGTACTCTTCTGTTATTCCCCGACGGAGGAGGGGATTGTTCTGCAGTCCCTGCATAACATCCTGACTCTCCTGCAAAGTGGTCCGTCCCTCCTGCAGAATAGCGGTAATGCTGGGCTGCTGTTCGTTCACATAGCCGGCGAAGCTGCTTAATTCGATAGCTGAACTCTCTAACTCGGCAATAATAGATTGTATATGTGTATACAGCTCTTCATCATCGTCCAGTAGTTTTGCCACAGACCCTTTTGGGTCAAGCAGGTGTTGTACAAGGCCTTGTGTGTCCGAGAGTTGCGCAGAAGTTTTCTCCAGATTAGCGGTAATGCCGGAAGTATTTTCAAGTGTATTATGGAGCTGAGCCATAACCTGCTGAGTTTGCAGGAGCACATCGAGCAAAGGTCCGGGCTGAGTGCCGGCAAGGGTCTTATCGATGCGGGTGATGGCGGAATTGAGAGAATTGATTGTTTCATAGGTACTATCCAAAATCGGGCCGATGCGGTTTACTACACTCGATACCGCATCCTCCTTCTCGTCTGTTTTCACTAACCCGGATTCAAGCCTCCGCCGCCCTTCAGCAAAATCTGTCGAAGGAATAAATGAACCCTCTTCGAGCGGCGGGCCCTGGCCGATACCCGGATAAAAAATTAAACTGCTGCCTCCAATTCCGATAGGGCTCGTGGCAAGTTGCAGTACAGAATTCGGCAGGACCCGGTTATAGTAGGTATCAAAAATGTGAAAGTTGATTTGTACAGTATTATCTTCCAACAGCTCAATTTTATCGACCGCCCCGATAGTAAACCCCTTGAGTTTAATTGCCATACCACGGTTTAGGCCTGAACCACTTTGAAATTGGCTGACAAACGAGTAGTCCCTTGCAAACCAGCGCTGGTTGATGCCCATGAAAATTAAAATAGCTGCCAGCGAAAGTATGGCCAACAATGTGAAGATTCCTACTATCTGTTCTGCGTAGCGTATTCTGAATTTCATCTTAATATAATAGTATGTCAGGATTAATATTCAGTCAAACCCAAACTTTCTATTGTATCCCTCCTGCAGTGAAAGATGTTACACCGGTTAAAATAGATCGGCCTCGTTGTCCAATAAGCTCAAGATGTCCTCGTCGTAGGCGGCTGCGTGCTGCATTACAATTTCAAGTACTCGCTGGACCACCGGGTTACTGCTCTGTCTAACTTCCGCAAAGGTTCCGTGAGCGGCAATGGCTCCCTTGTTGAGTATAATGAGATTATCGGCAATTATTGAAATCAGTTCCGCATCGATAAAGCCGCCAACCATCGTGCGGCCTTGCTTATTGAGTTTTTTAATAATTTTCTGGATAGCCAAAGCCGAGGATTGGTCTATGCCGACTAAGGGGGTGTCCAGAAACAGAAACTCCGGATCGGTAATCAGTGCGCGGGCAAAGGACACCATCTTCTGTTCTCCCGCTGATATCTGGCTGGGTCGATAATCGAGGCGGTCTTCGTAGCCCACTTCGTGAAGATAATCCTCGACACGCTGATGCATTTGTTCTTGACTCATCTCGGGAAAGTGAACCTCTAGGGGAAAGCGCACATTCTGTTCGATGCTACGGTTGGCCCATAGGGCGCTATCTTGAAATACAAAGCCGGTACGGCGACGAAACTCGATTTCTTCCTTTTCACTCAGAAGAAACAGGCTTTTTCCATCCCTTTTTACCGCCCCGTAGGTGGGAGGGAGCAGCCCGGCCATTACCTTGAGTAAAATGCTTTTACCGCTTCCGGAAGCACCGATTATGACCGTTGTTTTGCCGGGACTGATCTGTAGATTCACCTTGTCCAACACCGGGCGGTCTCCGAATAGCACGCTTACCTGTTCCATACTGATGTGCAGCGGATCTATCATCGGCCTCATCCCCCTAGGGTTCACATTTAGATATAGTATATCATCGTTATAATTGCGTCTGCGATTATACAGAGCGTAAATCCCTGTACCACCGAGCGAATGACCATCTGGGGAACCTCCGTAGAGGACTGCTGTACCTTCAAACCGTTGTAGGTGGCTGTGTGGCTAATAATAAGTCCAAAAATCAAGCTTTTTAATAAGGAAGATACAATATCCGGCGTTCTTAGATACATCAGCAGGTTATGAAAGTACTCAAACGCAGAGATTGGCTGAAAGAATTGGGTCAGGATAAATGAGCCCACCAGCCCAAACACATTAAAATATAGATTAAGAAGTACCACCGAAAGGGTGACTCCGATGAACCGTGGTGCTACCAGATAGCGTATGGGATTAACCCCGGTGGCAATATACGCCTCAATCTGATGACTGACTACCATATGCCCCAATTCCGTAGCAATGGCTGTGCCGGAACGGGCGATAACCACAAAAGCACACAGTAGGGGGCCAAGTTCACGGGTAATGACGGTGATTAGAATCTTATAGATGAGTACTCCCTGGCCAAACTGGGGCAGAATATTTACTCCTTGGATGATTATTACCGCCCCTAAAGAGAGAGAGATGAGAGCTATTACACCGAGTGCTTCTACTCCGGTGAATAGGAGCTGCATAGTAATTACTCCCCGCCCGACTTGTCGGCGGCGCATGAACTGTAATGAGGCTACCAGGGACTGATAAAAAAAGCCGGCCCCGTAGAGTATGTCGTGAAATGAATTGATAGATTGCCGCCCAAGGCGCTGAAGTAACATGAGCAAAACTCCTACTGATTTACCTCTGCTATCCTAATAGTAGCCCAGCCGGATAAGACACGCAATGAAAAAGAACAGATAAGTTCACATCTTCTCCAGTAGAGGTACAGTTTTAAGAAGCTAGTGTTGACAGCAGCGATTTTAAATTTGGAAGTCAGAAGACTTCCAAATTTAAAATTCGCATCAACTTCTCTGCAAATTTTCATATATCTTAACGTTTGGAGGCATTCTCAATTTTGATAGTGTAATTACACTATCAAAATTGAGAATTGCTGTGTTGACAGGGGTGGGTTTGAAAAGTACACTTTTTAGGTGAGGGGTAATGCAAAAATACAGGAGCGAGCATGCCAAAAGCTGTGCGTTATCATGCTAATTCGGTTGTTTATTTCAAGGGCGATATGAATGACCGGGTGTATATTTTAAAAAGCGGTAAAGTTAGTCTAAACTATAACGATATCGAAACAGGGCAAGAGATCCACGATATTATCAACACCGGTGAATTTTTCGGGGTTAAATCCGCCCTCGGCCGCTATCCGCGGGAAGAAACAGCTGTGGTTTTGAGTGATGCGGCAATGGTCATTTTTAGCGTTCCCGAGTTTGAACAACTCGTGTTAAAAAACACCCGTATCATTATGAAAATGCTGAAGGTTTTCTCCAACCAATTGCGCCGGATGCATAAGCAGGTTCGTAACCTCATTTCAGAGGGGAAAGACGGTTTGGAACCGGAAGAAGGGCTGTTTAGAATTGGGCAGTACTACCTGAACTGTCAAAAATATCATCAAGCACTTTACGCTTTTCGGCGTTATATAACCTATTATCCCTCCGGAAAATATGCGTCAGAGGCAACCACCCATATTGAGGAGGCCGAAAAAGCCTTGCAGAGGGGAGGCGCCCCGGCTTCTATGGCCGGTATGGGTTCCGGTATAGCCACTGGCGGAGAAAAGGCTCCACAATCAGAGGTGCAGCGAGAGGAACTCTCTGAGACTGCCAAAAAGTACTACAACGCAGTCAGTCTTTTTTCGCAGGACAATTTTCAAGCTGCCCTTGAGGAGTTCAGAAAAATCGTTCAGGCCAACAACAGTGAAGAGTATGTTGCAAAATCACAGTTTGAAATTGGTAGATGTTATCTCGGTCTCGTCCAGTACGATAAGTGTATCGAGCATTATACCCAAATGATCAAACACTATCCGCGCCACCCGGATCTACGTGATGCACTGCTGTATGTGGGAAACTGTCATGAAAAGATGGGAAACACCGGTAAGGCAAACGGATTTTACAAAAAAGTGCTGTCTATGTCCTCAGAAAATGAGGTAATCTATCGCAAGGCAAAACGGGCCTTGCGTGAACTTGAGGGGTCCAAATGAACGTTGATCTGTCGATGTTTGAGCGCTTTGCCGTTACCTTTCAACCCGGCGATATCATTTTCTGTGAATACGAACCGGGTGATAATTTTTACTTGATTCAATCGGGGCGAGTTCAAATTGTAAAAATACTAGGGGATATTGAAAAAAATATTGATATTCTCCAACCGGGGGAAATTTTTGGAGAAATGGCCATATTAGAAGAAGCTCCCCGCTCTGCAACCGCCGTTTCCCTTGATAAAGTAAAGGCTTTAGAGTTTAACCGGGAAAATTTCGAGGTTTTGATGAAAGGTAATCCTCAGATAGCCCTAAAGCTGCTGAAACTGTTTACTAAACGTATTTACGATCAAAAACGGCGGTTTATGATACTCACTCTCACCAATATAGAGGCTAGGGTTGCCGATGTATTTCTTATGCTCGCGGAGGACCAGCCTACCGAAGACCCCGATGAGGACCAGCGCAGCTTTTCCGCAAGTGTTGAAGATATTGCCCATTGGGCGGGGATGTCGTATGCAGAGTGTAAAAAGGTTCTAAATCATTTCGCGGGTCAGCGTCGGGTGGAGATTTACGAAGACCGTATAATTGTAAAGAATATCAACGATTTTCAGCGTTTTGTCAGTTCCCAGCGCAAGAAAGAAAAAGTAGAATAGCCGACTCTCGGCTGCCTGTCTCTACCGCCTATTCCCGGCCGGCTTTTTATAGCAGATGTTCATAACTGCCGTTCCCGGCGGCCGGCCCCCAATAACTGCAAAAAAAGAGCCAAAAGACGGATTCGAACCGTCGACCTACGCTTTACGAGAGCGTTGCTCTACCACTGAGCTATTTTGGCTTGCCTGCGAATTTAGCCGGAATTGGAAAAAAAATCAAGTTAGTTTCTGAATACTGTAGCCTTTGAGGGCTGAAGGCTTTTCAGGGTAAAAGTATTGAAATAGAGTATCAACCTCCCTTCAAGTTCCTCCGGTAAAGTCCGATATACATAAATAGGAGGATCGAAGTCGCATGATATCAGGACTATATACCGGCGCCAGTGGAATGAAGGCACA
>JAWLDZ010000012.1:39027-50286 GCA_041686355.1 Spirochaetaceae bacterium
CCTTCAAGTTCCTCCGGTAAAGTCCGATATACATAAATAGGAGGATCGAAGTCGCATGATATCAGGACTATATACCGGCGCCAGTGGAATGAAGGCACAGTTAGACAGAATGGATGCTTTATCGAATAACCTGTCGAACGTAGATGTAACAGGCTATAAACGTGATGTGTCTGTGAGTAAAGCCTTCCCTGAGATGCTGTTACGGCGCACCAACGATAATGGTGTGTACAAATTTCCCTTTGGAAGCGCCGATATGTCCCCGGTGGTTGGGACTGTCGGTTCAGGAGTTGAGTACAACGAATCGTACACCGTTTTTGAGCAGGGCGAGCTGCAGCAGTCTAACAATCCCTTCGATTTAGCCTTGGACGGGGAGGGTTTTTTCAGCATTGAAACTCCCAATGGGGAACGCTACACTCGCAACGGCTCGTTTCACTTAAGTAAAGAGGGAATATTGGTCACCAAAGAGGGCCTCCCGGTGAAGGGTGAAAACGGAATAATTGAAATAAAGAAAAACAATTTTGTAGTGGATAAGCAGGGTAATGTCTACCAGAATGCGACTTTTGACGGAGATCCTCAACGTTTAGTGTCGATGGAAGAGAACGAGTGGGAGAACATGGAACTAATTGACCGCCTGAAAGTGGTAAATTTCGACAGGTCCCGTTTTCTTAAAAAACAGGGCAGTTCACTGTGGAACACCACCGATCAGTCTGGAGATCAGATGGCGGCCGCTCTTGGCTCGGAAACAAAGGTCGAACAGGGCTTTTTAGAGAATTCCAATGTAAATCCGGTTACCGAAATGGTAAAGATGATAGAAGTAAACCGTGCCTACGAGGCCAATCAGCGAACCATCAAGACCCAGGATGAATTGAGCGGCAGACTTGTAAACGACGTGCTAAAGGTATAGGAGAGTAATATATGATGCGTTCATTATGGACTGCCGCCAGCGGCATGACCGGTCAGCAGTTCAACATCGACACAATTTCTAACAACCTGTCTAATGTGAATACCAACGGGTTCAAAAAGAACCGAGCCGACTTTGAAGACCTTCTGTATCAGAATACTCGAATTGCCGGTACTCCCGCTACGGAGCGGACCACCGTTCCTACCGGTATTCAGGTCGGTCATGGTGTAAAGGTAGCTGCAACCCAGAAAATGTTCACCCAGGGGGCCCTGCAGAGCACCGACAACGTGTCGGATATGGCCATTCAGGGTGAAGGTTTTTTTCGGGTCATGCTGCTTGACGGCAGTTACGGTTATACCCGGGACGGCTCATTTAAAATTGATCAGAACGGGCAGTTTGTTACTTCCAACGGCTATCGAATGATGCCGGAAATTGTTCTGCCGGAAAACTTTGTGCGCAACAGTGTGACAGTGACCCAGGACGGGCGAGTGACGGTAAAAGTCCCCGGCAACGATGACCCGATTGAGGTGGGGCAGATGGAATTGTTCCGGTTTACCAACCCTGCGGGGATGAAGGCCATTGGTGAGAATTTGTTTAAGACAACCAACGCCTCCGGGGACGCTATTGGCGGGCGTCCCAGTCTGGATGGAATGGGTAAAACGGTTCACAAGTTTTTGGAAAAGTCAAATGTTTCGGTGGTGCAGGAGATGGTCAGCATGATAACCGCTCAACGGGCTTACGAGCTCAACTCGAAAGCGATCCAGACTTCCGATACAATGCTTGGAATTGCCAACAACTTAAAGAGGTAATGAATGGGTAAAGGTGGCGGGCGTATTCTAGCGTGCATTACCGTTGTGCTCTTATACTTTACTGGAACGGCCGCTGCTGATCTGAACGAACTGTATGTCAGGCCCTCTATCACACCTTCAGGGGAAAATGTTTCGATGAAGGATGTCTTTATTTCCGTGGTAAGTGATAATACGCAGTTCTCACTTGCTTCTCAGAGCAGTACTGTTTTTGGCGAGAAGCCTGCAGTTCTGCCTCTTTGGCAAATTAGCGGGGTGCTGCACACTGAACATCCCCAGGGGCTTGATGAAAGTGCCGTCTCTTTAGTTGGTCCTAGGGCTGTGTATATACCCTCCCACATCGAATCGCCCGCTATGATAGAGATGCTTGAGCAGATACTGCAGCGAGTTGCAGAGAAATATGACTCTCCGGAAGAGCGCATTGAGTTAGAGATTCCTTATCTGCCGGCGTCTCTCCAGGCTCTTAGAACGGACGAAGCAGGCGGCAGTATAAACGTTAGTAAGGGTCTCGAGCTTACCAGTGAGCTGTTAACCCTTCGTGATATGAATCAGGGAAAATCAACGGCTCGTTTTCTGATCAAAAAGGACTCTACCCAGGGGGTAGTCTCGGTTGAAATCGAGCGCTTTACCCCCTATCTCACAGCTCAGCGGAGGATAAGAAATGGCGAGTCTATCACGGCTGATGATGTACAGAAAAGCTCTGTGAGGGTAGGAGCGTATCCTGAAGCACTTACCTCCACCCATGGGGGTGAGTTCGAGGCTCGCACCGGGATAGATGTTGGAGAACCCCTGCATATTCGCAACGCCCGTATTAAACCTTTGGTGGTACCGGGGGACAGGGTAAGTGTAATGATGCAGAGGGGGGCGGTGCAGCTTCGAATTGCAGGAAAAGCGCGGGGAGAGGCCGGTCGCAATGAGTCTGTGGCGGTTAAATTGGACACTGGTGTGATAAAAGAGTGCCGAGTAGTGCAGGCAGGAGAGGTGGTTTTTGAGTAAAATGATAATTTCACTGAGTAGAAATAGAGCAGTTGGATTAGGAATGCTTTTTTCTCTGCTTTTATTATGGCTCCCCCAGGGAAATATTCTCGGAGCCCAACCGGCCTCAGTAAAAATACGTGATATTGCCGCAATTGAAGGGGTGCGTTCAAACCAGCTGGTTGGTTTCGGCTTAGTAACCGGCCTGCGGGGCGAGGGGGACAGTAGTCGTTCACAGGTAAATAAAAAGCTGGTCTCGAACTTTTTATCAGCCTTCGATGTGAATATCGACGCTGAGGATATCGACAGTAAAAATAGTGCAGCGGTGGTAGTGACGGCGAATGTTCCTCCCTTTATTCGCCCGGGTCAAACGGTTGATGTAACCGTCTCCAGTTTAATGGATGCCCGAAATATTGCTGGGGGGGTCCTGCTGCAGACAAACCTCTCGGCTGCTAACGGCGAAGTGTATGCGGTAGCTCAGGGGGTGGTTGACAGCAGCTACGAAACCCAGGATCAGCAGAGCTCCGATAAACGCACCACCGGCAGCATTGTCGCCGGTGCTATTATTGAACAGCCGGTAGTCTCTAATTTTCAAACTGAAAATGGGGTTGCAGTGCTGCTCAATTCTCCAGATTTTTCTTTGGCAGTTGCGGTCCGGGATGCTATCCAAAGCCGGTATGAGGATTTTGCTGTTCGGGCGGTGGATGCCGAGAAAATTGAGGTGATTCCCTCTGCAGAAAGTGAAATAAGTTCTACTGAATTAAGTGCTGAGATAGAGCAGCTTACGGTAAATCCGGACTATCCCGCCCGTGTAGTAATAAATCGTCATTCAGGGGTGGTCGTAATGGGAAAATCGGTACGCATAGCCCCAGTGGTAGTCTCCTTCAATTCCTCCGAAATATCTGTGGGGTGGAATAGAACCGGAGAACCCGCCGCCCAGTCCAGTGTTCAATTTGATGAAACGGTGAAGGTCGAAGAATTAGTATCGGTGCTCAAGGAGGCGGGCATGAAGGTCGATGATATTATTGAAGTGTTAAAAACCATTCAGCGCGCAGGAGCGCTGTACGGCACTTTAGAGGTAATGTAGAAGATCGGGGGGGGAGAGACATGGAAATTGATTCAAGTAATATGATGCAGCTGGGCCGTTTGCAGCAGCAACAGGCCGGAATACGCCGGCAGAGCAACTCCCTCCAGGCGAAAGCGCGCAGCAGTCAGGTATCCGAGAGCTCATCTGCAAATGCTGAAAATACCGCCAAGAACGACAAACTCAAAGAAACTTGTTCCGATTTTCAAGCTATTTTCATAAAGCAAATGCTTGATTCCATGCGAAAGACGGTAAATAAGAGTGGTCTTTTGGAGGGTGGTCAGGCAGAAGAGATTTTTGAAGATATGCTCTATGATGAATACGCTCAATCCATATCCAAGAACGGAAATATTGGACTTGATGATATGCTCTATAAGCAGCTTTCAAGGCTTCATTAGTTCTTTTACCTGAGAACTGAACTATACAAATAGGTACTAATGTATAAAAAAGTATACTATTATAGTTCCCCTTGTTTCTGTTTAACAGGACAGAAGCTCTAAGTATCTACAAAATAATGAAATAATAAAAATTACCCGACTTTTGATAATTTGGCATGGTTGTTGCTTTAATTATGGGAGAGGGTATGAAATGAGTAACAGAGCAGCAGATGTCCAAAAGGACGCTTTACAGAATTACTTCTCCGGCATCAAAAAACAGCCACTTCTTACTTTTGCCGAAGAAATTGAATTGTCAAAAAGAATCCAAAAGGGCGATGAAAATGCCTTGCGCCGACTCACGGAGTCGAATCTTCGATTGGTGGTAAAGATAGCCCGTTCCTATATGTCTCCAGGATTCAGCTTTCTCGATTTAATTCAAGAAGGAAATATTGGGCTCATGAAGGCTGCCGAAAAATTCGATTACCGAAAAAATGTGCGCTTCTCAACTTACGCTGCGTGGTGGATCAGACAATCGATTGTTCGGGCTCTTGCGAAAAACCAGCGCCACATAAAGTTGCCCCACCGAAAAGAGGAGCTGCTGCGTAAGGTACAGCGATTTTATTACTCCTATAGTCAAGACTTCGGGCGAAAGCCTGAAATGCATGAAATTGCATCAGCCCTCCATGTAAAAGAGTCTGAGGTCTCTGCAGTACTCTACTCGTCAAATCCGGTTGTGTCCCTGGATTGGGAAGATGAACAGACCGAATCCCGACTGGGAGATATGTTCGAAGATACCACCTACCAACCCGACGATGAGCTGTTGAAAAAGTGTGCACAAGAGGATACGGTAAGGTTTCTTGATCATCTGCGTGAGAAAGAGCGCCAGGTACTGCTGTACCGATTCTCTTTCCATGGGGGCAAGAAGGTTACTTTAAAGCAAATTGGTGAAGAGATGGGCATCTCTCCGGAAACAGTTCGGCAGATTGAAATGAAGGCAATCAAGAAACTGCGCCTACATGCCGATGAAATGAGAGAATATATTTACGAATAAGGCCGTCTGCAGGTAATCGGGCAATGTCCGCCCTCCCAGTGGGCGGCCTGATACCGGTAGACAGGCACTATGAAAAACGCTTCAGATAATCAAAAAAATAAAACCACAGCTTCTAAGTCGAACGCAACTGATAAATCAAATAGTTCAACATCATCTGCAAATAGAGCCTCAAGAAATAGAGCCTCAAGAACAAAGAAAAAGACGCCCTCCCAGCGACGGCGGGTACAGTTTGCCTATGCCCTGCTTACTTCGATTGCAGTTTCTCTGTTTATTCTGCTGGTGCTGCTGCCGCGACCTGATTCCCAAGACCCTGCGGTGGAAAGGAGCATAGACGGCGGCACAGAGGAGACTACAGAGAGGGGTGCAGAGGGGGAGGAAGGTCAGCAAGTTGAAACTGATCCCCTGACGGTTCCACCCAGCCAGGAAAAGTCGGAGTCTACTGATACTGATGTCGATGGCGATGACCCTAGTGCCAGGGCCGAGGAGCCTAAAGAACAGCCTGAAGGATACCCTGAAGGGCATGGCGATGAACCTCCCTCCGAGGAAGAGAAGCTGGCCCTTCATCCGCTTCGAAATATTGCACCAGCCCCCGCCGGTGGGGGAAAGCTGTATCTGGTAATTGATGATGTGGGATATAGCTTGGAGCAGCTGGAGGGCTACCTTGATTTACCGATACCTATGACCTTTGCCCTCCTCCCGGGACTCGAGTTTAGCCGGGCAGCCCAGGAACAGATTGCGCGTTCCGGCGAGGAGATGATTCTCCACCAGCCGATTGAGCCTCTAGGCGATGAAGACCCGGGTCCGGGCGCCTTGTACGTGGGTATGCAGTCGGAGGAGATGCGGAAAATTGTGAGCGAGAACCTTGACCAGTTGCCCCAGGTGATTGGCGTGAATAACCATATGGGTTCCAAAGGAACCGCTGATCCTGAGCTGATGGAAGCCCTCTTCTCGGTACTGAAGGGGCGGCAGCTCTATTTCCTTGACAGTCGCACCACCGCTGACACGGTGGGGAATAGGGTAGCGGAGAAGCTGGGCCTGCCTTTTACACAGCGGAACGTGTTTCTGGATAACGTTGAAGATCCCCTAGAGATTGAACTGGCCCTTAGCAGTGCCCTGGAAGTCGCCCGTACCCAGGGCTATGCAGTTATGATCGGACATGTATGGAGCCGGGAGCTTGCCTCTACACTCTCTTTGTGGTATGGAAAGATAGAGGATCGTGGATACGAGTTTGTCCACCTTTCATCATTTTTTGCAGAGGAGCATGTACATGCTGGTAATGGGAATTGAAAGCTCCTGTGATGAGTGCGCAATTGCTGTAGTTGAAGACGGCCGCCGTATTTTGAGCAATGAAATCGCATCTCAAATAGATATTCATCGCCCCTTCGACGGGGTGGTTCCGGAAATTGCCTCTAGAATGCACACCGAATGGATACTGTCGGTTGCCGGCCAGTCCTTAAAGGCCGCCGGTGTGGGTTTGGATGAGATCGATGGTATTGCAGTGACCAATCGTCCCGGATTAGTCGGCTCACTTCTGATTGGCCTCAACTTTGCAAAGGGACTGGCTCTGGCACGGAATATTCCCTTCGTCGGGATTGATCACATCCGGGCGCATCTGTACGCACCCCACCTGGAGTACGATATTGAGTATCCCTATATGGGGCTTTTGGTCTCCGGAGGGCATACGGTCATCTCCAGGGTTGAAGATTTTGATACCATTAAAGTAATGGGAGCAACCATTGATGATGCCTGTGGGGAGGCCTTTGACAAGGTTGCCAAGCATTATCAGCTTGGATATCCCGGCGGGGTGGCCATCGATAAGCTTGCACAAAGCAAGGGGGCTAATCCGCAGGCTTTTGCATTTCCCGATCCCTCCCTGCACAAGGGCACCCACCGGTATGATGTTTCTTATTCCGGCTTAAAGACCGCTGTTATCAACCAGCTTGATCAGTTTTGGGATGGGCAATCTGAGAAGACTCCTGAGAACATCGCCGCTTCTTTTCAGCGGGCAGCCATCGATATGCTGGTGCGCAGGGTAAAACGGGCGGTAAAAGATACCGGCCTGACCCGCATTGTCGCCGGAGGCGGAGTTGCGGCCAATTCGCTTCTGCGCAGCCGTTTGGAGCAGATGGAGGGGGTCAAAGCGATCTTTCCCTCAATGGGCTTGTGTACGGATAATGGTGCTATGATTGCAGGAATCGGGTATCACTATCTGAAACGTGGAGAACATTCAGATTTTACTCTAAATGCGTACCCCCGGGTTAAGCGTTTTCGAAAAACATACCCTTAACATATTCTATATACCCTTAAAGGCTCACTCATGTTCCTCTTGTCGGCTGCTCTACAACTCCTGCTTCAGCTCTTGCTGCAGTTCCTGGATGTCCTCATCGTCTTCAAAGAGCTGGGGGGTGGTCGAAAAAGAGCCTGCGGTCAGTTTCTGTGTGAGCAGGCGTATCCCCTTTGCAAAGGGCGAATTTGGATTCTCAAGGATGTAGGGCACCCGGGTAATAATAGACCTGCCCACTGCGGAATCTTGTGGTAAAAAACCGATAAACTCCATTGGAATGGAAAGGTTTTTGCGGCTGATATCACGCAGTTTTGCGGCAACTGAAAAATCTTGGGATGAGTTTCCCATGTTGAGTATGATACGGGGAAAAAAGTTATGCAATTGTTCTTCGGCCTTAAGGCCGGAATCAGTAGAATGTTCTGAAAGTCTTGCAGCCAGCTGTTGAAATGAAAGTGAGCTGCCTTCGATTGGAGTGCTTACAAAGTCTTGAATTATTTCTCGTTCTCGGCTTTTTGAAGGAAAGCTGCGGTAGAGCAGTCGGTATACAGCACTTTTCAGAAAAGAATAAGAACTGAGTATCGCGGTGGTTTCGGGGGTGGTGACAATTAGTCCGGTGTTGGAAATTAGAAAAAAGTCGATGACGTTATAAGAGCTGCCGGCCCCTAAATCTATAAGAATGAAGTCGGCTACCAGCTGGTCGAGTTCGCGCAGCAATTTCTTTTTTGTAAAATAAGGCAGGTTGGCGGTACCCGGAAGGAGAGAATCGCCGGGGATAAAGTAGAGCTGAGGAACCTCGGTCGGTAAAACTAGGGCCTCGAGGCTTGTTTCCTGCTTGTAAATGTAGTTCCCGATTCCCGGGTGGCGATTTTTTATGCCGAGGCAGGTGTGCAAGTTTGAGCTGCCGAGATCTAGATCGACCAAAATGCAGGTTTTTCCTGCTTGTGCCAGGGCAATTCCTAAATTTGCGATGCACATGGTCTTACCCACACCGCCCTTTCCACTGGCAATAGGAAGAATAGTTTTCATGTTTTGTTAGAATAGAAGAATTATTGTAAAAATTCAATTCTTTTTATCATCTAATACTTTCGTAACTAAGAGGAATTGTGTAAGCTTACAGTGACATTTATTTACAATGGAGTTAGGTATGGTTACACCGTATAACCTTGATCAGGCAATTCGCAAAGTACCGGATTTTCCAAAGCCGGGAATTCTTTTTTATGACATCACCGGAATACTCCAAAATCCGACTGCCTTTAACTACTGTATCGATGCAATGGTAGAGCAGTATAAAGATAAGAAAATCGATGCTGTAGCCGCAGTGGAGGCTAGGGGCTTCCTTTTTTCCGCACCCTTTGCTGCTCGTATGCAAATCCCGCAAGTGCTGGTACGTAAAGCAGGTAAACTGCCCGGGGAAACGAAGGAAAAGCGTTTTGCCCTTGAATATGGTGAAGATGTTATTCAAATCCATACCAGCGATGTAAAGCCGAATACAAATGTTCTTTTAATAGATGATCTTATTGCGACTGGTGGAACATTAAAGGCTGCCGCAGAACTGATCGGTGAGATTGGCGGCACGGTCGAGGACATCTTCTGTGTGATTGGGCTGCCCTTTCTCAATTATGCCGAACCTCTATCAGATTACCGGATCACCACTCTTATTAACTATGATGCTGAATAATCTTGTGCTTCTAAAGGTTGAGATATATAGAATTTTGCAAAGAAATTGATCAGAATCGCTGTTGACAAAAGATTGAGCTTTTAGTACATTTGCATCCGTAATTCGATGGCCGATAGTGTAATGGTAGCACGACAGATTCTGGTTCTGTTTGTGGAGGTTCGAGCCCTTCTCGGCCAGCTATATGGTCCCTTCGTCTATCGGCTAGGACGGAAGATTCTCAGTCTTCAGAGAGGGGTTCGATTCCCCTAGGGACTAAGCCGAAAGCTGCCTATATTATGGGCAGCTTTTTTTTAGTGCTCTTTTCAGTTCACAGGCTTGCAAAAGTTATAATTGCTGATTTAATAATCTTCTGCTATGTTTTATACTATATAATATGGAAGAACAAACTCGATTTGACCGATTGGTGAAGAATCTATCCAAGGGTGAACGCCACGAACTGTTGGATAAACTGCATACCCTTTCTAAACCTACCATAAGCCAGGAGCCCTTAAAAATAGTTGAAGAAGAGGCTGAAACTTTCAATTACAATAAGGCTTTTCAGCAGTTATCCTGGATCGAGAAACTTTTTCTATTCCTCAGAGTTCTGCTTACCTCTGACACCCGGGAAGAACTGTTGGAAGAGATGATTCTTTCTAAGCTGAGTAAGCAGCTGGAACGTAACTACAGCAATATTTATATTCACACTACAGGTGAATTAGGGGCTAACTTCTACTGGAATGTGAAAAAATTGCAAGATAAATTGAGATTTTTACGGGAACCCCTGCGTCAGGCTTTAGCTGCACAGAAAAAAGACTTTTTTGCATTTCTAGTCGGATGGGAACTGCCGGACGTTCAGGATCGCCTTATGTCGGAGGTAGAGCCTGAACATGTGGCTTACGAACAATCAATTGCGGATCCATATAAGATACGTAAAGAGATAGAGTTTCAACTAGAGGATATTTTTGACAGCATTGATGAAACCCGAAAGAATTTGCTTTATAACCAGGTTCGCAACCTGTATGCTTTTAGCAGTTTAGTTAACTTTCCCTTTGAAAAGCTGTTATCGGTTTTTGAAAAAAGAGGAAGCGGCCAGGCCTTGAGTGCGCCCATTTTTGATGTGAGACCATATCTTTTAGAGTTGACCCAGGTCCTTTTTTCGGTAACACAACCCCCTTCTGAAGGGATAATGAAGATACTGTTTCTATTTTTTCTGCAAAATTCTTTAGAAAATGAAGAAACTGAAGAGGTTGAACGACGGTTGAACCACCTTCTGAAACAGACCGAAGAGGTAGTCGGCTATCTGCGTTACTTCCACGTCCATATACCACTGATCTCTTTCTCGCGCTTGGTGTTGAGGAATATTGAATATGTCCCTGAGAAAGTCGGTGGAGGTGAAGATTGGTTCGTGTTGTTTAAACAGTTTTGGTATCAGAGGTTCGATCAGAGGATGCGCAGCTACAGCGAGGTGTATAAGCGGGACCGACTGATCGATTCGGCAAAAGAGTTTTTGAAAAAGAGTTCCTTGCCGGAGGTGAAATATTATAACAATTTCGGAGTTGAGTATCAGTTGCAGCCCCGTTATCTTAAAACCCTAGGCCTTATTCGCGGCTTCATGGATACCTTTTTTATCAGCGAGATGAACAGTCCCCTGAAACTAGTGCTGATTGACGGGGAGTTTTACAAGGAACAAAACCGTGAGGAGTATAACGATGCCTACAACGGACTTTTATGGGTAAACGACCGTCTTGATGGTCTGGAGCTCTCCCTCTCGTCGGAGGGCGAATTTGGGCGGAGGGCTGCGGCTGTTAAAAATGAGGCTTCCACTGAGCGGCAGCGTGCAGGAAAAGTACAGCAGCTGCTATCGACTGTTGATGGACAGGCAGAAGAGTTAATTGGCAAGACCATTATATTTGTAACTCAGCTTAAGAATGTAATTACCGGAATTTTATATGGCGATATGGGCGGACGTTACGATACACTTTCGAATTTTGGATATATCGGGCGCAATGAAAATAAGAATCTTCAGCAGAAGCTCTCTCATATAAATAAAAAACTAGAGGCTTTTCTGGAAATACTGTCCCAGCTCTATGATGCGGAAAAGCGGATAGAAGAGTAATGCTGCAG
>JAWLDZ010000013.1:0-46340 GCA_041686355.1 Spirochaetaceae bacterium
CAAACTTCTAAATTTATAAATGCTCTGTTCTGCTCTGTATTTGCTCTGTTTTGTAAAAATAGTTTTGACAAAGTACCCGCACATGGATACACTTTATATTAATGAGAAACTACCCTATGTATGCGGCTATATTTATTTTAAGTGTATCTCTATTGATCGCCGGTTGTGCAGGTACCCCTCCAACAGAAGAAGAGCCAGAAAGTTCTCACACCGCTGCTGCGCCTGAAACGGAACCTGAAAAAACGGATGAACCAGCCCTAGAGGATGAGCAGCAAACTGCTGAAACCCAATCCTCAGGGGATAAGAGCCCAGAAGAGTACACTATGGGAGAGGAGGAGTATCAGGAAACAAAGAAGGACCTTGCAAACCTGGTTCAAGAACTGAACCAAATCATCGCCAACCGTAATTATCAGGAATGGCTTGATTACCTTACCACAGAGTATAAAGATTATTACAGCGATCCGGAAGTACTACAGAAATACTCAGAAGCGCCGTTACTGGAAAAGTATGACATCAAACTCCGTAGTCTAAAGGACTACTTCAACTATGTAGTGGTAGCCAGCCGTAAGGACGTACGGATTGACGACATCAAGCCGCTGAGCGAGGACAAAGTCCGAGCGTATATGAATGTGAATGGAGAACCAATTGTGGTCTACACCCTCAAAAAGGTAGACGATCAATGGAAAATTACAAAGTAAACAAATTAGTCTATGGAGTGTACTATGAAAAACAACTTCGGGAAAATAGTTACAGTTTTTCTCATACTTTTTCTAATACCTGTTTTTGGATGGTCCCAGCAGGGAGCTGACGGACAGTCTGAGGATCAAGATGAAACTACTGTTGAAGAACTATTTCTTCAAAGTGTCGAGATGCGGATAATTGGTGAACAGGCCTTTGATGAAAATCGCAGCAGTAAGTTATCTGCCCTGGATAACCTTGAAGAACTAGTAGAAGATGGACAAGTGGCTGCTGGTGATGCCGAGGCTACTTATATTCTTGACCGGCTTTCATCTGAAGGTATCGGAGTTCAGCTCCGCGAGAACGGAAGGCTAATCAATAATTTTCCGGAAGTTCGCCGCAGGGCCAGTGAACTGTTAGGAAGAATTGGCGGAGAATCGGCTAAAGATACTCTTATAAATGTACTGCTTTCCGACGATGAACCAATGGTGCTGGCCGAAGCTGTGTACGCATTAGGGGAGATGGCTGCTGATAACGAGAACAATCAGATAACCCAGGCTATCTCTTTCAGTATTCTTAATCAGGATATCATGACTCCTGACCAGAACTTCGCTTATGCAGCCCTGCTCTCTATTGAAAAGCTCGCAGAGCATAATAACGGTCTTAACGACCCGAGCATTTACCGGGCTTTGATCCGTATGTCTCAGGGGAACTACATCAATACCGTTCAAGATAAAGCACAAGAGGTTCTACGTACATTGATGACATATTAACATGCCGAAAGGTGTGGATTAACGCTTCAGCTACTCATGAGGAGTTACTGAAGCGTTTTTTTTTAGTTGAGCAGCTCTTCAATCCATTTCTGCTCAGCATTCAGGTGCAGGAGCATCTTGCGGGTGAGAGCCTTCTTATATTGCGGGGTATTGTCTGTATAGTGCTTATACTCGTCGGTATACTTACGCTGCTTCTCTAACAGCTCCTGCAGCTTTGTTTTAAGCATATCCTGGGCCTCATAGTGGTCCATCCTGTCAAGAAAGAAGAGACTCAGGGTAAATTCATCTTTTATCGAGATTTGGACCTTTTTTTTCTGGTTGAGCAGCCAGCTCCTAAAAAAAGAACTGCCGGTTTCAGTGATAGAATACACATTTTTCTCTACCGCCTTTTTCCCTTGCACAGTTTTCATGGTAACTAGATCATCTTCCGCTAACTTTCTTAAGGTGGGATACAATTGTCCATAGGAAACCGGCCAAAGATCGCCCATCATGTGTTCAAACTTCTGTTTGATCTCATAACCATAGTGAGGTTCCTGATCCAAGAGCCCCAAAATTGCGTATTTCAATGACATATTGAATTACCGTCCAAAATCCAGTTTTTCCCGCATTTCCTTCCGCCAGCTCACCGATTGTTCCGCTTTTTCATACGGGATACGCTTTCTAATACTAAAATCCCTATTCGAAGATCCGGACTTGAACTTTATTATACCAAAGGATCCTTGTCCAAGATAGCATATTTTTTCTCGTGCACCGAGGTTTTCAGCCTCTGCTACTTCCTGAATAGCACAGTCAAAGTGGATCGGTTCGTTCTCCGGGTTAGCAAGCGCCATTTGTGGATTACGAATATTTTTACCGCATCGGACACAGGTAAGTTGAACAGAACCGGCTATTTTTGACTGTGCTTCGCTGCGGTCACGTCCGCCGCCGCGCCGCCGTCCACGACGGGACGAGTTGCTTCTTCTACTCAAGTACTACTCCTCTTTTATGTGTAGAATCTCTTTGGTTATCGTAACAGCTAAGGTATTGATGGCTGTATTCAGATACTTCTTGTCGTTTATCTTCTGTTTAAGCTCTTCCAACTTTTTGGGATCAGTTTGCTTTGCAATCCGTATCATAGTACACCACTCTCTGTAAAGGCATCCTCTATATGGCGTAAGACCCCACTGTCAGCATCAATAAAGACTACATCGAATCTTACCATAGATTCGGCGTATTCAGGGTTTTTTAGTAAAAAAATTTTACATGCCGCCAAAGAGGCCCTCTGCTTCTTATAATCGATAGAATACTCAATTCCATCCATCTCAACTGTACTCCATGTTTTTACTTCTGCACAGACTAAAAGATCATCCTGCACAGCAATAATATCAATTTCACCCCGCTTACAACGGTAATTACGAGCAAGAATTTCGTACCCATGCCCACGAAAATAGTCACTTGCCATTTCTTCACCGTTGCGCCATGAGATCATCTTATTCTCACTTTTTCTGGTTTATCTTCTTCATTTCTCCCACACTCACAGCTTTTACTATAAAACTGCCGCTGGATGAGATCAAATCAACCTCTTTTTGCTGCTCCGTTGGTATTTTTCTACCGCTGCTGCTTACTAATACACGCACTACCGGTCTGAGGGGCACCTCTTTCTGGTTCCGTACCACCTTCGCCACCGACCCGTCGTTCAAGATAACAATGCTTCCTACCGGATAGATCCCCATGCTTTTTAAGAAGACCTTGAGTATCTCAGCATCAAACCTACGTGAATTATCATTCAGGATTTGCCGCATAGCCCGATAGCCGATCATTGAATCTCGATATGGCCGTTCTCTTACCATCGCCTCGTAAGCATCAACTACTGAAAGAATTCTTGCGGTTAGTGGAATTTCTTTTCCCTTAAGCTGTTTTGGATACCCCTTGCCATCCCAACGCTCGTGATGATAGAGGGCCGTTCTTCCGACCTCCTCCGCATACCCCAGATCACGAGTGATAACACGGTAGGAATAGATAGGATGAGTTGTCATCACTTTCCGCTCTTTCTCGGTGAGGGTTCCACTTTTATTCAAAATAACCTTCGGAATCTTCGTCATACCAATATCATGAAGAAATGCCGCCGTCGCAAGATTCACCAATTGATAATTCGGCAGTTTCAGGTTCCGACCGATCAAGACAGCCAGAACAATACAATTGACCGCACTTTGTGAAAGTGAATGCTGGGTAGTCTGTACCTGAAACATTGGACCAATCAACTGGTCCGGTTTTTCGATGAGCAGCTGGAACACATTTTCCACTACCTCATCAATATCAATTTTATCAGGAAGTCCTCCATCATTTGTCTGAATAAAAATATTATCCGCTAAATCAACCGCTTTATTATATTCAAAGGTAGCACCTTCGCCGTAAAACATGCGGTCCTGAGGCATGTCGCTACTGTCGGTCAGAGTCTCACCTTCGGTCTGAACCTCAGTCACCTCCCAGCGACGCAGGCGATCAATATCCTTCTGCTTAACCTCTACCCCTTCAGGTACCAACAGATTTTCTCCGTCCATGTACACCGGTTTAGAAAACTTCATCCCGGGCTTCAGTTCATCAACTTTCATACTTCTCATACTTCATCCTGCACATCAGCAATTGTAACATAAAGCTGGGCTATAACTTCATACAAGCCCTCTGGAATAAAACTGCCGGCATCAAGGGTGAATAAAACCTCAGTCAAATCTTCCCGCTTTTCAACGGGAATTCCATTCTCTTCGGCAATTTCAATCATCCTATCCGCCAATCGTCCCTTTCCAGTGGCCGCTATAAAGGGAGCTGGTAATTCTTTGCTATACTTTAATGCAACTGCCTTATTCTTTTCCACCACTATACTCAATTTATGCCGTTGTATCGACCCTTTTTAATAAGCTTATATCCTCCATACCGAAAGGATCAAACTCAGAAGCCTCTCTTATAGTATCGTCAATTTCAAAGGACAGGTTATTGAGTTTTTTATGTAATCTTGAAAGAATCTCAGCATTCGGTCGTCCCTGTTCGCGATTACCCCTATATATGTGAATTTTTGACTCTGGTTTTGTAATTTTTCCTGCAAAATGCCATATAGAAGGCTCAGGTTCCCTGTACAGCTTAAAGGTAAGGGTAAACTGCTGGGGTCGTCCATCAGGGTCAAGCTCTAGACGCAGAACCCCCGAATCTTCTTCTGCTGGTGCCTCTGCAGCCGGCATTGGTTTGAACGAGAGGGGAATTATAATCCAGTTTTTGTGATTGGCTTGAATATGATTAAAAAGATGCAGCAGTGAAGCCTCGGAGCCTCGGCTGGTAATCTGCGTGTGCAGATCTTTTTCTATTAGTTTTGGATTATAGCCCCGTTTATGCTGGTCGGCTTGATCCTGTCTCTGTTGTCCCTGACGCTCCTGTGACTGCTCCCGGCCTGAACTCTGCTCGTTAGGGCTATGACCAGGGCCTGAATCCTGCTGCTCCGGTTGAGCTGAAGAGCCCTCTCGTCGGCCATACTCTCCTCCAAAAACAAGCAGCTGCAGTCGCTTCATCTGTTCAGGGGTAAGAAAAAGCCCCTTATCATAGGCAATTGCAAGTAAGCGGGAAGTAGCAGAATCTTTCACTTCCAACTGTGAAAACAGTTTGAGCGCCGCTCTCAATCGTTCCTCGCGCAGGGGCAGTCCCTGGGCTATAAAAGCGTGAATCAGCATACGGCTGGTCTGAGTATCGGGGAGATTAGAGGTTTGAAGAATGTTATTCAGCGCATGTGCCTGGCGATCAATTCTAAGCAGGAGTTTTCCGGATTCAAGCTGTACGGTAGCTTTCAGACGTGCCCCAACCTCCAACTGCAGGTTCGAGACAACTCTGACTTCCCGCCCCAACATCCGTACGACCCAACTATGATCGCCGATCTTTCTCTGAACGCTGAACGAGATACTACTGCCGGGCTTCACTGTTTTTTCAGTGAAGCCGGCTGTTATACTGTGTAAAAGCCCAATTGATGGCTGCTCCATGCAGCAGGGACGGCGTTTACTCGCCGGCCTTTTTGATCTGGTCGCGACGTCGAATCAGCTCATTCACCTTGGCTGCTTTTCCAACACGCTTACGCAGATAGTAGAGTTTCGCACGCCGCACACGACCACGACGGACAACTTCGATCCGATCGATCCGCGGTGAGTAGACCGGAAATACACGCTCTACCCCAACACCGTATGACATTTTACGTACGATAAAAGTTTTTCGAACTCCCGAGTTCTTCATAGAAAGAACAATTCCCTGAAAGACCTGTATACGCTCGGTTTGTCCCTCAACAATCTTAAAATGCACTTTTACCGTGTCACCTATTCTGAAGTTATCGGCATTTTCCTTCATCTGTTCTGCTTCAACTGCCTGAACTAAATCCATATTATTCCCCTTCCTCTAAGGATTATTTATTCCTCAAGTAAATCCGGCCTAAACCGTTCTGTTTTTTTCACTCTCTGTGCATATCGCCACTTCTCTATTTCGGCATGGTTCCCGGACAACAAAATATCCGGTACCTTATGTCCCTGAAAATCGGCTGGTCGGGTATAGTGGGGATACTCTAACAAACCGTCTGAAAAGCTCTCTTCCTCCAGAGATTCTTTTCTAATTACCCCATCCACCAACCGGTATACCGTATCAATTATTACCAAAGATGCCAACTCTCCCGAAGACATCACATAATTACCAATACAAATTTCATCGTCAACATACATGTCAATTATACGTTGATCAATTCCCTCGTACCTTCCGCATATTAAAATTAGCTCTTCATCCATCGATAGCTGCTCGGCATACCCTTGATGAAAAAGCCTTCCGGAAGGACTAGGGTATACAACCCGTTTCTGCCGCCCCCCAAGCGATTCCAAAGCCGCCGCCAGGGGTTCCGGCTTGATAACCATTCCTGCTCCGCCGCCATAGGGCGCATCATCACATGTACGGTGTCGATCAACTGCAAAATCCCTAAAATCGACGACTTGCATTTCGACTACACCCCGTTCGACCGCTTTTGCCATTATCGAACTATTGAAGTACTGTTCGATTATCTCCGGAAACAGGGTGAGTATTGTGTACTTCACAACAGAACCCAATCATCCTTTAACTCGATAGTCTTGGCTTGTATATCAATAGTACCAATAAACTGCTCGGTCAGCGGAACAATTCTTGTGCCGCCTTCAACCTTTATTTCAAGCAAGTCGGTAGCGCCGTTTTCAATAATTGATTTAACTACCCCCACATCCTCGCCCTGATAGATTAGATGGCAGCCCTGTACATCGGCGGCATAAAATTCGCCGTCTTCCAGAGGGGCCGACAGGTTGCGCGGGGCCCATATCTCCGAGCCGGACAAGAGTTTCCCCGCCTCAGGAGTGTTCACCCCCTCAAACTTGATCAAAACACCTTCATGCACCGTTTTGACCGCTTCTATGCGATACACCTTCTCTCGATTGTCTTTTATCAGCAGCACTTCCCGCATATTGGAGAAGTGCGCCGTTTCACCGGAGAAGCTCTTTACCTTTACGTATCCCTGTACCCCATGGGAAGTACGAACGATACCGACAGCGAGCTTTTCCATTAATCCAATATCTCTAGCACTATCCGTTTACCGGTTTTGGTAGCTGAAGCACTCAAGATGGTGCGAATTGCCTTTGCAATTCGTCCGTGCTTCCCGATTACCTTACCAATATCATCTTGCGAAACTCTCAACTCTAAAATGGTAGATTTTTCGCCTTCGATCATATTTACAACAACCCCATCCGGGTCATCAACTAGGGACTTCGCTACATATTCAACAAGATCTTTTTCCACAACGTCCTCCACTACACGCATTTTCCCTACCATTGGTATTCTTTGAACTGTATCAGCCTACTTCGCGCGGTTTAGGAAGATATTATTTTTATTGAGCAGACGCTTTACAGTCGGAGAGGGCTGGGCACCCTTGTTAATCCACTCTTTAATTTTATCTTCGTTCAGCTTCAGCTGCTTATCTTCCGCTGCGATAGGGTGATAGTAACCAACCTCTTCAAGCGCTCTGCCGTCACGGGGCGCATCCTTATCCATAACTACCAAACGATAGTAGGGACGCTTTTTTGTTCCGAACTTCTTCAACCTAATTTTAACACTCAACTAGAACCTCCTCCGGGTTTTTAACCTTATACACCAAGACTCTTCATCATTTGAGCCTGATATTTTTTATTTTTGGCGACCTTTTTCATCATCAGCCGCATTTTCTCAAACTTCTTGATAAGCCGGTTTACCTCAAATACCGAGGTACCGCTTCCTTTTGCTACTCTCTTTCTCCGCGAAGGGCCAAGAATCCGGTGGTTTCTTCGCTCTTGTCGGGTCATGGACAATATAATGGCCTCTTCCCGCTTCATCTCACCTTCATCAATATCATCTTCGCTTATATTGCCCTTAGCACCGGGGATCATCTCTAACAATGACTCCACACTGCCCATTTTACGCATTCTGGCAAAGGATTCCAGGTAGTCTTCCAAGGTGAAGGTGGCACTGGCCATTTTCTGCTGCAGTTTCGCCGCTTCGTCCTCATCGATTGTCTCCTGGGCTTTCTCAACCAGACTGACTACATCTCCCATACCGAGAATTCGCGAAGCAATTCTATCCGGGAAAAAGGGCTCTAAATCATCCGGTTTCTCCCCAATTCCTATGTATTTCAGGGGCTTTCCTGTGACCGATTTCAGTGACAAGGCTGCACCGCCGCGGGTGTCGGAGTCGAATTTGCTCAGCACCACACCGGTAATGCCGACTTTTTCATCGAACTCTTTCGCTATTTTCACTGCATCCTGACCAGTCATTGCATCGGCAACAAACAGAGATTCAACCGGTTGAGCCGCCTTATGGATTTTTTGGATTTCCTTCATCATCTCTTCGTCAAGATGAAGCCGTCCGGTGGTGTCCACAATCACCGTATTGTATAGTTTTTTCTTGGCCTCCGCCAGGGCATGCTTGACCACCTTCACCGGATCTTTGCTCTCTTCGGCATAGACCGGTACATCTATCTGTTCGCCAAGTATCTGCAACTGCTTTACCGCAGCCGGTCGCACTAAATCCGCCGCCACCAAAAGAGGAGAACGCCCCTCCTTCTTAAGCTGCTTAGCCAATTTGGCGGCGGTAGTTGTTTTACCGGAACCCTGCAGCCCCATCATCAGAATAACCGATTGGGTATCAGGTCCTTTTAACTCAAGCTTTTGACGTTCATCACCCAAGAGTTCGACAATTTTATCATGTACAATCTTGATAAACTGCTGTCCAGGATTAACCGAGCGCAGAACCTCTTCGCCCTTGGCCTCTTCGATGGTACGGTTTACAAACCGTCTTACAACCCTCAGATTGACATCGGCTTCAAGCAGGGCAAGTTTAATCTCTTCAACGGCATCCTGGATATTTTTTTCAGATATAGTAGACTTGCCTGAGACCTGCTTGACTATATCGCTAAATTTGTCGGAGATTTTTTCCAGCATATACCTGTCATCCTAAGAGTTTTATGGTTTTTATACCGCATTTTGTACTGCCATGTCAACGGATCTGCAAGAAATGGCGCTGAAGATACTTAATCCGCTGCTCAGCCCGCCGCCGATAAGGATCTGTAGGATAAAAAGATACAATTTTGCGGTAGTATTCCGCCGATTGCCGTTCATCCCGGGGTGGCAGAGGTGACTCATAGATTTGTCCGAGTAAATACAAAACCTGCCCCGTATGCTCACCCCTCTCTTCGGTCAGATCCAGATACAGCCGCAGAGCCTGCTCCGCTGTAGACTCCCGTTGGGCTTCAAACAAGAACTCACCCGCTTCAACTAGAAGTGCAAGCTCCTCCTGCCTAGCCTTGCCCGACGAAAACAGATCGCCTACAGGCCGGTTGCGACGCATGGCCTTCAGCTGCCCCTCCGTACCGGATGGATTTCGCGAGCTAATAGAATCCTTTAGACGGGCAAAAGAAAACTCCTCTTCTTCGGCCTCCATATTTCCCATGGCTCCTATATCGGCAGCCTCCCCTGTGCTTGGGGACTCCTCTTTTTGGTCGGTCGTCGTGTGAGGCCCCACATCTACTGCAACCGTACGGAAAGAACTTGAACCAAGGCGACTGTCTTGCTGCTGAAAAGAGAGGGTATAGCTTCCGATGCTCTGTGCAATAAACACAAACTCCGTAGAATTGTCCTTATAGTTGCGTGATTGAAACTCTACCCCTTGGGCCTTGGAGGCACCTTGGTCATAAATCCATCCCAAACCGGGCAATGTGAGATGCACCTGCTCTCCTGGTTCGGCTCGTATTATTTCAGCTTTTTCTTCAGTTTGGGAGGGCTCGGATACCTTGTCTGCCTTCTCGGAACCCTGCGCATCAGAGCTGCCCTGGGAAGCAGCTGTGTCTGAAGTTTCAGTTGGGGCCTCGGTAGTCGTAGAGGACGCTGAATCCGAGGAAGGGCTTTCCGAGGCGGTCTCTTTCCGAGGTTCCCCAGGCTTTTGTGGTTCCCCGGAATCCCCTTGTACAGCTTCTTCTTCTAAGGCATGAACAGAAAGCTGCGGGCTCAAAAGTAAGAAATTCAATTGCGAGCTCACTCCTGTAGGCTGAAAATCCGACCGCCATTTTGGCCATACTCCCTGTTGACTCTCCGGCAGTCTGTCGGGCAATGAGGCTTGGGGAATCACCGGCTGCACCTCGACAGCCATCGGGAACTCTACTTCCGCAATGGGTGATAGATCCTGCGGCATATCACCTTTTGGAATAAGTTCTTCAACTGAGACTTCGGGAGGGGAGTTTTCATTTGACCTCGTCTCAGTTTCTGTCTCAGTGCTCGCGTCGGACTTTTGTTGTTCGGAGTGTTCTTGAGGGGAAGTATTTTCCTGCACTGATGGAGGATCCTGAGGGGCTTCGGGACCGGCGGGGGCAGGACCAGAGGCGCAGCCGCTAAGCAAACCCAGGGATAAAATAAATAGTAATAGGTATCGAACCAGCATTTAGGGAATCTCCTTAAAAAACTCCTCAATCTCTCGGTCGCTCTCTTTCTGCAACACCTCTTGAATCAGTTCTTGTGGATCCTGCCAAAAAGCTTCCACCTGTTCCTCACTCCAAGTGCTGTGCCTCTCACGGTATGGCTGCCAGTTCTGTTGATACAACTGAGAATACTCTTGGGGAACACGAAGTTTCTGTAGTGCCGATTCATTTGAAAGGGACTCTCCTAACAGGTCTGCCCCTGCAGAACTGTCGGTGGTGCTTGGTGCGTGTACCGGTTCGGAATCCGGCTCTCGACTAAGTAATAAAAAAACCAGAGTACCAGTTAATGCTAACAGGGTCACGCCGGCTACTACCAGCCCATAAATCTTAGTTTCCTTCGCGCTCAGGAAGGCCATCGGCGATCCCCTCCTCATCTGCATTCTCTTCTTTTGTAGTCTCTCCGTCCAAATCCATTAGAGGCTGTTCATCACCCTCCCGTCCATCACCATTACCACTGTCATCTTCATTAACCTGGCGGGCCCGCTCCACTACATCTCCATTTTCCGCTAGTCGAACTGCAATAACCTTCGAGACACCGGATTCCTGCATGGTCACTCCAAGCATAGTCCGCGCCCCGGCTACAGTTTTTTTGTTATGAGTAATGACTACAAACTGTGATGAAGTGCCGAATTCCATCAGCAGGTTGATAAATCGTCCCACATTTCCCTCATCCAAAGCGGCATCGATCTCGTCTAGAATGCAGAAAGGCGAGGGTTTCACCATATAGGTGGCGAACAACAGGCCTACCGCCGTCAGAGAACGCTCTCCTCCGGATAACAGGGCAATATGCTCAAGGGCTTTTCCCGGCGGCTGGGCAAATATCTCGATACCCGACTCTAATACATTATCGGGATCACTCAATTTCAGCTCTCCCCGCCCGCCGCCAAAGAGACGGCGGAACATGGAGTGAAAGTTTTTTCGTATTTGGTCATAGGTCTCTAAAAAGAGTTCGGTGGATTCGGTTTTTATCTCCTGGGTAATCTGCTGAAGATCCTCACGGGCCTCGTACAAATCCTGCAGCTGGCCGGAGAGGAAATCGTAACGCTCCTTTACTTCTGCGAACTCCTCCGGCGCCATAAGGTTCACCTGTCCAAGGTCCTTCAGCTTCTGCCGAATATCCTGCAGCTCCGGCTTGAGTTCCTGTACAGAAGTAGTTATATCGAACATCCGGCTTTCAAACTCTGTTAATTCCCTGCCGTGACGGTCCTGAAAATTAGAGTACATACTCCGGATTTCGGTCTGCAGGGAAGCTACCTCCACCTGCAGTTTTTCAACTTTATCCTGCAGCTTACCAAGATTATCCATACGCTTTTTAAGGCTGCTCTCTTTGCTCTTCAGATCCTTATTGTGGTTGGAAATGCCCGATTCAAGACTCTTGAGGTTCTTCTGGAGCTCCTTTTCGCGAGCTGCAAGCTCCGTCTGTTTTTCAGCAATCCTGGCCAGTTGAGTTTCAATCTCCCCTATCCTGGCAGTATTCGCTTTAAGGGTTTTCCGGTTCTCCTCTAATAGACCCTCCTGCTCTTCAAGCTGACGCCGTAATCCCTCAAGGGAGTCACCGGCGGCCTTCTTTTGCGTATGAACCTGGACACGATTTACCCGTAGCTCCTCTAGAGTTTTGCGGTACTCATCAATTTTTTCGCCTAACTGAGTATTTTCGTTTTTAAGCTCCTCTAGACGTTCCGCATTAGTATTCTGAGTGCTGCGGCCGGTATCAATCGACTGCTCGATGGATCGTTTTCGGGTAATAATTCCTTCCGGAGCCAAAAACTCATCGAGGAAGGCGGGAATAGAATTATGATATTCATCAAAGAGCTGCTCCAATTGTTCGGTTTTTGAGGCAACCTCCTCAAAAGCGAACAGAGCCTTACTTAGCGCCTCCTTCAGGTCGGCAGCGTTTTTTCCAGCGGTACTCTGCATATCCTTGATCAGATCGTTTTTCCCCTGCACCTGAATGACTGTTTCCTGCAGCAACTGTCGAAAGGCACGCTCGGCATCGCGCCGTTTATGGGAGGAGTATCCACTCTCATCAAGCTTCTGATCCAGCTGTGCTACGATATCATCTGTGATGGTATGCAGCTCTTTCTGGTGGCCCTGTATCTCCTGTTCAATACGCTTATTCGCAGTTTCAAGCTCGGAGATAACTTGACGATTATGCTCGATTCTCCCTCGGGCATTTTCAATACTGTTTTCAAATTCGGATATGTTTTTATCAATTTGTTCTAAACGAGTCTTATACTCTTCAAGCTGTTTCTGGAGCTCTGCAGACTGCTTCTGAAGGGCAGCCATTTTTTCGTTAATCCCCTTCTCTCGCTGTTCAGCAGCCTGGTTCTGACGGCGTATCTCTTCCATTCGTTCGCTCAACATTGAGCGCTGATTTTCATGATTGTTCTTTTCAATATCCAGGCCGTACAGCTTTTTCTGCCCTTCAATAAGCTGAGACTCCATACTGTTCACCTGGTCAAGATTTTTTTCCAGGGACTCATTGATTTCATCAATAGCTTTTTTGAGGGCATCCCGCTCTTTCAGCCGTTCATCCAGCTGCTCTTCCCGCTCCTGCTGCTTCTGCATCAGGTCTTTCAATTTGAGCAGCTGGAGGTCGAGCTCAAGGCTAAACACTTTTTCATTATACTCTCGGTACTGTGCCGTTTTTTCGGATTGTACTTTGAGAGTGTTGTACGACCGCTTTACCTCTCGCAGTATGTTTTCAACCTGCTGCATATTTTCTTCGGTTCGCTTTAGCTTACGCTCTGCTTCGGCTCCCCGATATTTGTACTTCGTTATTCCAGCGGCCTCTTCAAACAGAAAACGCCGTTCCTCCGGTTTATTAGACAAAATTTGGTCAATTTTACCCTGCTCCATAATTGAATAGGCCGATTTACCAATTCCGGTATCAAAAAAGAGTTCCCGCACCTCCTTGAGCTTTACGGGGGTACTATTGATAAAATACTCACTCTCTCCAGAACGGTGGAGTCTGCGCTTGACCGCAATTTCGGGCATATCCATTGATAGAAATCCGTCTTCGTTTGAAAGAGTGAGGGTTACCTCGGCCACATTCAGTGCTTTACGGGTCTCGGTGCCGTTAAATATGATATCTTCCATACGGTCGGCCCGCAGCGATCGGGTGGATTGTTCTCCCAGCACCCATTTTACTCCATCAACTACATTACTTTTCCCGCAGCCGTTCGGCCCCAGGAGGGCGCTAATTCCGTCTCGAAACTCTATTTTACTCCGGTCGGCAAACGATTTAAAACCGAACAGTTCAACACTCTTTAAAAACACCTGATATTCATCCTCTTAATTGCATTGTTGCGTGTATATCTTTGCAGACAGCACCTTAGCCAGATGCCTGGCCCCACTATAACATAGAAGCCGATGGGCGTGAATAGATTCTGGACGGAAGTGTGGCGGAAGTGAGCCAAGTCTGTACAGGGAAACAAAAAAACGCTACCTTCCTTGTATGGTGGAATCAACTGGACTCATATGCGGAATAGATGAGGCCGGCCGCGGCCCGCTTGCAGGTCCGGTATGTGCGGCGGCAGTTATATTAGGCGAACTGATCGACCGTGGGGCTCTAAAAGACTCCAAACAGCTCTCTCCCGGACGCAGAGAGCGCATTGCCGCTCATATTATTAACGAAGCAGCGGCGGTGGGCATCGGATGGGCATGGCCGGAGGAAATTGACAGGATTAATATCCATCATGCCTCCCTCTTGGCGATGCAGAGGGCCTTTGAAGCCCTCCCTTCGCATGCGCCCCTAGTGAGTATGGTCTTGGTAGATGGAAAATTTGTGCCCGCTCTGCCGCGGCCGGCAGAAGCAATTATCAAAGGCGATGCACGCGTAGCTGAAATATCGGCAGCTTCAATAATTGCCAAGGTTGCCCGTGATCGCTGGATGCTGCGCTACTCATGGATTGAAAGTAAATGGTCCTTTGAGACTCATAAAGGATATCCCACAGTCAAACACCGAGAACTATGTCGGCTCCACGGGTTGAGCCCGATTCACCGCAGAAGTTTTAAAATTTATCCCTGATCTTTATGGTTTCGAATAAACTCGATTGCCTTTTGAAACTCTGATAAGAACTGTTCCATATCCTCATCAAATACAATCACCGAGTGGCGCTCAAAACCACTCACATCATGCTGCTTGCTTTCAACTATATTCAGAAAAAGGTCACCCTTTCTGTTCTCTTTGACATTAAAAAAGTATGTCCGCTTCCCAATTGTAGTTTTTGCTGAAAAAACTTCGCCCCTGATTCCCATAAGGTATCTTCCTCTTTCATTTCACTGTGTGTTTGTTTTAATAGTATCTTAAAGAGACCCTAGTTGCAAGGAGCTGTTTTTGTGCTACTGTTTTTGTGCTAACCTAAAACACAGGAGGAATACATGGAACCACGGAGCATAGGAATGATCGGCGCCGGAGCCTGGGGTACCGCCGTGTCTAAGGTTTTAGCTGAAAACGGTCATCAGGTATATATGTGGTCGTATGAGCAGGATGTAGCCGATGCTATCAACAACACCCTTGAGAACCGTACATATCTGCAGGGAGTATTACTGCCTGAACTAATCCGTGCTTCGACCAATCTGCCGGAGGTTGCCGAGAATAAGGATTATCTTATTTTGGCAGTTCCATCGATGTTTTTGATCGACACGGTCAAGCAGATGATTCGCGTCTCTTCAGTGCAGGAGGGCAGCACCCCGATTGCGATTCTGACCAAGGGTTTCATAGACGGTCCGGGCGGTCCCGGACTGCTGACTTCGGCAGTTGAAAATTACCTGCCCGGCTTTTACAAGGATAACCTGGTATATATCTCCGGCCCGAGTCATGCCGAGGAGGTTGCTCGCGGTAAAATTACCGGTCTCATTAGTGCTTCAAAACATGCAAAGTATTCAATACAATTTAGAGAGCTCCTGCGAGGCCCAACCCTTCTGGTGTTCTCCTCCCTGGATATTGTCGGCGTTCAGGCTGCGGCGGCACTTAAAAATGTAGTAGCGATTGCCTTTGGTATGCTCGATGCGTTGAAGGAACTCAACGATAAATTCGGTGACAATACCGAATCGCTCCTGCTGGCAGCCGGGCTGAATGAAATCCAATTGTTAGGAACCGCCCTGGGGGCCAGCCATCCGCAAACCTTTACTTCAATTGCAGCAGTGGGAGATTTAGATGTAACCTGCCGCAGTATATACGGCCGTAACCGTCGTTTTGGACGAGAGATAATCCATGAACGAAAAATTGCCCATTTTTCCAATCTGCAGGATATTCTCCAGCATATTGATCAAATCGGGTATCTCCCTGAAGGTGTTGCCGCCTGTAAGCACGCTTTTTCGATTGCCCGGAATAGAAAGCTCAAAACTCCGATCATCAACGCGGTGCACAGTATTCTCAATCGCGAAGCCGAGCCCTTCGAAGCAATAGTAGATCTGCTGAAAAAACTGTCGGGCGCAGAAGCGGATCATTTTGTAGACTCAGAGAATACCGATACATAAGTGGTAAGGCTGAATATTCATCTCCGGTATTTTGATAAACCTGCTTTTCAGAAAAGATGTGTATATGATAAGGAAGTAGAGTACACTATTCTGTATGGGAGCATGAAAGACCTGCGGCTGCAGATAGACACATTAAAACGGAGAAACAGACATGTGCGATGAACCTAATTTCGTATTTCAGCATTACAGCGATATTTTTTAACTGCCCGCCGGCAACGAGAGCCCTTCATGATACACCGACGGCACTGAGGACTGCAGCTTTAGCTGCTCAAACAACTCGAATACCCGGAGATTGATCTGCGGATGCAGCCACATCGGAGCAATATCATGCAGAGGCGCAAGCACAAACATTCGCTCGGAGAGTCGTGGATGGGGAACTTCTAAGTCGGTACTTGATATGCGCTGCTGATCATAGAAAAGCATATCCAAGTCGATGGTCCGGGGGCCCCAATGAATATCGCGACGCCGCTGCAGCTGCTGCTCTATCTCCATTAGTCCTTGCAATAGAGTCTCCGGAGCCAAACTCGTCTCTAGGCGGACAGCGGCATTCAGAAATTTTCCCTGGTCGGCGTAGCCAACCGGGTTAGTCTCATACACCGGGGATACGGCGCTTACCTGCAGCCCCGTCTGCCTTTGCAGGAGTTCCAAGGCCTGCTGAAGATACTCCAGACGACTGCCGAGGTTGGAACCCAGAGCGATCAAAGCGGTGTGCCGGCTGGGCCGGCGGACAATGCGGTCGGTCATCCGGGCGGCTTGACTGTTCTCGAGCACATCATGGACCCTCACAAAATCAGCCCCCCCCTGTATTCCTAATACAGTAGTGGCCACAGTACCGGCAGTACGTTCCTCCGCCGGGAGATTAAGTGTCTTTCCTATCATCGACTTCCGGCTGGTACCCAGCAGCCACGGGTAGCCGAGACTATTCAGCTTGGAGAGTTGCTGCATTACCTGAACATTCTGTTCGACTGTTTTACCGAAACCGATTCCCGGGTCCAGCAGAATCTGTTCTGCTGACACTCCGGCGGCAGAGGCAATACGCAGACTCTCTTGCAGTGTTTCGAGTATCTCCGGCATGAGCTGCCGATAACTAGTTCCAGCTTGATTATGCATCAAGCAGCAGGCAACCCCGGTCTCGGCAGCAACATCAGCTAAGTGCGGATCCCGACGAAAGCCCCACACGTCATTTATCATTACAGCTCCCGCGCTTACGGCCTCCCGGGCGACTTCAGCCTTTGAGGTATCAACAGAGATGGGAACCTGCAGCTCTTGGGCCAATGCCTGAATCACCGGAACAACCCGCTGAACCTCTTCGCCAACGGAGATTTCAGTATGTCCCGGACGGGTGGACTCACCGCCGACATCAATTACATCAGCCCCCTCAGCCTGCATACGGAGGGCATGCTCCACCGCAGCCTGTACGGAGGTGTACCTTCCCCCATCTGAGAAAGAATCCGGAGTTACATTCAGAATACCCATAATATAGGTACGCGCACCGATTTCAAATTCGTACTGCCCAAGCTGCATATGTACCTCCCGACGGCCCTGTGATTCGCCTGATTTACACTCAATTCACTATAGCAGGTGGATAATTACGATGCAATATTGCACAACTTAATGCAATATTATACAATATTAATGTAAATTTATACAAAACTGAATGGGGAACGGCATGATAAGAGCAGGGATAATTGGTGCAAACGGATATACAGGAATAGAACTGGTACGGCTGCTGCAGAGACATCCGCAGGTGAAGCTGCTGCACGCCGGCTCGCGCAGCCTGGACGGCAGGCCCTACGGTGATGAGATAGGTTCACTGCGCAACCGCATTGAGCTTGACTTCAGAGATGCATCGCTTGAGGAGACAGCGGCCGACTGCGATGTAGTGTTTCTGGCTCTACCCCACGGTATCGCCTCCGCCCAGGTTACCTCCACTATTTTGAAGCATAGCTGCATTATCGATTTGGGGGCCGATTATCGGCTGAAGAGCCGTAGTGTGTACGAAAAGTGGTATGGAGTTGAGCACGGCTCGCCGCAGCTGCTCGAACAGGCGGTCTACGGACTGCCCGAGATAGTCGGTCGCAAAGCCATTTCAGATAAAAATCTTATTGCAAACCCCGGATGCTACACTACCGCATCCATTCTCAGCACTGCCCCCATTGCACGAGCAGGAATCGGCACGGTTCCCTACATTATCGATGCTAAATCAGGGGTGAGCGGGGCCGGCCGACAAGCTTCCCAGGGCTTGATGTTCGGCGAGGTAAATGAATCGATCAAAGCTTACAAATTGAAGGCTCATCGCCACACCCCGGAAATCGAGCAGATGCTGGAACAACTGGCCGGCAGCGAGGTAAGCGTGCAGTTTACCCCCCACCTGGTACCGATGAATCGAGGAATTCTCACTACCACCTATATCCGCCCCACCGAAGAGATTTCCGGGCAGTTGACGGGCGCGAAGTTGCGCGGTTTGTATGAGGATATGTATGGAAGGGAGACTTTCATCCGCCTGCTGCCCGAGGGGGTCTTCCCGGAGACCCGCTGGGTGCGGGGCTCGAACTATGTTGATATCGGACTTACCTATGATCAGCGCACCGGATTGATTATTGTGGTGGCAGCGATAGATAATCTGGTAAAGGGGGCTGCCGGACAGGCGGTTCAGAATATGAATATCCGTTTTGGTTTTGAAGAAGTTGAAGGTTTAGGGGATTTCCCGTTGTTCCCTTAACTATAAAAAAGGAGCGAACACAATGAGTCAAGTATATGAATTGCCCCAGGGATTTTCAGCAGCCGGTTTTTCCGGAAACATAAAGGCTGAAGGCTTTGATATGGCACTGCTGCTGAGCGACCGTCCGGCTGCCTCAGCGGGAGTCTTTACTACAAACCGAGTTGCGGCGGCCTGTATAGACTGGAACCGAGAACTTTGCGGGACCCCGATGCGGGCCGTGTTAATTAACAGCGGCAATGCTAACGCCTGTACAGGTGCACGAGGCATGCAGGACAACCGCCGCCTAGCCGCCGATCTAGCCGGAAGCTTCAAAATAGACCCGGAACAGGTGTTTATGGCCTCTACCGGGGTAATCGGAGTGCCCCTGCCTATCGAGAAAATGGCTAATGCTGTCAGTACCCTCGCCCAAAGTGCCGCTGCTCCCGACTCGAGTTCGGAGTCGCTGGAACGGGCAGCCAGGGCAATTATGACTACCGATTTAAAGCCAAAGGTCTGCAGTTATAGTTTTGTCGTGGGCGATAAAACGGTGAGAATAACCGGTATGGCCAAGGGCTCCGGAATGATTCACCCTAATATGGCCACCATGCTGGGCTTTATTATGACCGATGTGGAGCTCCAAGCCCCCCTGCTGCAGCACTTGCTGAAAAATGCAGCGGACGACAGCTTTAATATGATTTCTGTGGACGGAGATACCAGCACTAACGATATGGTACTCAGCTTGGCCAACGGAGCCTCTGGAGTAGCAATAACCTCCCCCGATAGTCAAGAGTGGCAGGCGTTCAAGGAGGGCCTGAACTACGTAGCCCGGGAGCTGGCGATTATGATTGCCCGCGACGGAGAGGGGGCCACTAAACTGATCTCCGCCACTGTAGAGGGTGCGCTGACACTGCAGGATGCCCGTAGCCTGGCCCGAGGAGTAGTAAGTTCAAACCTGGTAAAGGCCGCCTTTTTCGGTGAAGATGCAAATTGGGGGCGAGTGCTGGCTGCAATGGGTTACTCCGGGGGGGCCTTCGATCCGCAGGCGGTGGATATTCTGTTCCGCAGCAAGGCCGGCGAAGTTCTCATGATGGAATCCGCCGCGCCGATGCCCTTCGATGAGGAAAAAGCGGCGACTATACTGGCCGCTGACGCGGTGGAGGTTGTCATCCGCTTGTATGAAGGCACGGGAATGGCTACTGCCTGGGGCTGCGACCTAACCTACGAATATGTGAAAATTAACGGAAGCTACCGGACCTAGAATACTACCAACCTAAAAGGAGCACCCCGTGGAGAACAGTTTTATGGACAGAGCCCATACATTGATCGAAGCACTACCGTACATACAGAAGTTTAGTGGCAAGACGGTGGTGATTAAGTACGGCGGCAGCGCCATGACGGATGTAGACCTGCGTGGACGAATTATTCAAGATATCGCCCTGTTGAAATATGTGGGACTGCGCCCGCTGCTGGTACACGGAGGAGGTCCTGCCATCAACGCTATGCTAGAGCAGCTTGGCATTGAAAGCCGTTTTGAAAACGGATTGAGGATCACCGATACAGCTACCATGGAAATTACTGAAATGGTGCTGGCCGGCAAAGTAAATAAAGAGCTGGTTCGACTGCTGCAGATGTACGGTGTAAGTGCGGTGGGCCTGACCGGAAAGGACGGGCAGCTTCTAACAGCCGGCAAAATGAAGTCCGACGGTGCAGACCTAGGTTTTGTAGGCCGAATAGAATCGGTTGATACCCGGATAATAGAGGTTCTGTTTGAAGGGGGCTTTGTGCCGGTGATTGCCCCGGTCTCCTCGGATAAGGGGGGGACTAGCTACAATATTAACGCTGATGATGCAGCAGTGGCCATTGCCTCGGCTTTAGGTGCTGAGAAACTGCTGTTTTTAACCGATGTCCCGGGCATTCTAGAATCCGTTGATGACCCGAACAGCCGAATCAGCAGCATCCACAGCAGCGAGGCCTATGAATTAATTCGAAATGGTACTGTTGGCGGTGGAATGGTTCCAAAGGTCCGCTGTGCCGCCCAGGCAGCCGAGAGTGGAGTCGCGGCCACCCATATTATCGACGGCAATATGCCCCATGCACTGCTGCTGGAACTGCTGACCAGCGAGGGCGTAGGAACCTTAATACACGCAGATCAGTCAACAAAGTCTGAAATCCGCACTAACTAAATAAGAGGAGTAAACCAAATGAGCAACTGGATAGACCGCAGCAAAAAGGTACTAATGAACACCTATTCCCGTTTTCCAATAACCCTGACCGAAGGGGCGGGAGTGTATGCCAAGGATGAGCATGGAAGGGAGTATTTGGACTTTCTCGCCGGAATAGCAGTGAATGCGTTAGGGCATGCCCATCCGGCACTCAGCAAGGCAATTGGAGAACAGGCACAGAAGATGCTGCACTGCTCTAATCTGTATCATATTCCCCAGCAAACCGAGCTGGCGGAAAAACTGGTGCAGCACAGCAGTTTTGATAAAGTATTTTTCTGCAACAGCGGAACCGAAGCAATTGAGTCGGCCTTGAAACTGGCCCGCAAATGGGGGAAAAGCCAAAAAAACGGGGCCGCAAAAATCATAGCCATGGAACACTCCTTTCACGGCC
The DNA here is from genome assembly GCA_041686355.1 of Spirochaetaceae bacterium. Taxonomy (GTDB): domain Bacteria; phylum Spirochaetota; class Spirochaetia; order DSM-16054; family Sediminispirochaetaceae; genus DSBN01. The sequence continues at coordinate 21,263 of JAWLDZ010000013.1, forward strand.
GTACTATCGGTGCCCTCTCGCTTACGGGGCAGGAGAAATATCAAAAATCTTTTAAGCCCCTCATGCCGAAGGTCGAGTTTGTTCCCTTTAACGATATCGATGCGCTGTCCGATGCGGTCGATAAAGAGACCTGTGGGGTCATTCTTGAACCGGTTCAAGGGGAGGGGGGTATTTTTCCTGCCCGGCAACAGTACCTGCAGGAAGTTCGCCGTATGTGCAGCGAAACCGATACCCTGCTGCTGTTTGATGAAGTACAGTGCGGGCTTGGACGCACCGGAACCCTGTTTGCCCATCAGTACTACGAGGTCGAACCGGATGCAGTTGCCCTGGCAAAGGGACTTGGCGGAGGTTTTCCAATTGCTGCATTACTGGCAAAAGAGCGGGTAGCAGTGTTCGAGCCGGGAGACCATGCCTCGACCTTCGGCGGCAACCCCTTAGCCTCCGCGGCCTCACTAGCCCTGCTCACCGAACTGACCAACGGCGGCATAGTGCAACACTCCCGGGAGGTGGGAGCCTACTTGCATGAAAAGCTGAGCAGTCTGGCTACCGTCAATCCGCGAATTAAGGAAATTCGGGGAGTAAACCTAATGGTCGGCATCCAGCTCGATCGCGATGCCGGCCCCTATGTAGATAAGTGTCATAAGGCAGGTTTGTTAGTCGGAAAAGCCGGTCCGGATGTACTACGGCTGGTACCACCACTGATTATTGAAAAGAAACATGTAGACATAGCGGTTGATATATTAACTGATGTTTTAGGAGAGTAGCAGCCCCAAGATACAAAAAGCCTGCCGATAAGGCAGGCTTTACTATTCATCTGAAAGCAGATGCATATTATGAACAATATTACATAAGGTCCTTGGGTTTGCGGGCAGTGTTGCCGGTGGCTTCACAGACCGCGATGTGGCGGATTTTACCGTTCTTGAAGACTGATTTCATTTTGATACTGCCACCCCAACGGCTGGTCAGAGTCTGGGCACCCTCACGACGGGCGTTCTTGGAAATATTTGCAGCCATATGCTCCTCCTAATAAAAATGTGCGGCGAGTGGTACTATAACTCACTTTGGCCACCGCGTCAAACCCTCAAAGGGTGTTTTTCGCTTGTTTCTTTCCCACAAAATACATATATTTTGTCCATAATGCAAGTATTCAACACAGTTTTAAAGGGCTTACGATGGATTGTAACCCTGCCGATTCTCATATACCAACACCTCATTTCTCCGGCTCTGCCTGGAGCATGTATCTACTCGCCTACCTGCAGCCACTATTCACGCCAGGCTATTATGCGTCACGGGGTACTCAAGGGCTTAGTACTTGCGATTACCCGGATATTTCGCTGTGCCGGCGGTCTGTTCACCGGGGGCCAAGACCCTGTACCGGAGAAGTTCTCCTTTGGCTACGTCACCGGTGCCTACCGATCCTTCTGGGCAAGATCCAAACCGAAAGACAACAACAGCAAAACTGACGCGTGAGGGGATAACGAGGGCACTGGACCAGAGCCCTCCTTAGAAAAAGCTGCAAAAAAAAAAGTGAAGAGGCCGAAGTTTAGCGGGTAATATCCCGTAAAAAGGAAGTGAGTACCTGTAGAGCGTTCTCGTTAAAGCCGCCCTCGGGAATGATGAGGTCAGCATACAGCTTGGTGGGTTCGATAAACTCGTAGTGACCGGGACGCACTACTTCGAGGTACTGCTGGATGACCGAATCAACGGTACGACCACGCTCTTTCATATCGCGTTCAAGGCGTCTGATAAAACGGATGTCGTCGGGGGTATCAACGTAAAGTTTGAGGTCCAGGAGCTCGCGAATATGGGGGTCGAAGAACACCATGATCCCCTCGAAAATGATGAGCTTAGAGGGTTCAAGCCGTACGGTTTCGTTTTTACGCCGGTGGTGGACGAAATCGTACTGAGGCATTTCGATGGGACCGCCGTTTTTGAGCTGGGTGAGGTGTTCATGCAGAAGAACGTTGTCGAAGGCCTCGGGGTGGTCGAAGTTGAAGGCGGTAATATTGGTGTTGCTGATATGCTCGGCCGACTTGTAGTAGTTATCCTGGGGGATAAACACAAAATCCGGCACTATTTCCGAGATTTTGCGCACAATAGTGGTTTTTCCGGAACCGGAGCCGCCGGTAATTCCTACCAGTTTGACGCTTTTAAATGTGCCCGACTGGTCCGGCTGCGCCGCCTGCATCGTCGGGGTCGCCTGATCTGCATTTTGCGAAAAATTGAGCGGAGGGTGAGATTCATTGTTCTGATTAGTATTCATGGGTATTATTATCCCCGGGGAGCGGTGGCCGGGTCAACGGGTTTTCCGTTTTTATACACAAAAAAGAAGAGCTTGGCGGTTTTCTCTATTGGGTTAATGCCCAGCCGGCCGATCACGGTACCTGAATCGATCCGCTCGCCTACTTCAACGTAAGTTGATTCATTGCCGCCGTAAGCATAGATAAGCCCGTTGGACGACTCTACCATGACCAGGGTTCCATACCCGCGGTATGGGGCAACCCACACTACCTTGCCGCTGCTGACCGATACTACCCTGTCGCCTCGATCGCCGCTAATCTGGGTGCCCTGCAGTTTGCCGTTGAGCTTGCTGCGGGTGCCCGCATGGGGCCAGAGCACCTCTTTCCCCTGCACAACTTCACTGTAAGAGGTTTTTGTCTCGGCACCGCTCTCTTCATCGCTCTCTGAAGCAGTTACATTTTCGCGACTCGAATTTGATGCTGCAGAACTGTCTGACTCTTCTGAACCCTTTTCTTCAGAGACGCTGTCTTCGCGATTTGAATCTTTCTGATCGCCAGCATCCGCCATATAGTTGTCGGAGGCTGGAAGCTGGATTACCTGTCCAATTTTGATGAGTTGATCCGCCTCAATATCATTAAGACGGATCAATTCATCGACCGACAAGTCGTTACGCCGGGCAATACCGTAGAGGGTATCCCCTTTTTCAATAATATAAGTGTTCGGTACTTTTATACGGGTACCCGCTTTAAGAGCCCTCGGATTTACAATACCGTTCGCCTGAATCAGGGCTTGGACGGAAACGTTGTATTCACGGCCAATGCTGTAGAGGGTGTCTCCCTTCTCAACCACGACTACCGTGTTATCGGCCCCGGCAGCTGCGAGACCATATATAATTCCAATTATACAAATCAATATAAATTGCTTTATCATCTCGGTCTAATCTTCGGATAAACTGCCCATAAACTCAATAGCTTCACGGCAGCAAATACATATTTGACTAATTTTCAGACTTATGGGTACCACTTTATATGTACTGCTTGTTTTTTTGGGGTTCAAACCCTACAAAGCGACCTAAGAGGCGGTAAAAGCAGAAGCCGCATACTGTGCTTTTTTGCTTCGCTTTTTTACTATACTTTCTTGCGGAAATATTGCCATAAAGGAACACCTGAGATACAGTACCTAGTAGAAAGATTGCTGAGTTGAGAATAGTAGAGGAACATAAATGCTCATAAAAAACATAAAAAAATGCTTATTTGGAATAGTCTTGTTTGGAACTCTCTTGAGCCTGTCGGCGGAAGGGATTGCTGAGGTACAGAGCAATTTTAGCAGCCGTCGACCTCAGTTAGAAAAGACACTGCCCCTTCAGAAGGTAGTCCTGTTTTCCAGCGGTGTGGGTTACTTTGAACATCGCGGGTTTGTTGAGGGAGATACCGAACTTGATATCACTTTCGAAACTGAAGAGATGGCGGATATTCTCAAAAGCCTGGTGCTGCAGGATTACGACGGAGGAGCGATTGATTCAGTACAGTATCAGCCTCCCGAACCCCTGGAACGGAAGTTACGCGATTTTTCGTTTGACCTGGATTCCAATACATCCTTGTACGACCTGCTGGTGCAAGCCCGGGGCGAGCAAATTGAGGTACAGACCGAAAATTCTCAACCCATCACCGGCCGGATTATAGGCCTCGAAACCCAGGCCGGCAAGGAAACCGAACCGCCCCAAAAACAGATGACCCTGTACAGTGAGGGCAATATGACCCGAGTAGCCTTGGATGAGGTAGAAAGTTTGAGCTTCTCCGACCCGCTGCTTCAGATGGAGCTGCAGGAAATACTTACGGTGCTGTCAGAGGCTCGGCGAAGCGAACAACGCAGCCTAACGCTTCATTTTTCCGGCGAAGGCCGCCGAGAGGTGATGGTTGGCTACATCCGTGAAATGCCGGTATGGAAGACAACTTACCGGCTGGTGCGACAAGAGACGGAGCAGAAGGAACATGAACAGCAAGAAAAGGCCCCCACCCTGCTCCAGGGCTGGGCAGTGGCCGAAAACACTACCAGTATGGATTGGGATGAGGTAGAGCTGCAGCTGGTGGCCGGTCGTCCTATCTCTTTCAAAATGGATATTTACTCCTCTCTGTACGTGGCCCGACCGGAGCTGCTGCCGCAAGTACACACGAGCGCCCGACCACCGCTGTATGAAGAGGGATACTCCGGTGGTCAATCCCTCGCAGAGGAGCCCCGCAGGCTTTCGGCCCCGGAGCAGATGGGAATGATGGACTACCGCACTGAAAAGAGCTCATCCGCGGAACTTCAAAGCGCGAGGGATGAAAACTTTTCTTCCGGGGTCGCTGCGGCCGCCTCCGGAGCCGAGCAGGGAGGTATGTTTGCGTACACTATCGATACACCGGTAAGCCTGGAGGGCCATTCGAGTGCCCTGCTGCCGATTGTTCAGCAGCCGGTTGAGGCAGAAAAACTTTTGGTATACGGAGCCCAGGGCACCGCCTCCGCCCTAGCCGGAGGACAGAATACACGCCCCCTGAAGAGCCTCTATCTAACAAACACCACCGGCCTGCACCTGATGGGCGGACCGGTTACACTTTTTGAGTCAGGTATGTACGCCGGGGATGCACGATTTGAGGATATACTCCCCGATAACCGCCGTCTGATTAGTTATGCCGAAGACTTATCCGTCCAGGTTATCCGGGAGCAGGATTCGCTGCCGGAGCAGGTGGTTAACCTGAGTATCAAAAATGGAGTATTCAGCTATGTGACCAAGCAGCGCAGATCTACCGAATATCGTCTGATACAGCACGGAACTGAAACCTCGAAAATATTGGTTCAACATCCAAAGCGCTCGGGATGGGATCTTGTACAGCCTGCAGAAGTGGAGGAAGAAACGGCATCGTATTATCGCTTTATACGGGAGTTGAAGGGGGATGAGGAGTCACAGCTGCTGAAAGTGGTAGAAGAGTACCCCCAGGACCGAACAGTAGAAATTCGTAATCTCGATAACGGTCAAATTAGTTTTTACCTAAAAAATGTTAATATGTCGCCGGAGCTGAGAAAAGCTCTCAGCCGCATTCAAACACTTCAGCATAGGATCAATCAACTGCAGAACAAAAAAGCCGATGTACAGTCAAAAATCGATTCAATTTTCCATACACAGGAGCGAATCCGAAGCAACATGGAACAGCTCAACCGCGATTCAAACTTGTACCGCCAATACGCAGACCGCCTCGGACGACAAGAAGCAGAGCTTGATGAGCTCACAGAACGGCTCGATACACACAGTGAACAGATTCGTACTACTCAAAATGAATTAGACACTTATCTGGGCAAACTAGAGATAGAATCATGAAGCCGGAAATAGTAAGAAACAAACTACTCCAATGATATGGTTTAAACGCCTGCGTCTCCGCTCAAAGCGATCAACCTTCACAAACAACCTCGAATACCTAGGGGAAGACTTTATCCAGCGGGTTACCAAAGCAGCCCGGAAAGAAACCTGGGGGCGTACGGTTATTCAGCTGGCCTGGACAGCCGGCCCGGTTACCTATTTGGCCCTGCAAGGGGGCTATTTGCTGGGCTACGGTCAGAGCGCCCCCTCCAACCTCTTTATTTACTTTGCTATTTACACCATCATCGCCGGTGTATTTGCAATTTTAATGCGCTTTCTCTATCAAATTACCCGGGGCCAGGAGTTGGAGAAAGCGGAGGCGGCCTTGAGTTCGGCTCTGGTACGCCTGCCGGACCTGATCTTTTTTGCCAGAAACCAGACCCTGCTTTATTACGATGAGGAAAACCGTACCCTACTAGCGGCCAAGTACCTGCTTGAGAACCCCGATGCTGTTACAGAGACCGTTAGAGCTGCAGTACAGGACGTGACCGGCGATTCGGTATTGGCCCAGGCAGCCCAACGAATTGAAATTTTTCGTAAAAACGGATTGTATGCCCGTATTGAGGATGAACGAACCCAAGTAGCCGATCGCCTTACCCAGGCACTCGAGAAGGTGACCCTCGCATCATCTACGGTCGCAGAACTGTTACAGCAACGCTTTACAGGTCGGCCACCCAGCAAGCAATCCGGTCGCACTCGTACCGAAGGTTTTATCGGAAGGGTGCTGGCCGCGGGAGAAGAACACGATTTTGACGCCATGACCCTTAATGATGCCGAAGAGGTTTTTACCATCGCCTACGAACTTTTAGCCGGTCGAAATATACCGGTATTCTCTCTGCATTATATCGGTTCAAAAGAATTTACCGAAGCCTCTGAGAGTTTTGACCGTGCCAGACTATCCTTCCGCAAGGCGGCTTATCTTCGCAACAGCAGATTAAGGACTTTAGCAGAGCTATTTGCCGAATCGGACCCGGTTGATATTGTACCGGCTGCTGCTCCGGTGTTTACCACTGTGGAACGTATGTATGCCAATATACTACGAGCACTCGACCAGCTCTACAAGGAGCTTAAAAAACAGACCAGCCATATGCCCTTCCAACGCCGTAAGCGTCATAGCAGTCAGGAGCTGCGGGATAAGTTCGAACAGCTCCACACTGCAATAGAGCTGCATCGTTCTCTGCGGGCTGCCAATAACCTGCTGCACAAACGCTATGCTGCTTTGGTCCGCAGTGAAAAAAAGTACAACGAAGTCAAAGCCAACTCTGCCAAGCAGTTTCCCCTTCAGCTGGTAAAACGCAAAGAGCATAAACGGGGTATAAAAATAGTGGAAAAACACATCGAACTTTCTAAGAGCAGCAAATTACGCTGTGCCCGGCAAGTGCAGAAACGTATCCGCACGCTTGATCACACCCCTCAACCCCAGGCGGAGGCTTATAAACAACTGGCCATCGATATTGCAATGACCCTTGAAAGGGATCTGAAAATCAGCCGCTTTGAAACCCAATACGCGATTGAAAGTTCCAACGCCCCCTATCTCTCATCGATTGAACTCGATATGACCGCCGCCACCAAGGCCGGCATAGCAGTAGCTCTGGTGCATGAAGTTCAGAAGAATATAAGCACTCCGATTCAGAGGCTTGCCCATGTACTGGTTAATTATCATGGAATGCCCCTCAATCAGGAATCGATTGATTATTTAGTCGAGCACTACGGGGCCGACCCTCACCGTCTGGAGCAGCTTCTGCCCGACCAAGAGAGCACCCCCTCCACTCTTGAACCGTACGAGTCCGAATTATATAAATCCGAGTCAGACAAAGTAAAGCAGGCTGAAGGCGAAGCTCCAAGCGCAACATCCAGGCCGCCGCATCTGCTCGAAATCAACCGGCTTGATAAAAAGTATCAGGAACTTATAGATTATGCGGTCAGGATGCATATACTTTAGTTCTCGGCTTTCCCCTGGTTTTTAACCGCTGCCGTCGCCTTACGTACCCGTTCTTCATCGCCCAGGTAGTATGAGTTAATCGGCTGCAAGTCCTCATCGTTCAGCTCATACACCAGGGGCAGGCCCGTGGGAATATTCAAATTGGGGATATCTTCATCGGAGATTCCGTCTATATATTTTACCAGTGCCCGCAAGCTGTTACCATGGGCTGCAATGACCACCTTTTTCCCCGACTTGAGTGCCGGAACAATAGTATCAAACCAATAGGGCATAAAGCGCTCGACGGTGTCCTTAAGACACTCGGTGTGGGGCAAAACCCCTTTATCCATCTGTTGATACTGTGGCTCATTGAGGGGAAAACGGGAATCGCTCTCTTCCAGCCTGGGAGGGGCTATATCGTAGCTTCTGCGCCAGATGTGCACCTGTTCCTCCCCTTCCCGCTCAGCCGTTTCAGCCTTATTTAAGCCCTGCAGGGCACCGTAATGGCGCTCGTTGAGGCGCCAATGCTTTCGGACGGGAATCCATTGCAAATCGAGCTCTTCAAGTACGATGTTCAGTGTACGTATCGCCCGTTTCAGCACTGAAGTATATGCAATATCAAAGGCAAACCCCTTCTCTTTTAACATCCTACCCGCTTCACGGGCTTCCTGAACCCCTCTTTCGGAAAGGTCGACATCGGTCCACCCTGTAAATCTGTTCTCTTTATTCCAGACACTTTCTCCGTGTCGCAGCAGCACTAACTTTATCATATCCTTACTCCTTTCTAGTTTAAGAGTATGAATACTGTGAGGGACAGTCAAGTTTACTGTTTTGCACCAGCAATCATTTTGAATTGCTGAGACTATACCTATGAATTGGGCCAAAGATAAAGTAGGATAAAAACAGATAATATTTGATAAATCAAGGAGCTCCTATGAATTTTAACCCATTAGAACCAATTTCAAAAAGCGACCAAGAGCTTATTGACCAGATTGAAAAAGGGCGATCCCTGGCGTTTGAAGCCGGCGCTCTGGGCAAAAAAGAGAAGCTGCTGATAGCGATGGCTCTGGATGCCTCGCACGGTGCTGCCACCGGCGTTCGCTCTTTGGCCACCCAAGCCATGCAGGCCGGGGCCAGTACTCAAGAAATTATGGAGGCCCTGAGAGTCACCGCTTTTATCAGCGGAGCCGGCAGCATGTATACCGCTGCTGAGGGATTACGGGAAATTCTGTAGGCTTCGCAGCAGTTTCAGCTGTCATAGAGCATGCATTTGTTCTCGCCAAGGATCGATTCAATTTGAATAGTTGCATGCTCAATACCAAAGCGGTCATGAAGGTGCCGCTGTAGATTGCTAAGAAAATTGTTGTCCACCTGTTTATGATACACCACTAGATGCACCGTTAAGGCAATTTCGGTGGTACTCAGGGGCCAGACATGAAGATCATGCAGGCTGTCGACCTGCTCAATTTCCAGCAAGTATCGCTTTATCTGCGAAAGGTCGATTGCCTTCGGAACAGTGTCGATGGCATAGTTTACCGACTCCTTAAGCAGTCCCCAGGTACCGATTAAAATTACCCCTACAATCAGCAAACTCATTACAGGATCGATCCATACCCAACCGGTCCACATTATTAAAACTCCGGAGACCACCACTCCAACGGACACCCCCGCATCCGCCGCCATGTGCAGGAATGCTCCGCGAATATTAAGATCATGTTTCTGCCCCTTGATAAAGAGTAAGGCGGTTATCGTATTGATAAGCACTCCGATCGCAGCTACGAAAATTACAATACCACCTTGGACCGGGGCGGGACGTGAAAAACGTCCTATTGACTCCCAGGTAATGCCACCGACTGCTACCATCAACAATATACCACTGACAAGTGAAGCCATAATAGTCACCTTACGGAAGCCGTAGGTACGTTTTTCAGTTGGAGATATGGTGGCCAGTCGCCCTGCCCCCCAGGCCAGCAGCAGACTCACTACATCGCTTAAATTGTGCCCCGCATCGGCGATCAGTGCCAGGGAGTCGGAAAATATACCGTAACCAAACTCAACCGCCACAAAAACAGTGTTGAGCAGTACACCAACGGCAAAGGCCCGGTTGTAATTGCCGCGACTGTAGCTGTGACCCTGATCATGGGTGTGATTCATTTTTCTCATCCTTGCACAAGCTTAATATTGAAGCTGCAGCAGACTTTCCGTAGATAATAGTAGAACAATCGGGGTTTTCGTTCAAGAATCTCGGCGATACCCCGGCTGATTTGATAATCAAAATAGAAAGAATTATACTAGCAAGCACAGCATTGCAAAATCGTACTTATTATGGAGGGACTAGTGCCATGTTTAGAAAAATAGTTACCCCTCTGCTCGTGATGATCTTTCTCAGCAGCCTTTCGTATGCACAGCAGCAAGACAGGATAGCAGCTACTTCGGCCCATCATTTGGCTACCGAAGCGGCGATGGACGTACTTCGTAACGGAGGAACCGCTGCGGATGCAGCGTTTACGACCGCCGCGGTGCTCACTATTGTGCAGCCGTGGTTCTCCAGCGTTATGGGGGGCGGTACGTGGGCCCTCTACTATGAGGCCTCTACGGGACAAGTTAAATCACTTGACGGTGTCGGAACCGCTGCCAGCGGGGCCACACCGGAGTTCTTCCTCAGCTCGAATAACGCGAGCAGGAGCGGCATGCATCAGGCGATCGTGCCCGGCGCCTGGGCGGGCTGGATGGAATGGCTGAAGGAGTATGGACAAACCCCTTTAGATGAGCTGCTGCAGCCTGCCGTTGATATCGCGGAAAACGGTTATGAGGTATATGATGAAATGGCCGAATGGCTGCGGCGCGGTGAGGAAGATATTCGCAATTGGCCTTACAGTCGGGAAAACTATATTCGCAACGGAAGACTACTGCAAACCGGTGATACGGTCCGCCAACCGAAAATGGCGGATACCCTGCGACAGATTCAGCGAGTTTACCGCAACAACCGCAGTCGCGGAGAAAGGGTCGCCCTTGATGCCGCAAATGACTACTTTTATCGCGGTCCCATTGCCGAAAGTATTGTAGAATACTCAAAAACCCATGGGGGGCTATTTGAACTGTCCGACTTCACAGAGTTTGAAACCGGACTGGTAGAACCAATCTCTATTACTTATCGGGGAATTGAGGTGTACCAAAACCCGCCTAACAGCCAGGGCATTACGATGCTCCTGGCCCTCAACATCCTTGAGGGCTACGATTTTTCCAACTACACGGTAAACACCCCCGAGGCGGTTCATTTACAAACCGAAGCGTTGAAGATAGCCCATGCGTCAAAACATCGTCATGTGGGGGATCCGAATTACGTGGATGTGCCGATTAAAGAACTCTTGTCGGATACCTACGCCCGGGAAGCACGAAAACGGATCGGCATAAAGAGTGTACTGACCTGGCCTTTCCCGGAAATAATTGATGAGCTTGAACAAAGCAACACTACCACTTTTTCCGTTGTCGACAGCAAGGGAAACGGAGCAGCGGTGACTACCTCCTTGGGAGCACAATTCTTAGTTGCAGGATCCAGTGGAGTGCACATCAATAATCGCATGCGTATGTTTAACCACCAACGCGGCCTCCCGAATACCGTCCAGCCCGGCAAGAAGGTTCGCCACACCAGCAACCCTTACATTGCCCTCGATGGAGGAGAACTCTTTATTTTGGGGGGCAACACCGGAGTCGATACCCAACCTCAGGTTCAGGTGCAACAATTTATCAACGTCGTGGAATTCGACCTCTCCGCTCAGGAGGCGGTCTCCCGCCGCAGGTTCATCACCCGCGCATTTCCCGCGGGACAGTGGTCTTTTCGAGCAGATAACGATCTTGGGATGGAACCGGGGACGCCCCAGAGGCTTCGGGACGCTATGCGGCGGATAGGCCATAATGTGGCGGCCAATGGAATATGGGGTGATGGGCAGATGATTATAATCGACCGAGACTCGGGGCAGATGGAAACGGGCACCGACCCACGGGGAAGTGTTGGAAGCGGGATGGTTGAGTAATGGTCGGTAAAGCAGCTCTGCCCCTCATACTACTTGGACTTACTATTCTGAATGCGTGCAGCGATAATGATGCCGCAGATATCGAGACTCCCCCTCCCTCAGCGCCGCCGCCTATCGAATATGATACCTTTGATCCAAAATCGGTGACAGTAGAAATTCCAGTTGATCTCTTAGGTTACAGAAACGCCTATGAGGAAAATGCAAGTGAACTCTCGCGACAGCACGGTCGTGAGAATCCCGCGGAGGGAGGACATATGGCGGTGACCGCCCGTGATCCTGTAGCCGCACGGGTCGGTTTTCGGGTTCTCCAGTACGGCGGCAACGCAGCGGATGCAGCTTTTGCGACAGCGGCTGCCATAAGTGTGCGAGAGCCGTGGTTCTCGCATATCCTCGGAGGCGGGACATGGAGCCTTTACCGGAACGGCAGGGACGGCTCTATTACAGCCGTAGACGGCGCCGGCACCATCGGCAGCACTGCAGACCCCGAATTTTTCAAGGATCCGGAAAACTTGCGGGAACACGGCATGGAATGGGCCATCGTTCCCGGGTCCTGGGATGCCTGGCTTATATGGCTTGAAAGGTACGGCACGATGGAGCTTGATATACTGCTGGCTCCGGCGGTGGATTTGGCGGAAAACGGCATTTCCGCCGGCCCTACCATGGTGGGCTGGATTACACGCCAGGAAGAGTCAATTGCAACCCGACCGGATACGGCGGAAATTTTCCTTCCCCAAGGCAAAATACCCGCTGTCGGAGATACTATATATCAGCATAACCTGGCAAAAACGTTGAAAATGATTGTTGCCGCCTACAAAAGGGCCCGGCCGGAAGGGAGAGCAGCGGCTATCCGGGCAGCCGGAGATATTTTCTATGATGGTCCTATAGGTGAGGCAATTGTGGAGCATGCCCAAAGCAATCGGGGCAGTCTTACGAATAAAGATTTTCGCGAATACAAGGCCGAATTCCGGGAACCTTTAAAAACCTCCTTTCAAGAGTGGCAGCTTTACAATCCGCCTCCCAATAGTCAGGGCATCGTCATGCCCCTGGCGCTCAACATCATCGAAACATTCAACCTGAGGGATAAACGATGGAACGAAGCGGGCACAGTCCACATCGTGGCGGAGGCAATGAAACTGGCACATATCGACAAGCATCATTACGTGGGAGATCCGAAGCATGTCGATATTCCAATCGATACTCTGCTGAGTAAGGAATATGCCCAAAAACAGGCCCAGCGGATAGATCCGGACAAGGCACTTGAGTGGCCCCAAGCCGGAGGGTTGGAGGCGAGTGAAGCTTTTACCACAACCTTTTCAGTACTCGATGCTGAGGGGAACGGAGCAGCAATAACCACCTCCATCGGAGCCCAATTCGTAGTCGCCGGACAGACCGGTATACTTATCAATCAACGCTTGCAAAACGTATTCTACGAAGAGGACAATCCGAATTACCTCGTCCCCGGCCGCAGGGTACGCCACACCATAAATCCCTACATTGCCGAATTACCGGGTAAACAGCTCATCCTGGGAGGAACCACCGGCTACGACACCCAGCCCCAGGGGCAGATTCAACAGTTCCTGCATCTGGCACTCTTCGGTGCCAACGCTCAAGAGGCGGTGAGCAGGCCACGCTATATCGTGCACTCTTTTCCGGATATTACCTATCCCCATGAGGTGCGAAACGAACTTGGTCTGGAATGGGGTTTCAGCAGTGAACTAATGGAATTGTTGGAAGAACGGGGACACCAGGTGAGTAGAAGCGCCATCTTCGGCAACGCAAATGTAATTATCGCTGACCTTGAAGCCGGACGAATCCAAGCCGGTGCAGATTTCCGCGGGGAAAATCTGGCCATCGTACGGTAAGTGCTGCGCTGTGTGATTTTGATTATAACACTAATTTACTGATACCCAGGAGACTATTACCTACAAGGAGGTTCATTTAGAATTGCTGACTCGGTAGGTTTACTGTAGTAGCTCCACCATCCGCGCGATGGAACTCTCGTGCTGAAGGAGAAGCTCCTGTGCTTTTTCCCTGAGGCACTTCATATTCTCGGGGGCTGCATCATCCATATCTTCATTACAACCGTTTATCGGGATGTTGAGGCGATGGTACTCAACCTTAGGAAGATGGGTCAAATGATAGTCCACCGCCTGAGCCTGGCCATTGCTCAAAATGACAGCGGCGGGAACTTTTTTAGAAGGTTGAATCCACTCCAGTAATCCCCAATTTTTTACCTTTTCGTAGGTCCAATGAGGATAATAATCGCCCGTGCCAAGAGAAAAAACTACGTAGTTAGCGGCAAATGGGTAGATTCGCTGGGCCTCCACATAGGCACACATCGCGGGATTCCCCGCAAATACCCCGCCGTCTATTAGGCTGTGCTGCCGTGAGCCGTCGATACTGGAAACCTTTACCGGTTCAAAATAGGTCGGAGCGGCAGAAGAGGCTTTGATGGCATCGGCCATATAATAGTCGGGACTTTCTTTCTTTTCACACGAAGGGGGAACCTTCTTCATGATCACCGGTTTTTGTTTTTCTATGTCGTAACTGGTAACCAGGATATTGGTTAACGAATCACTGATACCGCGCCGGCCAAAGTAGCGGTCCAGCAGCTCATGAAAGGGACCATCATTATACTTTTCGGTAAAGGCGTGGCGCATCTCCTGGAGCTGATGAAAAATTCTTCTTGGAAAAATCTCCAGCCCATGGTCCTCGTACATTCTTACTAGCTGATCGGCGGTAAAAGCGGCTTCGCTCTTTGAATACGCTTTGTTCTCCAGCTCCTTCGGAGCGGCAAGACCAAGAGTAATAATAGAGCCTGTGGAGGTTCCTGCGATAAAGTCGAACAATGTTCCAAAGGGTTTTCGCTTTCCCAGCTGGTGGAGTCTTCGCTCTACCTCCGCAAGCACAAGTGCAGGGATATACCCCCTTATCCCCCCGCCGTCGATAGAGAGAACTCGTACGGTTCTTTTTAGATATCTCGTCATACATTTTTCCTAATTCATTATTGATTAATTTTGAGAGCTTGTCTAATTATTTATTATAGGTTCTTTATTCCAGGGCGGGGGCTATCTCCGTGAGTTTTACCGGCCGATGCTCAGCCAATGATTTTTTCGCCGCTAACCCCATAACTACCGGATACTTCCCATCTTTTCCGGACACCGGGGATGGGGTATCCTCTTGTACACAGCGTATGAATTGGGCGACCTCATCGATGTAGGAATCGACATAACGCTCCATGAAAAAGTTTAGAGGTAAATCCTCGGATACCCGTTCAGGGCCGCTCAGCTGCACCCGGTTGGGGGTGTTGTTATCGCTCCGTGCCATCCCCCGGCTACCGAAGACCTCCGCCCGCTGGTCATAGCCGTACACCGCCCGACGGCTGTTGTCGATGGACCCAAGCACGCCGTTTTTGAATGTAAGGGTCACTAGAGCTGTATCCACATCTCCTGCTTCTCCAATCTCAGGATCGACCTTCACCGACCCAAGCGCATACACTTCCTCCACTTCATCACCGATAAGGAATCGGGCCATATCAAAATCGTGAATCATCATATCCAGAAAAATGCCGCCCGATACCTTTACATACTCTACCGGCGGAGGAGCAGGATCTCTGCTTGTAATTTTTAATATATGGGGTTCCCCTAACTCGCCGGCGGCAATCATATCTCGGATGCGTCGGTAATTGGAATCGAAGCGGCGGTTGAAACCTATCTGCAGTTTAACTCCGCTTGTCTGAACCGCTTCAAGTGCTCGATCGATTTCATTCAGATCCAGGGCGATAGGTTTCTCACAAAAAATATGCTTTCCCGCACGGGCCGCCTCTTCCATAATCGTTGCATGGCTGTCGGTGCTGGAGCAGATAAACACCATATCGATCAAGGGATCCTCGAGTAGTTTGTGGTAGTCATTGTGGTACTCCGGTATTCCGAGTTCTGCAACGCACTCTTCGGCGGCCTTCACGATTACATCTGAAACAGCCTTTACCTGTATATCGGCTATCCGTGTATTAAGGTGACGGGCGTGCAGGCGTCCTATTCGTCCCGCTCCGATTATGCCGGCGTTTAGTTCTCGTTTCATCTTAACGCTCCTTGTTTTCCCAATTTTTTTTTAGCATGTTCATTGCCAGTTCACTATCTTCGGTCAAACCCGCCTTAAGGTTCCCCTCCAGGGCAAAGCCTCCCGAATAGCCTAAGGAACTTAGATGGCGTAAGATTTTACTAAAATCCAGAGCCCCGTATCCGGGAAAATAGCGGTTATTATCGGAGAGGTGAACATTGTCGTAATATTTTAAGTACTCCTCCAGCGATGCGTACATATCCTGCTCTTCGATATTCATGTGAAAGGTATCGGGGAGGATTTTCAGGTAAGAACTCTGGCGGGGATCAACCAGCCTCACCGCATCCTCAAGGTTATTTGCGATCGAAGATTCGTATCGATTCGTGGCCTCCACTACAAGGGGTATTTTGCCGCTCTCCGCCGCAGGCAGCAATTCGTCCAGGGAACGACCAAACTGATCAAGGGCAATCTGCGGATACTCAACTTTCGGTCCCTTGAAGAAGCCGAGGATAATTCCTATTTCACTTCCCGAAAGAAAATCGATGATTCGTGTGAGCTTCCCAACACTGCGTGCACGGATATCCTCATCCTTATCGGAAAGCGAAAGTCCATAGGTTTTTGCAGTGAGTCCGGAGGCAAAGCTGGTTAGTTTCAGGTGGTAGTTGTCCAAAAATTTCACAACACTCTCCAGTCTTTCGTTTTCGGGCTGAGCGATATTCAGCTCTAACCCATAAAACCCAAGCTGTTCTAGTTTTTCCAGGGCTTGTTGAAAACTTTTATCGCTTCGATAATTTTCGGGAAGTGTCGTCTGCACGGATAACCGTAACTTCGGTATGCCCATTCTATCCCTCCTTCATACATTTCATGTGTGCTTGTCGGAAACGTTTACTGCAAAGTATGGAATAGAACTATCAATTTGTAAAGACTATTCTAGTTTTAGCAGTTTTATCTCCCGCCTGAAAAGGCTTCTCCCCTTTTTCTGTTAGATACTGGAGGGTTGAGCCTATTAAACTAATGGTTTTTTGTTGTATTTGTTGTTTGTCGATTTCATTTAGCTTGCACATTTCGTAAACGTTTGCTATTATCTGCAATAAGATGAACGCAACAATAAAGGATATAGCCCGTAAGGCGGAGGTTTCCTACGCCACGGTATCCAGGGCTTTGAACAATAAATATGGGGTCAATCCCGAAACCCGTAGTCGTATCCTGCAGATAGCCAAGGATTTGAACTACAGTCCAAATGCAATTGCTCGCGGGCTGGTCAGCAGCCGCAGTTACACCATAGGTCTTGTCCTACCGGATGTAACCAACCCCTATTTCCCGGCTGTAGCCGCCGGTATTGAAGCCTATTCGCAGGAGCGAGGTTACAGTGTATTTCTCTGCAATACCAACTGGGAACAACAACGCGAGGATAACTATATTCAGTTATTAGCAGAAAGACGTGCTGATGGAGTAATAATTGCTCCGGTAGGTGGTGGTATCAACAAAGAACCACAGAGTCTGCTGCCGACCGTGTTCGTCAGTAACGCCCCCCGGGATACCCCACACAGTTCGGTAGTTATCGACAACATCCGCGGCGGATATCTGGCAACCAAGCATCTAATCGAATGCGGCTATAAAACAATAGGGTTTATCGGTGTGTCAGAACATGGGATGGCGGATAACGACCGCCTCGAAGGTTATCGGCGGGCTTTTAGTCGCTATGGCCTTGAACCAGAGGCTCGATACATCAAGTATGGTGATTTCAGGCAGCAAACCGGCTACAACATTATCCGCACCCTTATTGAGGATGGGGATTACCCTAAGGCTATTTTTGCCGAAAACGACGTGCTGGCGATCGGTATTCTTCACGGTATTAAGGACAGTGGTCTCAAGGTTCCGGAAGATATTGCGTTAATCGGTTTTGATGACATTGCCTTCTCCTCATACCAGGAGTTTCAACTAAGCACCATTAAGCAACCGAAGGAACAGATGGGTAGAGCTGCCGCAGAAATTCTCATTGAAGAAATTGAAAGTAGTGAAAACCCGACGGCGCCTCGGAAAGTGATACTAGAACCGGAACTTGTTGTGCGAAAAAGCAGCTGTCGGGAGTAGGTTTTTACATAAATTATTAATAGGAGGTGCCTTATGGGCGAGAAGATGAAAGCGGTCCGGTTATATGCGGATTGGGAACCCAAAGACGATTTTAAGCTAGGCTGGAAGGATGTTGAGTACACCCAAACTTACCTGGGCAGTAAAGTGTGGCGGAACCCGCGGCTGGAAATAGAAGAAGTAGACGTCCCCGCTCCAGGTCCGGAGGAGGTTCTTATTGAAGTAAAGCAGGTGGGAATCTGCGGCAGCGATGTCCACATGGCCCAGGCCGACGATGAGGGGTATATCTGGTATCCCGGCCTCACTGGCTTTCCTGCTACCTTGGGTCATGAGCTTTCTGGAATAGTCCGTTCGGCGGGCCCCGGAGCCTTCGACAAAAACACCAACCAGCCCTTTAAAGGGGGCGAATGGGTCTGCGCCGAAGAGATGCTGTGGTGCGGTAAATGCAAACCCTGCGCCGACGGCTACCCCAACCACTGTGAACGACTTGACGAAATCGGGTTCAACATCGATGGGGCCTTTGCTAAGTACATCGTTGTGCCTGCTAAAGTACTCTGGAGCCTCGATCCCCTCAAGGAGAAATATATCGAAGAGGATGTATTCCGTTTGGGGAGCATGGTAGAGCCTACTAGTGTAGCCTACAACGCAGTGATCGAACGCGGCGGCGGCATTCGTCCCGGTGACAATGTAGTAATCTGCGGAAGCGGGCCTATCGGTATAGCCGCAATTGCCATTCTGAAGCGGGCTGGTGCTGCCAAGGTCATACTTTCCGAACCTGAACCTGCGCGAGCAGAGTTAGGCAAGCAGATGGGAGCAGATTTTGTGGTAAATCCTCTGAAAGAAAATTTTGCAGAAAGGGTGTTGGATCTGACCAACGGTATGGGAGCATCCCTTTTTCTAGAGGCTACCGGTTTGCCGACCCAAGTATATCCGGGAATTGAGCAGGTAATCTGGGAGGGGAGAACCCTCAATAGTACCATTGTTGTGGTAGCCCGGGCGGATGCAAAGATGCCGGTTACCGGCGAAGTTCTGCAGGTGCGACGAGCCCGAATTGTAGGGGCCCAGGGCCACTCCGGTCATGGTACCTTTCCCAGAGTAATCGATGCTATGGCAAGCGGAATGAATATGCTGCCGATGATGACCAAAGAGATTTCCCTTGAAGAGGTTCCTGATCACATAGTGGCTCTGCGCAGCAATCGCACAGAGACTAAAATAAGCTGTAAGAATCCCGGTGCGTAACCACTTTTAATAAGGAGATGAAAAAATGGATAATATGGTAAGAGGCGACTTCAATTTCCTCACCACCGGTCATCCTATGATCGTATTTGAAGATAACGAGGTCGGCCGATTGAAGAAAGAGATTTTTGACGCTCCTATGAGCGATATTGAAAAAATACTGAAAGAGTATGAGATTCCCTCGGAACCGGAAATTGGAAAAGGCGGCTGCTATATACAAACCACTCCGAGAGCGATTAATACGGAAAAACGGCGTAAGAACGACATTGTGCTGGTCCCGGTAGGAACCACCGAAAACCACGGCGACCACGCCAACAGCGGTCTGGATACCTTTATGGCCTCTCAAATCTGCGAGGGAGTGCGGCGTTACACCGCCAAAAAGGGCTACGAGGTAAACCTTGCCCTGCCGCCCTTGAACTACGGCGGGCACCCCTACCACCACATGGGTATGCCCGGTACCATTATGCTTCCCCAGGAAGTAGTCACCGAGACCCTAATATACGTTATGCTGGGTTTATGGAATGACGGCTACCGTAAGATCATCATCATAAACAATCACGGCCAGTTGTGGATGCTGGAAAATGCTCTTCAGGAGTTCTGTAAGCGCTATCAACTACCCGGTATATTCCAGGTCCTCGACTGGCACCGGGCGGTGCGGGAGTTTTTTATTCCGGTGAAAAGAGCAGACAGCTTAGAGACAACCTTTGTGCACGCCGACGAGAGCGAGACCTCCGTGGCACAGCTGTTGTTTCCCGAAATGGTCGATATGAAATATGTGAAGGATGCAAGCGGCGAAAGCTACCTCCCGGGGGGGCACTTCGACACTTCCGTCGACCCCTGGCGCCGCCCCCACAAATGGTCCGAAGGGGAAGGACACTTCGCCATCGAGCGCCGGGCAACCCCGGAAGGTGTGGTCGGTCAGCCCTCTCTCTCCACTCCGGAAAAAGCAAAGCGGCCTATTGCCGCAATCCTGAAGTACCTGACCCTGGTGGTGGACCAAATTATTGAGGCGTATCCCTCAGGTAAATTACCTCCCGTGGATATGCTGACCCTTCGAGACCCCAAAGAGCTGGAGCCGTTCCTCAAGGAACCCTTCAGCGAAGGCTGGAAATCGGTATTCGAGCTGCCAGCTATGGGACCCTTTACAAAAGGATAGACCCTTTATACCAGCTTGAGTAATACCATTCCCGCCACAATGAATAGAATACTGAGTGCTTTTCTGGGCGTAAAAGGCTCTTTCAGGAGTATGAAACCCAGAATTGCACCAATTGCCACCGACATTTCACGGGCAGCCACCACATAACTAACTTGGGCCATCTGGTAGACATAAAGAATAATGAGATAGGTTCCAACCGAACCAATCCCGATAACCAGGGAATACTTTTTCTTGAATTTCCATGCGAGGGACACTTCCCGCCGGCGTTTTATAAGAACATAGGGGGATAGGAACAGCGTGAAAGCAAGGGTGATACCGTATATGTAAAAAATAGGATGGGTGACAGCAACCGCTAGTTTGTCCACAATTGAGTAACTGAGAATCATTAGGCCTACAATGAGTGCGAATAACACCCCCCTTTTTTCCCGGTGATTGTTGAGTCCAAGCAGCAGGATCCCCCCGCTTATTGTCAATATACCAACTATCCCGATCGGGACCAAAGTTTCATTTATCAACAGGGATGCTGCAAGTGCTGTTCCGGCAATTCCTATTCCCCTTGCGATGGGATACACCACCGAGATTTCACCATATTCATACGCCTTGGCGAGTGTGAAAAAATAAACAGCATGGATCGCCCCCGATGCAATAATGTGAGGATAGACCTTCCCAAGGGCAATTTGATTTGGGCTAAGCCAAAACAGCAGGGGAGCAAAAACAATACATGCAAAGGCAAAACCGTTCCACATGGTTGCAAGGTCTCCAGCAGCCTTTTTGGTGGCAAAGTTCCACAAGGCGTGAAGGGTGGCCGCTAGAATAACTAGTACAAAAGCGAGGGTGGACATGCTATACCCGGACCCCCGCTACTTGGGGCGAATCGTAAAATGTCACAGAAACCGGAGAGCCAAGAGAGTGCTGAGCCCCTACGACCAGATGCCTTAGGGCTATACCGCAATCAAGGCGCTTGGAAAAAGGGCTGCCGATACCGCCACTCGAATTGGCAGTCTCAACCATCAGCTCACCATCTGTAGGTTGACTGCCCCCTGCGGTCTGCTCGCCTCCCTCGGCCAAATCAGCCCCTTCGAAACGAAATATCCAGGGCTGCCGATTCATTGCCGACGGGGCAAGCCGGGCCGCCTCGGCGGCACACTTAGCCCACTCCGGCCATCGCTCTACACTCCAACCGTCGGTAATCGCTTCTAGTGGCTTGCGCTTACGGCTGCCGGCCAGGCCGCTCATCATCTTCTCGGAGAAGGCGTATGCATCCAGGGGGTATCCCAGCGGTGAAACCGCCACAAGCTCCTCTTCCGCTTCCAGATTTAGGTCTTTCACAGCAGCCGTCGGATCAAAGGTTCCCGATACCCAGCAGGTACCTATTTTAAGTCGAGTGGCCTCAAGCACAGCCGCCTCGCCTATGTAGCCGAGCTTCGCATAGCTGCTGCTATGACTCGATTTTCCAATAAAGGCAAGATAGGACGGGGCCCCCTTTATAACTCCATATCCTCCACGAATACCGGAGAAAATACTCCCATTGTGAGATTTAACCAGTAAAATCCGGCAGTTATCTACCGTCTGGTTTAATTTGCCGACAAGCTCTCCAAACTGATTTATTTTCTCAGACTGTATTGCTTCCCCGGTAAATTTGCGCCGAGAGCGGCGAAGTTCTATAGCCTGATACCATTCCTCATTTTCCTGATTCATCACATACCTCCAGCTGTAGTAGGATTGTGCGGACAGCTCCTTTCATTTTATCCCAACACTGCTTACCTTGACCAGCAGGCTGTAAGCAGATTACCATTAACCCCATGAGTAAACGTGGCGGTGAGACCAGAAATAGAAATAAACGAACAAGTGCAATCCGCTCTGAGGGGAAGGCCCTTTCCAACGGAGTGCTCCTAGTGCTAATGGCACTTGGATTTATTGGGGTCTTTATGCTTCTGCGCCCCTTTTTTGCCCCTATCGTCCTGGCTCTGTTTCTGGTAACCATATCCTACCCGGTTCACAAGCGCGTTCGGCGCTTATTTAAGGGGAGAAAAACTATCACGGCAGTTGTCATGGTGATCGGCGTTTTTCTGGTAGTGGTGATTCCTTTTCTGCTTGTTTCTGCAGCCATAGTCCAGCAGGGTATCGAAGTAGCACAGCAACTGCAAAACTGGATTAGCTCCGGGGGGCCAAAAGGTTTGGTCGAGGGCATACAGAACTTTAACTGGGAAAGGTATGCCTGGCTTGGCGGCCTTCGCAACTTTATAGAAGATCGCATTGCAGGGATGGCCGGAGAAAAGGGAACCCTCACTGAGGGGCTTGCAGAATTGAGCAGCACCACGGCCCAGGCTTTGGGCAGTTTCATTCTACCCCTCCTTTCGCAGACTGGCCTGTTGATAATGAACTTCTTTATTATGTTTTTTATTATGTTTTATGCCTTTCGTGACGGCGATGCCATGCTCTCCTACTTTTTAAAGATTCTGCCCCTCTCCGGAAGTCATGAAGAGGTGCTTATCAAGAGAGTCCGGTATATCGTAAGAGCGGTTCTTTTGGGAATGCTGCTGACCGCGGCCGTCCAGGCAGTAGTGGCCTCGATCGGGTTTCAGATAATCGGTATTTCCGCCCTCTTCTGGGGGGTGATGCTCGGCATCTCCTCGTTTATTCCCATAGTAGGTACCGCCCTGGTATGGGTACCAATAACCGGCTATATGCTTATCACTGGAAAAATCGGTTATGCAATTTTTATTTTCATCTGGTGTGCCGTGGGGGTCGGCTCCATTGACAACTTCCTCCGCCCTTATCTTATGCAGGGAAAATCGGGAATGTCCACACTGATACTTTTTTTCGCCCTTATCGGGGGAATTCGACTCTTCGGCCCGATTGGAATTCTCTACGGCCCGATGATATTCGGTCTGCTGGCGGTAATCCTGTACATCTACACCCTGCAGCATTCGCAGGCTCTTCTACATTTGGAAAGACAGTAGCCCGCGTCCGGCCACGGCTTATTTATAAAACTGATTTTTTTAGATTGGAGCAGCCATGAATATTCAACAGCCTTGGTGGCAACACAGCAGCTTTTATCACATATATCCCCTCGGTTTCTGCGGGGCACCGGAACACAACGATTTTACCACCCCCGCCGTTCCCCGGCTGGAGGAGGTAGCCGATACGGCGGCGCATATCCGCAGCCTCGGCTGCGATGCCCTGTATCTGGGGCCTCTGTTTGAATCGAGCTCCCACGGCTACGACACCGTAGACCACTACCATGTCGATCGGCGTCTCGGTGACAACAGAATCCTACGCCTCGTGGTACAACAGCTGCATAACAGCGGCCTACGGGTGATACTGGACGGGGTGTTTAACCACGTGGGCCGTGACCACTTTGCCTTCTATGACCTCCGTCGTCAGGGTGAGGCTTCGCCCTACCGGCACTGGTTTAAAGAGGTAGATTTTTCCGGGAATAATCGCTTCGATGATGGTTTTACCTACCGAGCCTGGGAGGGGCATGAGGAGCTGCCTGAGCTGAACCTGGAATTGCCGGAGCTGCGGGAACACCTGTTCGGAGCCGTAGGGCAAATGATCGAGGATTTCGACATAGACGGCCTGCGGCTGGATGTAGCCTATGCCCTGCCGCCGGAGTTTATAGGAGAACTGGCCCGCTACACCGCCGACCACAAGGAGGAGTTCTTTCTTCTGGGGGAGATGATTCACGGGGATTATGGACAATTCGCCGCAGAGACGGGCTTGCACAGCCTGACCAACTACGAAACCTACAAAGCCTTGTGGTCATCTCATAACGACGGTAATTATTTTGAGCTGGCCCACTCCCTGGCCCGCCACTTTGGCCCGGAGGGTATCAGTCGGAATCTGCCGCTCTACAACTTTGTGGACAACCACGATGTGGACCGTATTGCCGACCGCCTGATTGAGCCCGGGCATCTTTTTCCTGTCTATGCCCTGCTTTTTACCATCCCGGGGATTCCATCGGTGTATTACGCCAGCGAATTCGGGATTAAGGGACGTAAGGCTGTGCACAGCGATGCCCCGCTACGGCCGCCCTGGAGGCAGGTGACGCCTCAGCAGCCCGAGCCGGCGGACTTTATCAGAGAACTGGCCGAAGTGCGGCGCCGCTCACCGGCCCTGAAGGCCGGCAGCTACCGGCAGCTGTTTGTAGACCACCATCAATTAGCCTTTGAACGCCGGTTTGGAGAAGAGCGGGTGGTGGCAGCGTTCAATTCCGATGGAGCTGAAACACGTATTGAGCTAGCGCTGCTCGCCGACAGCGAATCCAGCGAAAAGCATACTGCCGTAGATATGTTTCAGTCAGGAAAAGTTCTGCCAATTAAGGCTGGGGTGCTTGAGATTACCCTGCCGCCCTACGGAAGTGCCATATTCAGGTTAACTGAGTAATAACTCCAGAGGGTCTCTTAAGGCAGGAAGCCGGAGGCTTTTGCTGCTCTTTAGGGCCCCTAACCCACACGCTTATCCAGAATTTTGCGGGCGGAGCTGTTGAGCTCGGCCTTGCGCAGGCGGATAGCGGTGGGGGTGATTTCGATCAGCTCATCCTCACGAATAAACTGTACAGCCCGCTCTATGGTCATAGGGAGGATCGGGGTCAGGGTGACGGTGTCGTCCTTGCCGGAGGCGCGCATGTTGCTGAGTTTTTTGGTCTTGGTGGGGTTTACGTTGAGGTCGTTCTCGCGGTTGTGCTCGCCCACGATCATGCCTTCGTAGACCGGGTCGCCGGGGACGACAAACAGGTTGCCCCTAGGCTCCAGGTTGAACAGGGCATAGGCGATTGCCTGGCCCTGGCGGTCGGCCACCAGGGAGCCGGTGTGGCGCTGGGCGAACTCGCCGCGGTGCTCTTCGTAACCGGAGAGAAAGGAGTTCATGATTCCCGTGCCCTTGGTGTCGGTAAGAAACTCATCACGGTAGCCGATTAAGGAGCGTGAGGGTATACTGAACTC